>JAGIBK010000001.1:600000-900000 GCA_017744355.1 bacterium | reverse complement strand
ACGGCCTCTTCGGGGGCGTTTTAGGCCTTTCGGCCACGGTCTTGCCACTCTCGCTTTCGGAAGAGCCGCGAGCCGAGGCGATGGCGCTCACCCTGGCATTGGTCGGGGGGATGGCGGCCGCGGTGGTATGGGGCGATCGCGCCGTCTCCCAGTACGGAGTCGGCACCGCACGCGCGCTCGGTTGGTCGGCGCTTGCCGTGGGGGTGCGCTACGCGACCCTTTCGCTGCCACGAACCTGGGGGCCGCTCGCCGGAGCCTTGTTGCTTGCGGGCATCGCGTTCCCCGTGGGGCTGTGGGGACTGCGCCTCGATCCGCGCTTTCTGATGGCGGCGCTTGCGGGGGTGGCCGTCGCGCTCGTGCTCGGGGCGATGGCACGCCTTGCCGAGCGCGCTGAGCCCGCGCGGGCGATCGCAGACATCGGGATCGCGCTGGTGGCGGGCGGTGCCCTGCTCTTGTGCAACCGCTTCTTCGGCATCCACGGGGTGGCGATCGCCGGGGTGGGCCTCACCCTCTTCCTCGCGGATCAGGGTCGCGCCTTCTCGGCGGCGGGGCTGCTCGGGGCGAGCTTCGCGGGCCGGGCCCTCCTTCAGCTCTTCCTGGATCGCACTTACCTGCGCCAGGTGGGGGTCGATCTGACCCATCCCTACACCGCCTTCGGCCTGGTGGCCGCCTTGCTCGTGCCCTTCGCCCTGCAGGCCCTGCGCCGTTACTTCCCGCTTCGTGGGGTGCTGCTCGGCATCGGGGCCTTCTTCACCCTCCTGCTGCCCCTCGGGATGGGTTACTTCATCCACATCGAGCCGCTCGCCACCTACCTGATGGGCCTGATCCTCTTGGGGCTGACCTTCGCGCTGGCGCGTCCCGAGACCGGCACGCCCTCCTTTGCCACCCTCGTGCCGCCCCTGCTGCTCGGGGCCGCAACCCTCTCGTTGCTCTCGGCGCCCTGGCTCATCGCGGTCATGAACACTCCGCGCGCCTCGCGCATCGCCGTGTTCGCAGCCCTTGCGATCGTGGTGCTCGGCTACCTCCTCGCGTTGGTCCGCCGCCCCAATCAGCCGGTCGCGGCATGAGTCGCGCGAGCGCACTTGCGGTCCTTCTCGTGCTGGGGGCGTGCCCTCAGGCGATGGCCGTGTCGCTCCAGCAGGTGGCCACCGAGGCCCTCGGCGCGCGCGAGGGAGCGATCATCGCCCTCGATCCGCGCGATGGCACCCTGCTTGCGTTGGTCAACCCCCGGGTGGCGGTTGCCAGCGCCTTTCCGATCGGTTCGGTCGCGAAGCTGGTGACCGGCCTTGCGAGCCTGGAGGCGGGCCTGACGGACCCTGCGCGCCGGGTGCAATGCGACGGCCGCTATGGGGCGCACCGCTGCTGGCAGCGCCACGGCAGCGTCGATCTCGAAATGGCGATCGCTCAGTCCTGCTCGACTTACTTCTACGCCCAGGGCGAGGCGCTCGGCGCGCGACGCCTGCGCGCCGCCTTCCAGAAGGCGGGCTTCGGGTCGCGCACCGGGAGCGGCTTGCCGAACGAGATCCCGGGGCGGCTGGGGCCGGTCACCTCCCGCGCGGAAGTGCTCGATCTCGCCTACGGGGACACCGGCAACTTGCTTGCGACCCCCTTGCAGGTGGCTGGCTTCACGGCGGCCCTCGCGAGCGGTGGGGTGCGTCGCCGCCCGCACTGGCCGGGTGAGCCTGGAGCCGTCGTGGGGCAGGTGCCGGGCGGGGCGAGCCTCGAAGGGCTGCGGGTCGGCATGCGCCGCGCGGTCCTCGCCGGCACCGCCCAGCAGGCGAACGTGCCGGGGCTTGCGCTCTTCGCCAAGACCGGCAGCGCCACCCAGCTTGCGGCGCCTCACCTGCGTCATGGCTGGTTCGTGGGCTTCACCCCGACGCTCGCCGTGGTGGTCTTCGTCAAGAACGGGACGGGCTTTACGGCGGCCGCCCCCATCGCGCGCCGGATCTTCGAGAGGGCCCACGGATGAGACGCCGCTTCGCCGCGCTGCTCTTGTTCGGCCTCTTGGCGCTGCCCGCTGCCGCGCAGCCGGCTCCTGGCTGGGTGGAGGTCAGGGTGCTCGAACGGCGCGTGCGCGACAAGATAGAACTCTACTCGGCGCCGAGCGGCGCCTGGGGTGCTGGCCCTGCCGTCATCCAGGCCGTGGGCGACGGCCTTCGGATCAACGGCCGGCCCTTCTTGCGCAAGGCCCTCGTCCTCGGCGAGGGGCCGCAAGGAGTCGTGAGCTTGCAAGTCGACGCCGAGCAGCGCCGCTATCCGGGGCGCGTGCGCCTGTATGCCGAAGGCGGCCGTCTCGTCGTCGTCAACGAGGCGCCGCTCGAAGGTTACGTGGCGGGGGTGGTGGCGGCCGAGATGCCTTCCGGCTGGCCCCTGCAGGCGAAGCTCGCCCAGGCGGTGCTGGCGAGGACCCTCGCGGTGCGCGGCGGCGCGCACCAGGGCGGGACGCTCTGCGACCTGACCCATTGCCAGGCATACGCGGGCCTTGCGACCGGCGAGGCTGTGCGCGCCGCCGAGCAGACCCGTGCCCGGATCCTGAGTGCGGGCGGTGCCCCCATCCAGGTGCTATACCACTCGACCTGCGCAGGCCAGGGAGCGGACAGCCGCGCGGTCTTTGGCGGCACGCTGGTGCCATACCTGCTCGCGCAGCGCGACGCCTTCTGCGCCGCATCACCGTTCGCCACCCCCTGGCGCGTCCGGATCCCGGCGGTGCAACTGGCCTTAGCGCTCGGTCGTAAGACGGTCGAAGTCGTAACGTTGCGCGATCGCGCGCCGGGAGGCTGGGTCGCCGGGGTCGAGGTGGACGGCACCCCTCTGACCGGCTATCGCTTCTGGCAGGCGATCGGGCGTCACCTGGGCTGGGGGCTGGTCAAGAGCCTGAATTTCGAGGTTCGACGCGAGGGAACGGCCTTTGCCTTCATCGGCAAGGGCCTGGGCCACGGGGTGGGCCTCTGCCAGTGGGGCGCGCGCGGGCGCGCGCTGGCCGGCTGGGATTGGCGCCGGATCCTCACGGCCTACTACCCCGGTACCCACGTGCAGGAGCTCAGGCCATGAGGCGCCTCGCCTACGCCGTGGCCCTCGTGCTCGGTTTCTCGGGCGCGGCCGAGGCCGTGCCCCTCGAACCCTACCGCCACGATCCGGCGCTCGCACGCGAGGTGCGGGCGATCGCAAAAGCCGCCGTCCGCGCCTACCTCAAGGACGGCACCGTGCCCACCGGCGTGCCGCCTGGCGTCGACAAGCGCCTCCTGGTCGCGGGGGGAGCCTTCGTCACCTACGCCCGTTCGGGCAAGACCCGCGGCTGCTGGGGAACGGTCTACCCACAAGAGCCGACGCTCGCCGAGGCCATCGGGGTGGCAGCCGTCAAAGCCTTGCGCTATGACTACCGCCACGCGGCCATCAATGCGAGCGAGTGGGAGGGCCTCGACCTGTTCGTGTCGCTGGTCGGCCCGCTCACGTCCGTCGCCCAGCCCGCGGCCCTTTCGCCCATGCGCGAGGGCCTCATGGTCACGGCGCGAGGCCGCGGAGCGGTGCTTTTGCCGGGTGAGGCCCGCACCGCCCGCTACCAGCTCGCCGAGTGTCGCCGCAAGGCCGGTCTCGAGCCCCACGAGCCGGTCTTGATGTTCCGATTTTCCACCGTCGTCTACGGTCCAGAGAGCGAGGCCCTATGAATCTCCGTCGCGTCTTGACTTGGCTTGTGATCCTGGTCGTCGGTCTCTTCGGGGCGACCGGGGTCGGGATCCTCGCGAGCGAAGCCCCTGCGGGCTCGGCGACCGGGGTGGTCCGCGACGTGGCGGGCAACGCCCTGCCCAACGCACGGATCCACTTCATGGGGCCCATCACCCGCACGGCCATCGCCCAGGCGGACGGGAGCTTCCGGATGGATCGGCTGCCCATCGGGCAGTACAACGTCCAGGCGCGCGCCAAGGGCTTCGACAGCCAGTGGTCGAGCCCGCCCATCCAGGTCGAGGAGGACCGCACCGTCGCGAACGTGCGCTTTGCGCTCTCGCCGCGCGATCCGCACATCTCCTTCGCGCAGCACCAGCGAGTCTTCACCCCCCAAGAGAAGGTCCTCCTCTCGTTGCGCGGCACCCTCCTGGACCACATGCGCCTGAAGCTCTACCGCATCGACCTGGGGCGGATCGCGACCAACTCCAATTCCCTTTCGCGCCTCAACGACGCGACCCCGGCCTCGCTCGGCGCCTCGGCGACCCTGGTGCGCGAGTGGGACCGCACGGTGAAGCCCAAGTCGACCGATGATGACGACTGGTTCTTCCGAACCCTCGAGGTTCCCGACCTCTCGACTGGCGCTTACATGCTCGAAGTGGAGGGTTCCGGGGTGGTCCGGGGCGTTCCGGCAAAGCGTAGCGACACCTACTGGTTCGAGGTCACCCCCCTGTCGCTGGTCACCAAGCGCTCGGCCGATAAGATGCTGGTCTACGCCGTCGACCTCTTGACCAAGAAGCCGCTTGTGGGGGTGCCGGTGAAGGCCTTCGACGATCGCGGCTTGCGCTGGAGCGCCTCGACCGATGCCAAGGGCCTCATCCAGCGTCCTTTCCAAGGCACCGAGACCCTCATGCTGCTCGGCACGTACGCGGGGACGTGGGCGCACGCCCAGTCCTACTACTACGGCGGCGGTCAGCAGTACCGCGCCCAGCTCTTCACGGACCGTCCCATCTACCGCCCTGCCCAGGAGGTCTTCTACAAGGCCATCCTGCGTCGCGCGAAGGGAGGCGAGAATTTCAACCTGCCGGCGGTGCCCGTGACCATCGAGGTGCGTGACGCCCAGGAGAACGTGATCCACCGCCATGACACGCGGACCGACGCCCTGGGAGCACTCGACGGGCGCCTGAAGCTCCCCGAAGAGCCGCCGCTCGGTGATTACCGCCTGATCGCGCTGGTCGGCGGCGAGCGACACGAGGCGAGCTTCGAGGTGCAGGAGTACCGCAAGCCCGAGTTCAAGCTGGACGTGCGGCCCGAGCGCGCGCGTTACTACCCGGGCGAAACCGCCAAGGCGGTGGTGACGGCCTCGTACTACTTCGGCTCGCCGGTCGTGGGGGCCAAGGTCCGCTACAACGTCTTCTCGAGCCCCTACTATCCCTGGACGACCGAGGACGATGCCTTCTATTCCGGCTTCGCGGGCGACGAGGATTACGGCTGGGGCTACAAGAACCTGGTGAGCCAGGGCGAGGCGGTCACGGACGCGGCGGGGCACGTGACCCTCAGCATTCCGGCCGAGCTGAGCCAGGGAGAGGATGCCCCCCAGGACCAGCGCTACACGGTGGAGCTCGAGGCGGTGGATGCGAGCCGCCAGGTGGTGCGGGGCTCGGGCGGCTTTTTGGTCACCCAAGGTGCCCTGAGCCTGGAGCTTACCCCCGATCGCTACGTCTACCGTCCGGGGGCCTCGTTCAGCCTCACGGTGCGCGCGGCGGATCTCGACGGCCACCCCGCCAAGGCGCCCTTGAGCGTTCGTTTGGAGACGGTCGAGACCGTCACTAACGACGAGGGTCGCACCTACCAGACCAAGCGTACCCCAGCGGGTACTTGGCAGCTTGAAACCGACGCGCAAGGCGTGGCGCGCCTGGAACAGGCGCTTCCCGATCGCTCGGGCGACTACCGCGTGCTGGTGACGGCGAAGGACAAGGACGGTCGCTCCGTGACGGCGGCGACCTCTCTGTGGGTGGCGGGCGAGAACTGGGCGGGGGAGACCTATCGCCAGGGCCTCATTCGGCTGACCTTTGACCGCAAGCGGTATCAGGCGGGTGAGACGGCGAAGGTCCTGATCCAACTGCCGCGCAGCGACGTCTATCCGCTCGTGACGGTCGAGGGGCAGCGCCTCTACCACGCCGAGGTGCTCCCGGCAGGCCAGGCGGCGAGGGTCGTTTCGATCCCCGTCACCAAGGACTATTCCCCCAACGCCTTCGTCTGTGCGGCGGTGGTGGACGGTAAGGCCTTCCTCCAGGCGGAGCGCTCGCTCAACGTGAGCCCTGACGCAGCCTTCCTCTCGGTGAAGGTCAAGCCCTCCAAGGAGCGCTACCTGCCCGGCGAGGAGGCGCGGCTCGACGTGGAGACCCGCACCCTCGCGGGCCGGCCGGTCTCGGCCGAGGTGGCCCTCGGGGTGGTGGACGAGGCTATCTACGCGCTTGCGCCCGACCGCACCCCGGACATCCGCCGGACCTTCTACGGTCCTTCGTGGAACCGGGTGACGACCTCGTACTCATTCGTGGAGGACTACTCGGGCGGCCCCGGCAAGGATACCGAGGAGCCGCGCGTTCGCAAGAACTTCAAGGACACGGCCGCATGGTTCCCCGCGATCCGCACCGGCGCCGACGGCAAAGCTTCGGTCCGCTTCGTCTTGCCCGACAACCTGACCACCTGGGTGGTCAAGGCCCAGGCCTACACGGCGAACACTCAGGTGGGCGTGACCCGCGAGAAGTTCCTGGCGACCAAGGACCTCCTGGTGCGCATGGCCATGCCGCGCTTCCTCGTCATGGGCGATCGCCTCGCCATCGCGGCTTTGGTCCACAACTACACCCCGCAGGACCAGGACGTGCGGGTCGCGTTTGCGGCCTCGAACCTGAAGGTGACGAGTGCCGTCCCCGAGCGCCTCTCGGTGGCGCGCAACGGCCTTTCGCGCCTGGACCTCTGGGTCGAGCCCCTGGCCCCCGGGACGGCGAGCTTGAAATTCAAGGCGGTAGGGACCAAGGCGAGCGATGCGCTGGAACTGGGCTTCCCGGTGCTGGCGCACGGCACGCCCGAACGGCAGGCCTTTACCGGCTTCGCCGAAACGGCGAGCCCTTCTGCGATCACGCTGGAGGTGCCGCCTGATGCGATCCCCGAGACCCTGCGCTTCGACCTGTCGCTGACGCCGACCCCGCTCGCGGCGGTCGGACCAGCCCTGGATTACTTGCGTCGCTACCCTTATGGCTGCCTGGAACAGACCACCAGCCGCTTCGTGCCCGAGATCCGCGTCTCGCGGACCCTCTCCCAGTTGGGCCTCGAAGCCTTCGCCCTGCGACCGGAGGCGCGAAAGCTCGCCAACGAGGGGATCGCCAAGATCGTCCGGTACCAGCACGCCGACGGCGGCTGGGGCTGGTTCGGTCCGGACGAGAGCGAGGTGGACCTGACGGCCTACGCGCTCTTCGGCCTGCGCGAGGCGCGCCTTGCGGGCTTCGAGGTGCCCGCCGAGCCCGTGCGGCAAGGCCTCGCCTACCTGAAGCGCCAGGGCGATCGCCTTGGCAAGGACCTGGTGACGCGCCATGAACTGCGGCGCGGCGCGGGGCCCGACGCCCTGGCCTCGGCCGTCTGGGCGCTCGGCGCCTGGCAGGAGTCGGTGAGCGCCCTGCGCGACAAGCTCTATACCGCTCGTGACGGCCTCTCGAACTACGGCCGTGCCCTTGCGACCCTCGCCTTCGCCGAGGCGGGAGAGGCGGCTCGGGCGCGGGAGCTGTGGTCGGAGCTCAAGCGCCGCGCCGTGCGCACCGGTGGTATGACCCACTGGGAGAGCGGGGCGGTGCCCTTCTCCTGGTACGACGCTGCCACCGAGACGACGGCGTACGCCGTGCGCGCGGGGCTTGCCGTCGCGCCGAACGACCCCGAGGTCCAGGAAGCCGTGCGCTGGCTCTTGATGACCCGCCAGGGCGATCGCTGGCAGAGCACCAAGGACACGGGGGCCATCGTGATGGCGCTCGCCGACGCGGTGCGCCTCGGGGCCGCCCAGGGCTTGCCCGAAGCCTGCGAGGTGAGCCTCGATGGCAAGGTCATCGAGCGCTTCTCGTTCTCGGGCGACCAGCGCTACCTGGGGGCGAGTCTTGTGATTGACGCCTCTCGCCTCTCGCCCGGCCGCCACGAACTCGCGATCCGGCCGGAAGGGACGGGCGGCTTGCCTTATGCCGGCTTGCTTTCCTACGACGCGCGCATGGAGGATATCCCGGCCAAGGCGAGCCCTGAGCTTGCGGTGCGCCGCGATTACTTTCAGCTTGACGAGAAGACCTTCGCCGAATGGCAGGCGAGCGGTGGCCTCTTCGGGGCCTCCTTCGATGCCAAGCAGGTGGCGAAGCTTGCGCCGCTGGGCCAGACGGCCAAGTCCCAGGCCAAGGTGCTCGTGCGCCTGACGATTGAGGCCAAGGCCCCCCTGCGCTACATGCTCGTCGAGGACCCGCTGCCGGCGGGCGCCGAGGTGGTGACGCCGCAGGGCACCGCGGGCTGGAGCGCGCTTGCGGTGCGCGACGAGAAGGCCGTCTTCTTCGAGCGCGAGCTGGCGTCAGGCTCCCATGCGCTGTACTACGTGCTTCGGCCCGAGCTGCCGGGGCGATACCACGTGCTGCCCACGGTGGCCGAGGGGATGTACGCGCCCGAGGTGCGGGCCCGCGGGGCTGAAGCTCGCTGGGAGATTGGCGAGTGAGGTCGAGAGTAGCCGTCGCCTGGGGCCTTGTTCCACTCTTGGTCCTGGGACTGGGGGTGGGGCTCTGGATGAAGCGCCCCTTCCAGGTGGAGCTCGGGGCCTTCCGCTCGGGCCTCTCGGAGCGTAGCGAGGCCCAGCGCGCGAACATCGCCCGGGCGGCGGCTGCCATCGACGGGAGGGTCATCGAGCCCGGCGAGGTCTGGTCGTTCAACGCGCAAGTCGGACCGCGCACGCCGGAGCGGGGCTACCGCCTCGCGCCCGCTTACCTGGAGCGGGATCTGACGAGCAGCATTGGGGGCGGCATCTGCCAGCTCAGCTCGACCCTCTACAACGCCGCGGCGCTAGGGGGGCTCGGAATCGTCGAGCGCCACCCCCACCTGCGCAGGGTGCGCTCGGTGCCGCCCGGCCGCGATGCGACCGTCTGGTACGGGCGCGCGGACCTGCGCCTCGAAAATACCGGCTCCTTCCCCGTGCGGCTCGAGGCGCGCCTCGAAGACGAGGCCCTCTGGGTCCGGGTGAAGGGGGACTCCCCAGGCGCTCGGCGCCTGCGCCTCGAGACCGAGCGGGTGCCGGATAGTCGGCCGCGATCGGCCACCTATCGCACGGTGCGCTACCTCTCGGGCGACGGGGCGCCGTTGGCCGAAGTTTTATCGGTCGATACCTATGCGGAGTAGAGCGTCTAACGAAACTGTTCCTTGCCATGAGCCGCAGGCGCCCAAGCCGCCAAAGGCGGCCAATGGAGGTCACATGCCTGGTTTCGTTAGATGCTCTCTGGCTGGACCCTTGTGCGCGAAGGGGGTATAACCTCTTCTGTTCGCCCTCTTCCTCGCGATAGGCCAGGAGCCCCGCCATGCCCCGCGTGACGCTCTTTTCTGGACCGGGTTGCTGCCTTTGCGACCAGGCCAAAGCCCTGCTCGATAAGGTCGCAATCGATCAACCTTTCTCGCTCGAGATCCGCGACATCCAAGCGGATCCGGCACTTTTCGAGCGCTTCCGCTACGCGATCCCCGTCATCGCGGTGGATGACGAGGTCGTGATGGCCGGCAAGGTGACCGAGTTCTGGATCCGCAAGGCCCTGCGGGGTGAGCCCCTTGGCCGCGAGGCGCGCGAGGCCCTGCCCTCGCTCGTGCGGGACTAGCCCATGACGTCCTTGTCGGTCCTGGTGGTGAGCGTCGAGGCGCGGGCCTTCGCCCTGCGCCTGGACGAGGTCTCCGAAATCATGCGTCCCTTGTCGGTGGCCCCGATGCCGGGGGCGCCGCCCTTCGTGCGCGGGGTGGCCGTGGCGCGCGGCGAGCCTCGGCCGGTAGTCGATCTGGCGATGCTCCTCGGTGCCTCGGAGCCGGTAGCGCCCGAGCGCTTCGTGGCCGTGAAGACGGGCGAGCGCCAGGTGCTGCTCGCCGTCGAGACGGTGGTGGGCATCCAACGCCTCTCGGCGGCGGTCTTCGAGGACCTTCCCCCGCTCTTTCGCCAAGCCAAGGGCCATGCGATGGAAGCGATCGCCTCATTGGACGATCGTCTCTTGATCCTGCTGGCGGGCGGTCGCCTCGTCCCGCCCGAGCACCTGGCGGTCCTCACACCCGAGGAGTCCGAATGAGCGAGGGGCCTTTGACCGGCGATCTGGCCCGGTTCTCCGAGCTGCTCGTCTCGCGCGTCGGCCTGACCGGCCTCGATGCGAGCACGCGGCTCGATCGGGTGCTGGCCGACCGCATGCGGGCTACGGCCTGCAAGACTGCCGAGGCCTACTTCGCCCTGCTCCTGGCGCCTGAAACGGCCGATCAAGAAATGTTCGAGCTGGCCGAGCAACTGACCGTCGGCGAAACCTACTTCTTTCGCAACCCCGAGCAGTTCCAGGCCCTCAAGGAAGTCGTGCTGCCAGCCCTCGCCCGGCGGCCGGCGCCGCACCGCCCGGTGCGCATGCTCTCGGCCGGTTGCTCATCCGGCGAGGAGGCTTACACCCTCGCGATGGTAGCCCAGGAATCCGGCTTGCTTCGAAGCGGCGTGCGCATCGAAGGCATCGACCTCAATGGCCTCGCGCTCGCCAAGGCCCGCCGCGCTTGTTACGCACCCTGGTCGCTTCGCGGCGTGTCGCCCGAGATTACGGCCCGCTACTTTCGCGAGCGACGCGGCGACTTCGTGCTGGCGCCTGCGATCCGAGAGATGGTGAGCTTCTCGCTGGGCAATCTCATGCAGCTGGATCGCACGACGGAGCCGGGTGCCTACGACGTCATCTTCTGCCGCAACGTGCTGATCTACTTCTCGGCCGATGCGATCCGGCGCCAGCTGGAGAGTCTCGCCCGCGCCCTTTCGCCCGGGGGCTACCTCTTTCTCGGCCATGCGGAAACCACCCGCCTGGCGGATACGTGCTTTCAGGTGGAGCAGTCCCACGGCACCTTCTACTACCGCAAGCAGGACCCTCAGTCTCTTCGCTCCTCATATGCCCGCTCGGCCGTGACCATCCCCGCAAGTCCCCTTCCGGCGAGGCCCAAGCCGGTCGCGCGGCCTGTCGCCATCCGGCCGAGAACCGAGGCCCCCGCCCCGCAACCGGGCCTTGCGCGAGCCTACGAGCTTTTCGCCTCGGAGCGCTTCGTCGAAGCAGAAGCAATCTTGCGCAACTTGCCCCCCACCGTCGCTGAAGCCCAGGAAGCCCTGCTCTTGCTCGGGGCGGTGCTGCTCAACACCGGGCGGGGAGAGGCGGTCGAAACGGTGTGTCGCCGCGCGCTCGCCAACGACGAGTTTTCAGCTGGCGCTCATTATCTTCGGGCACTATACTACGAGCAAGCAGGTGAGCTCGCCTCGGCGATCAAGGACTACGAGGCGGCCTCGTACCTCGAACCGGGCTTCTCGCTTCCCCACCTGCGCTTGGGCTTGCTTGCCAAGCGCAGAGGGGAGCACGAGCAGGGACGCCGGGCGCTGACACAGGCGCTCGCCTTGCTCCCCAACGAGAACGACGCGCGCCTTGCGCTCTTCGGGGGCGGCTTCGGCCGCACGGCCCTGGAGCAGCTCTGCCGTTCCGAGCTCGCACGAGAGGGAAGAGCGCTTTGAGGATGGACGAAGACCACTCGCAGGAGATGCTGGCGGCGCTGCGCGCCGACTTCGACCGTGCCTTCACGCTGCCGCTCATGGCCCCGAGCAATGACGGCGTGGACGTGATCGGGCTGCGCGTCGGGGCCGAGCGCCTGGCGTTTCGTTTGCGGGACCTGGCGGGGCTACAAGCCCTCGGTCAAGTGGTGCCTCTTCCCGGGGCCGCCCGAGGGCTGTCCGGTGTGGTGGGCCTGCGCGGCCGGGCGGTGGCGGTGTACGACTTGGCCACCTTGCTCGGTCTCGCGGGTGGGACGAGCGCCTGGATCGCTTTGTGCCGCTTCCAGGAACCGGTCGCGCTCGCTTTCGAGGCCCTTGAAGGCTACTGGCGCGTGCCGCGCGAGGCCTTCGCGCCGTCGAGCCAGCGCCAGGACCTCTACAGCCAGGAGCTCGTCCGGGTCGCCGGCCATTCCTACGCGGTTCTCGAAACCGCCGCGCTTGAGAAGGCGATCGCGCGCCTCGTGGGAGTGGCGTGACCATGGCCCGTGATCGCTACAAGTACTTCCGGATCGAAACCCGCGAGATCCTCGACGGCCTCTCCCACGGCGTGATGGAGCTAGAACGCGGCGTGCCCGCAGCGCAGGGTCTCGACAACCTGCTCAGGCTGGCCCACACCCTCAAGGGGGCCGCACGGGTGGTCGAGCAGGACGGCATTGCCGAGGCGGCGCACGCCATCGAGGACTTGCTCGGCGTTTTCCGTAAAGAGGGCGCTGCCGACGGGACTGTTACCGATGCGATCCTGCGGCACCTGGACGCCATCGCCCTCGATCTCGCGGCATTGGGGGCTGAGGCGCCCGCGCCGGTCGAGGCCACGCCGGCGGCGAAGGCTCAGCCCGAGCCGGTCCAGCCTGTGGCGGACTTCGAGGCGGTGCGGGTGGAGCTTGCGGGCTTCGACGTGCTGCTCGAATCGCTCGCCGAGGCGGGAACGCAACTGGATGCCCTGCGCCGTGAGACCCTCCTCCTCGACCAGGCGTGTCGCCTCGCCGACGAGTTGCTCGCCTCGCAAGCCGACGCGCCCGGGGTGCACGACCTCAAGAAGCACCTGGACCACCTGCGCCATGCCCACGGCAATCGCCTCTCGCGCGCCTCGCGAGAGCTAGGTGTGTCGCGCGAGCGCGCCAACGCCCTGCGCCTCGTGCCGGCCGCGGCGATCTTCCCGGAGCTCGAACGAGCGGTCCGCGACACGGCCGTGCGCCTCGGCAAGCGCGTCGTCTTCCGGCCGACCGGCGGCGAGCAGCGCCTCGACGGCCACGTGCTCGCGGGGATTCGCGACGCGCTCTTGCACCTGATCAACAACGGCGTCGACCACGGGATCGAGGCCCCCGAGGCGCGAATCGAGGCAGGGAAACCCCCCGAGGGGACGCTCTCGCTGACGGTCGAGCGCCGTGGACCACGGGTGGCCTTCGTGATCCACGACGACGGCCGCGGGGTCGATCTCGCGGCAGTTCAGCAGGCCGCAGCCCGTCATGCCCTGCTGACGCCCGCCGAGGCCGAGGCGCTCGATCTCGACGCAGCGGTTCGCCTGCTCTTCCGACAGGGCTTCAGCACGGCGCGCACCGTCTCGGCGGTCTCCGGCCGAGGCATCGGGCTGGATGCGGTCAACGCCCTCGTCGCCAAGTGCAAGGGGGAGCTGCGCCTCGAGACCGCCCAGGGACAGGGCACGACCCTCACGCTCACGGTGCCCGTCTCCCTCACCTCGCTGAGCGCGCTCTTGGTCGAACTGGACGGCCTCGTCGCCGCCATTCCGCTGGATGCGGTGGTCCAGACCTTGCGCTTGCAGGCCACCGAGCTCGAAACCCACGGTGGGACCGAGATGCTGATGCTCGACGATCGCGCGCTGCCCTTCCAGCCGCTGGATGAGCTCTTCTCGGGACGCGTGACGCCCCCCGACACCTGGTCGGTGGTGGTCTTGCGAGCCGGGGACCGCGAGGTGGCCGTCGGCGCCCATCGCCTCATCGGCATGGCGGAGCTGGTGGTTCGCCCCCTGCCCAAGATGGCAGGTGCGCTGCCGCTCGTCATCGGCACGGCACTCGACGCCGACGGCACCCCGCAGCCAGTGCTCGATCCACAGGGCCTCGTGGCGGCGGCCACGGCCCGAACCGGAGCCGAGCGCCCGGCCGAGGCCTCGAACGCCATGCTCCCGATCCTCGTCATCGACGACTCGCTGACCACCCGCATGCTCGAACAGAGCATCCTCGAGTCGGCGGGCTTCACAGTCGCGCTCGCCACCAGCGCCGAAGAGGGGCTCGAGATGGCCAAGCGCCAGCGCTACGGCCTCTTCATCGTGGACGTGGAGATGCCTGGCATGACCGGGTTCGACTTCGTGGCGCTTACCCGCGAGGACCCGCGTCTCGCGGAGGTCCCGGCGATCCTCGTCACCTCCCGGGCGGCGCCCGCTGATCGGCGTCGGGGCCTCGAGGTGGGCGCGCGGGCCTATATCGTCAAGGGCGAGTTCGACCAGGGGATCTTCCTGCAGACGGTCCGAGGGCTGGTGGGCTGATGGCTCGGACGCGCGTGCTGGTGGTCGAGGACTCGTTGACGGTCCGCAAGTACCTGGTCGAGGTGCTTTCGGCGGATCCCGAGCTGGAGGTGGTCGGGGAGGCGGCCGACGGCGTTGCGGCGATCGCCCTCTGCGAGAGCCTGCGCCCGGACGTGATCACCCTGGACATCGTCATGCCGCGCCTGAACGGCCTCGAGACGACCTGCCACGTCATGGCGCACTGTCCGACCCCCATCCTGATCGTCTCGGGCTCGCTCAACCGCGGCGAGGCCTACGAGACCTGCGAAGCGCTGGCGGCCGGGGCGGTGGACGTGCTCGAGAAGCCGAACGGCGCCCTTGCGAGCAAGGAGTGGGAGCGCAAGCTCTGCGCAGCGGTCAAGCTGGTTTCGCGGATCAAGGTGATCCGGCATCCGCTCGGTCGTTTGCGCGCAGCCTCCCGCACGCCGGCGTTGCCCAACACCCTGGCCCCCCGGAAGACGCCTCGGCTGGTGGCGCTCGGGGCCTCCACGGGCGGACCGGGCGTCATCCGCGAGATCCTGGAGGGGCTCGATCCGAGCTTCTCCTTGCCCATCCTGCTCGTCCTCCACATCGGGGAACCCTTCGGCGCCTCGTTCGTCGAGTGGCTTGCGAGCTTCTCGCCGCTGCCGGTCAAGGCGGCCACCGATGGCATGTTGCTTCCCTTTTCGGGCTGCGTGATCGTCGCGCCCCCCGGCCGGCACCTGGTCGCCACCCCCGAGGGGCTGCGCCTCACCGAAGCGCCGGCGCGGCATGCCTGCCGTCCCTCGGTGGACGTCCTCTTCGAATCCGTCGCCAAAACCTACGGCGAGGGGGCCATCGGCTGCCTCTTGACCGGGATGGGCCGCGACGGGGCGGAAGGCTTGCTCGCCATCAAGCAGGCCGGCGGCCACACGATCGCCCAGGACGAGGCCTCGTCGGTGGTGTTCGGCATGCCGCGTGAGGCGATCAAGCTAGGCGCTGCGGCCGTCACCTTGCCGCCCTTCCGCATCGCTCAGACCCTCCAGGCATTCTCGATCGCTCAGGCCCCCGATCGGAGGTTCCCGTGACCCTGCCCGTCTTGATCCTCGACGATAGTTTGACCATTCGCATGAGCCTGCACGAAGCCTTCGAGGCGGCGGGGATCCCCACGACCCTCTGCGCGACGCTTGTAAGCGCCCGTGAAGCGCTCGCAAACACGCCGCACGGCCTGGCCGTCCTCGATCTGCACCTGCCCGACGGAGACGGCCTGGATCTGCTCGCCGAACTCAAGCATGATCCCGGGACACGCGATTTGCCGGTGCTCCTGCTGTCGTCCGAGGCCGAGGTCCGCGATCGCATCCGAGGCCTCTCGGGCGGGGCCATCGACTTCGTCGGCAAGCCCTACGACCCGGACTACCTGGTGCTGCGCGCGCGCGAGCTGATGCGTCCTGCCGACCAAGCGCCCGCCGTCTCGTCGGGCGTCAAGGTGCTCGTGATCGAGGACAGCGCGACCTTTCGCGCGGCGCTGTGCGAGGCCCTCCAGGAAGCGGGCTACGAGTGCGTCACCGCCGAGAGCGGCGAGGAGGGCCTGCGCCTCGCGGTCCTGCACCAGCCTTCGGTCATCGTGGTGGATGGCCGGCTGCCGGGCATCGACGGCGCAACCGTCATCCATCGCCTGAGGCTGGACGGGAGCCTGCGTCACATCCCGTGCCTGCTCTTGACCGCCTCCGAGGCCCTCGCCGACGAGATCCAGGGCCTGGAGGCGGGGGCGGACGCCTACGTCCGCAAGTCAGAGCCCCTGAGCCTCATCCTCGCGCGCCTCTCGGCTCTCTTGCGCTCGGCCGCCCCGCCCAGCCCGGTACTCGCCCTCTCCAGTCCGCTCGGCCCCAAGAAGGTCCTCTTGGTCGACGACAACCCTAACCATCATCGGCACCTGGCGAGCCGCCTCCAGCAGGAGGGCTACGACGTTGTCGTCGCGAAGTCGGGCGAAGATGCGCTGGATCTGCTCGTGGTCCAGCCGGTGGATTGCATCCTGCTCGACATGCTGATGCCCGGCATCTCGGGCCTCCAGCTCTGCCAGCTCGTCAAGCGCAACCCGCTTTGGCGCGAGATCCCGCTCGTCATCCTCTCGGGGATCGAGGAAGAAGCCACCATGATCGAGGCCCTCAACGCGGGGGCGGACGATTACCTGGTCAAGGGCAACGACGACGCGGCCATCCTGGGTCGCCTGCGAGCCCAGCTGCGCCGCCGCCACATCGAGGCGGAGCACCGCCGGGCGCAGGCGGAGCTCTTGCGCAAGGAGCTTGAAGCGGCCGAGATGCGTTCGGCCCGCGAGCTCGCCGAAACCCGAGCGGCGCTCTTGGCGGATCTCGAGCGCAAGAACGCCGAACTCGCGCAGGCCAAGGAGCACGCCGAGGCCGCGACCCAGGCCAAGTCCGAGTTCCTCGCCAACATGAGCCACGAAATCCGCACCCCGCTCAATGCGATCCTCGGCATGGCCGAGCTGCTCGCCGAGACCCCCCTCAACGAGGAACAGTCGGGCTACGTTGCGGTCTTTCGCCGTGCGGGCGACAACCTCCTGACGGTGATCAACGATATTCTCGACCTCTCGAAGGTCGAGGCCGGCCAGCTGGAGCTGGATCGGACCGTCTTCGAGCTCGGCGAGGTCATCGACAGGGCTATCGATCTCGGGGCGGTCCGCGCGCGCGCCAAGGGGATCAACCTGCGAGCCGAGGTCGAGGCGGGCGTGCCGCCCTACGTGCTGGGGGATCCGCACCGCCTGGGCCAGGTGATCCACAACCTGATCGGCAACGCCCTCAAGTTCACCCAGCAGGGCGAGGTGGTGCTCCGGGTGGCGCCGGGCCCCGGCGGCCAGCTCTCGTTCGCGGTCTCGGACACGGGGATCGGCATCCCCGAGCACAAGCGCGAGCTGATCTTCGAGAAGTTCCAGCAGGCCGATTCCTCGACCACCCGCCGTTACGGGGGCACCGGCCTGGGTCTTTCCATCGTCCGGCGCCTCGTCCACCTGATGGGCGGTGAGATCGGCGTCGAGAGTCGGGTGGGCAAGGGGAGCACCTTCCACTTTACGGTCCAGTTGCCTGAGGCCGAGGCCCCGCGCGAAGCCACGCGCCGGGTCCCGGCAGAAGCCCCCCAGCCGGTGCGGCCCCTGCGGATCCTGCTGGCCGAGGACGCCGAGGACAACCGGGCGGTGTTCAAGGCCTACCTGCGCCACACCCCCCACCACCTGGAGGTGGCGGAGAACGGGGCGATCGCCCTGGAGCGCTACCGTGCGAACGCTTACGATCTGGTCTTCATGGACATGCAGATGCCCATCCTGGACGGCTATACCGCCACTCGCGCCATCCGCGAGTTCGAGCGCGCCCAGGGGATGGGCGAGGTGCCCGTCATTGCCCTGACCGCCTTCGCCCTCAAGGAGGAGGCTCAGCGCAGCATGGAGGCGGGCTGCACCATGCACCTGACCAAGCCGATCGCCAAGGAGAACCTGCTGCGCCTGGTGGCGGAGATCGCAGGCTCCGTCGAGCGCATCGACGACCTTGCGCCGCCCGAGCCCCCCACCGCGCCCGAGCCCGTGCTCCAGGGATGCGTCGCGATCGTTCGGCAGGACCTGGCGCCGTTGATTCCGCGCTTTCTCGAGAACCGCGAGACGGACGTGCGGACCCTGCGCGGGGCCCTCTCGGAAAAGGACCTCGAAACCGCCCGCCGAGTCGGGCACAACCTGGCGGGAACGGGTAGCACCTTCGGCTTCCCGGACATCACCGACATCGGGCGCGTGATCGAGGGGGCTGCGAAAAGCGAGGACGCCGAGGTGCTTGCGCGGGCGATCGATGCCCTGGAGGCCTACCTGGCGCAGGTGGAGATCCGCTACGAAGCGTGATCTTTTAGCGCTCAGGCTTGCGGCTTGTGCTGGGATACGGTAGTATCCCTCGGCTCTATTCCCTGTAGAAAGGTTGTTTGAGATGTATCCGATGGTTCTTGGCGCCCACAACGTGCTGCGTTGGTTGGTGCTCGCCCTCGCCGCGCTGGCGCTGGTGATGGCGTATAAAGGTTGGTTTGGTAAGAAGGAATGGCAGGAAGGCGATCGCCGCTACGGGGTGATGCTCACCGGCGCGCTGGACCTGCAGTTCCTGCTCGGGATCGTGCTTTACTTCGGGCTGAGCCCCGTGACCAGGACCGCCCTCTCCAACATGAAGGCGGCCATGAAGGAGCCCTCGCTGCGCTTCTTCGCCGTCGAGCACGCCTTCCTGATGCTGGTGGCGGTCGTCCTCGCCCACGTGGGCAGCGTCATGGTCAAGAAGGCCTCCAACGACGCCAAGTTCCGCACGGCGGCCATCTGGTACACCCTCTCGACCCTCGCGATCCTCTTCGCCATCCCCTGGTGGCGGCCCCTGATGCCCGGCTTCTAGCCTTCGAGCGGCTGCTGCGCAAGAAGGGCTTGGCCCCGGCTGGGGATCGGGTCGTTGAGCATCAGCCAGCGGTTTCCGTGGGGCGTCTTGGCACGGTAGAGCCAGTGGTCTCCGTGCCAGGAGGCCTCCAGGTCACCCCAGTCGATCCCGGACGGGATCATGCGGCCCGGGCCGAAGCCGGCCCGGACCAGGTCCTCGAAGTGATAGCTACGTTTGTTGCCGCTCGGCGACGAAGCCGTCGGGATCCGGATCACGTGCACGTTACGAGATGACCTCCCAGAGCCGCTCCACTTCGGGGCGGCTCAATTCGTTGCCGTGAACGTCGAGCCACCGCTCGGCGTCCTTGTAAAGATAGAAAAGGTGCCCGAAATCGTGGTGCGCCGCGCGGTCCCAGATGTCGGTGGCGCTGTCTGCCTGGCCGTTGTGGTTGTGGACGGCCGCCACGATCTCGCTCATCTGCCTGCCGCCGAGGTGCCCTTGTCGATGGATCGCCTCCAGCAGGTCCTTGGTCGTTCTGGCCATGTGTGCCTCCTTGGTCGAGCCTCGTCGTGCTCCTTGTCTTCATCTTCTCATCGTCGGCGGGCGGGTCAAGGTGCGAGGTGCCGAAGCGCCTGGAATCCACTTGATGTCCCGGGGGTCATTCGAGCGGGATGTCCTGGTGAGGCGACTTTCGGGTCTGCTATACTCGACAGAATGAACAAGCACTTTCCGCTCCTGGTGGCGATCAGCCTGATCTGGGGCTCCCAATTCTTCTTCAACGAGATTGCCCTGGCCGCGCTGCCCCCGCTGACCATCGCGTTCGTGCGCTCGGCGCTGGCGGCCCTGACCCTGGCGGTGATCTTCCACTTCTCGCGCGAGCGTCGCGAGGTGGCAGCCGCCCCCACCCGCAAGATCCCCTTCATGACCTACTTCTGGATCGCCGTGGTGGATGCGACCCTGCCTTTCTTCCTGATGGCCTGGGGCCAGCGTCAGCTCGAAAGCGGGACGGCCGCCATCCTGAACGGCACCATCCCCCTCTTCGCCTTGGTCCTGACCCCGCTCATCATCAAGGGCACGAAGCTGACCTTGGGGAACGTCCTGAGCATCGGGCTGGGCTTCGTCAGCGTCCTGGTCCTCAACGCCGCGAGCCTCCAGCACGGCTTCGGGGGCAACATGGTTCCAATGCTCGCCATGCTCGGCGGTGCGGGGTGCTTCGCCGGCGGTCTCGTCTTGATCAAGCGCCTCGATTCGCCGACCTTCATTACCACGGCCCGCAACATCCTCTTCGCCTCGACCTTGCAATTGCTGCCCTTCGCCCTGTGGGTGGATCGCCCCTGGGCGCTGACCTGGAGCCTCAAGGTGGTGGGCGCCCTGATCTTCCTGGGCGTCGTCAACGCGGGTATCGCTTACTTGCTGTACGTGGTGCTGATCGCCAAGGCGGGTCCGACCTTCGCCTCGCTGAGCAACTACCTGGTGCCCATGGTGGGCATGTCGCTCGGCATCTTCCTCTTGGGCGAGCCGTTCCACCCTATCAGCATCGTGGCCCTCTTGATCCTCTTCGTGGCCCTTTCGCTCAACGGCTGGACGCCGCGCAAACAGCGGCAGCCCGAGCAGCAGAAGGCAGGCGGAGCAGCAGAGAGCTTAGCGCCCGTCACGAAACCATAGGACGATTCCTTCGCCGCGGGTGCATGAGCATCCGCGGCGAAGAACTTTTGGTGCGGGAGCGCCTCACTCCCGGCCGAAGGCGTCGAGTGATGGGTCCTTGGCGCTCTGGTCGGCCGTGTCGCTGAAGACGATGCCCGCCTTCTGGACCTCCTGGTAGGGCAAGAGCCAGACGAGCGATTCGTCGTGCAGGTCCCCCACCTGGATGCGGTTGCCCCAGGGATCCCGGAAGTCGCATCGGAAGTGGGGCTCAAGGGTGAGGCCGTACTTGGTTTGCACCTTCTGGCGCACCTCGGCGATCTGCGCGGCGTCCCGGACCATCAGGCCGAAGTGGCGGGTCCTGTCCGGCTGTAGCTCCTCGACCTCGAAGATCGCCATGAACTGGTGCTCGCCCATCTTGCACCAGGCGGCGCCTTCGCCCCCCGTCAGCATCTCGAGCCCGAAGACGTCCGAGTAGAAGGCGACCGCTGCCGCTGCGTCGGTCACCTCGATCGCGATGTGGTTCAGGCCGTAGACTCGTACCGCCATCCATGACCTCCTTCAGGAGAGGGAAGCTTGCACGATCACGGTACCATGGCCGCCACGATGGTAGAATTGGAAGAGGGCCCGGAAGGCCGTCAGGTCCGGGACGATCAGCTTTTGCGCTTGGCGAGCTTGGCCGTCAGGTAGCGAGCCAGGCCGCCGTAGGTGGCGTCGTCCCAGTAGGTCATGTACTCGCGCAAGGCCTGGGTCAGGTCAGGTTCCTCGAAGCCGAGTGCTTGTAATGCCTGCATGGCGGTCGCAAGCCGGTGCCCTTCCATGACGAGGGCCGGATCGTAAGGGACGTCCCCGAAGCGGCGCAGGTAGAGGTCGCGCATCAGGTGGTCGGCTTGCTGGCGAGAGTTCATCGGTCCCTCCAAGAGAGCGGGCGTTGCCTGCGACCATCGTAACGCCTCAGGCGGCAGGATGGCACGACCAGAAAGGCGGCTGGCATGCACTTGTTCGAACCCTGGGCGCTTCGCGCGCTGGAATTCCGCAACCGGATCGGGGTATCGCCCATGTGCCAGTACTCGTGCGAGGACGGCTTCGCCAACGATTGGCACCTGGTCCACCTTGGCTCTCGGGCGATCGGCGGGGCGGGCCTCGTGATGGTCGAGGCGACGGCGGTCGAGCCTATCGGCCGCATTTCGCCCCAGGACATGGGCCTCTGGTCGGACGCGCACATCGAGCCCCTCGCCCGCGTTGCGCGCTTCATTCGCGAGCACGGGGCGGTGGCCGGGATCCAGCTCGCCCATGCGGGGCGCAAGGCCAGCACCAGCCGCCCCTGGGAAGGGGACGGGGCCCTTTCGCCCGCGCAAGGAGGCTGGGAGCCCGTCGTGGCGCCGAGTGCCATCCCCTTCGAGGAAGGCTGCCCCATGCCCGTGGCCCTGAACGAGGCTGGTATCGAGCGCGTCGTGCAGGCGTTCGCCGACTCGGCCGATTGGGCCATTGCCGCGGGCTTTCAGCTGATCGAGATCCACGCCGCTCACGGCTACTTGCTCCATGAGTTCCTCTCGCCCCTTTCGAATCACCGCACGGATGCCTATGGGGGATCCTTCGAGAACCGGATCCGTCTGTTGCTGAGGGTAGTGGACGCCGTGCGCGCGCGCTGCCCCGAGGGCATGCCCCTCTTCGTCCGGATTTCGGCCACCGACTGGGCAGACGGGGGTTGGGACGCGGATCAATCGGTCGAGTTGGCCAGGCGCCTCAAGCCCCACGGCGTCGATCTAATCGACGTGTCGAGCGGTGGCCTCGTGCCCAAGGCGAGCATCCCCGTGGGACCTGGCTACCAGGTTTCGTTCGCGGATCGGATCAGGCGCGAGGCCGGGATCCCCACCGCGGCGGTTGGGCTCATCAGCGAGCCGGAGCAGGCCGATGCGGTGATCCGCGAAGGCCAGGCGGATCTGGTGCTGCTCGGACGCGCGCTGCTGCGTGATCCTTATTGGCCGCTGCATGCGGCGCAGGCCCTGGGCCACGAGGCGCCCTGGCCGCCCCAGTACGAGCGAGCCAAGCCGCGCACCCGCCGCTGATTCCTTCACACCACACGCGTTGGGGCCCTCGCGCCTCAGGAGGTTCGGGATGAACGTCGATTCAAAGCTCTCCTCCCCTCAAGCCGCCGAGCGCGATTTCTTCGCATCGGACCGGGCCTTCTACCGCCTGCTGCGGCGCCGGTTGCCCGCTCATCAGTGGGAGTGGGGCCTGGCGCAGCTCCAGGAGATGGGGCGGATGGCCACCGAGGTCATTCCCCCGCTCGCCGAGCTCGCCAACCAGCATCCGCCGACCCTCAAGGCTTACGATCCCTGGGGCGAGCGCATCGACGAGGTCCAGTGCCATCCGAGCTACAAGGAGATGACCCGCCTCGCTTACGGGGCGGGCCTCGGCGGCATGTACCACGACCCGGCGGTGCGCGAACAGGGCAAGGTGTCGCACGCGCTGGCCTTCGGCCTCGGCTACGTCTTCGCGCAGGCCGAGCAGGGCCTCTACTGCCCCATCTGCATGACCGAGGGGGCCGCACGGCTGGTTGCGACCTTCGGGGACGAGGCTCTCAAAGCGCGTTACCTGCCGGGGCTGACCTCGCGCGATCCCGAGACCCTCTTGCAGGGGGCCATGTTCCTCACCGAGAAGCAGGGCGGCTCGGACGTGGGGGCGAACCTCGCCACCGCGCGGCAGGTGGGGGACCACTGGGAGCTCTACGGCGACAAGTGGTTCTGCAGCAACGCGGGCGAAGCGGGCGTCATGATGGTCCTGGCGCGCCCCGAGGGGGCGGCTCCCGGCACCCGGGGGCTCGGTCTTTTCCTGATGCCCAAGACCTGGGCGGACGGCTCTCCCAACCGCTACCGGATCAACCGCCTCAAGGACAAGCTGGGCACTCGCTCCATGCCGAGCGGTGAGATCTCGCTCGACGGGGCCCGCGCGTTCGCAGTCGGCGAGGTGGGCCGCGGCTTCGCCTACATGACCGAGATGCTCAACCTGAGCCGGATCTATAACTCGGTGGCCTCGGTCGCCGTCACGCGGCGCGCCCTCTACGAGTGCCTCAAGTTCTCGCGGGAGCGCGCGACCTTCGGCCACCTGATCGAGCAGTACCCCATGGTCCGGCGCCAGCTGGTGGAGATGACCATCGAGCACGAGGCCTCCATGGCCCTGGTCTGGGAGGCGATCGCCTTCCTGGATCGCCAGGACGACGGCCTTGCGACCCCCGAAGAGCGCAAGCTGCTGCGGCTCTTGACCCCACAGATCAAGTACCACACGGCGCGCCAGGCCGTGGATTTCGCCTCGATGGCCTGCGAGTTCCTGGGCGGCAACGGCTACATCGAGACCTTCGTCACCCCCAGGCTCCTGCGCGACGCCCAGGTGCTGCCCATCTGGGAAGGGACCACCAACATCCTCGTCTTGGACGTGCTGCGCTGCCTCGAGAAGGAGGGGGCCCAGGCGCCTCTCTTCGAAACGCTGCGCGCCCGTCTTGGCGCCCTGCGGCAGTCGAGGCTCGCCCCGTACCGCGACCAGGCCCTCTCGGCGCTCGATCGCTTGATCGCTGCCTTCGACCAGCTGGCCGCGGCCCAGGAGGGCCGGACCCTCTTTGCAAAGGAGTGGAGCGATTGGGCCCTTCGGGTGTACCAGGCGACGCTGCTTTTGGAAGGGGCCGAAGAGGAACTCGAAAGCGGCGAAGGACGCGGGCTTGCGATCGCCGTCAAGTTCCTGCGCCGCCACTTCGAGCGCCAGGCCTTCGGCGCGCCGGGCTGGGGGACGGATTCGAGCGATCATACCTTGTTCGAGGCGATCGCGCGGCACGCGCCTCTGACGCCCGAGGAGGCCCTTCGGGCGCTCGGCTAAAACGAAAAGGGGGAAAGCGTCTCGCTTTCCCCTTTTTACGTTTAGCGCTGCTTCTTGAAAGCGCGGTGGTCCTCCTGGACCTGGTCGTGGTAGGCGACGGCGAAGTCGCGGATGCGGGCGACGAAGGCCTTCTCGTCTCCCATGTCGGCGATCAGGTCCGAGACGCGGCCCGAGCGGGCATGGGCACGGGCTGCGGCCAGCGCGACGGCAGGCATGTGGCTGGCGAAGCCCTTGGAGCCCTTGAGGTCGGCCAGCTCCACGCCGCCCTTGGCGGGCTGGAGCTCGCGGATGAGGTAATCGAGCCCCTGCACCCGGGCCGTGCCGAGGAAGCGATCCGCTCCCGGCAAGAAGTAGCGGTAGGCCTGCGCGACGCGGGCGGCCTCGTCGGCGACCGGCGAGGCGGCGTAAGGGGCGGCGGCGCTCGTCGCTTCCTCCTTGAACTCGAGGATCACGTCGTCGTCGGGCGATTCGCTCGCGCCTTCGATGAGGGCCACGTAGCGGTAGCGGCCGATGCTCGCCACGCCGGCGAGCCGCGCGGCCACGTCCTTGACCCGGTAGAAGCGAGCCCCTTCGCTGCGCCCGGCGGCGTAAGCCGCAACCGCGGCGCGAAGGCGCTCGCGGGTGCCCTCGTCGCAGGCTGAGAGCTTCTTGCCGAGCTTGAAACTTCCTCTTTCGGTCTGCTTGGCGATGAAATCGGCGCGCGAGGCCTTGCTCGCGCTTGCGATCGCCTCGACCGCAGGACCGTGCAGGTTTTCGGCCCCCAGGGGCCGCGAGAGGGTCTGCGGGTTCTTGGCCAGGCCCTTGACGGCGTCGCGGTAGGCGACAAGGAAGGTCTCGACCAGGTCACGGCCCTCGCCGGCCTTCAGGCCCGCCTCGTCGGCGGCAAGCAGGATGCTGGTGGCGCAGCGCGCCACCTCCCAGGTGTAGGGCCCGACGAAGCTCTCGTCGAAGTCGTTGAGGTCGTAGGCGAGGCTGCCCTCCGACGTCTGGTAGGTGCCCAGGTTCTCGAGGTGCAGATCCCCCATCAGCGGGATCTTGAGGCTGCTCGCGAGCCCCTTGTCCTTGGCAACGTCGGCGTAGAAGAGGTGGGCGCTACCCCGGAAGAACGCGAAGGCCGAGTCGCTCATGAGCTCGTACTTCTTGGCGACGAGCTGCGGATCGCGCTTGACCAGGGACGCGTAGTAGCCCTTGACGATCGCAACCCCGTCGCGGTCAGCCCCGTAGGCCCGCGCACCTTGTGACGCCGCGTCGGGCGCGAAGGGCGAGGCGATCGCGCAGGCCGTGACCATGGGCAACAACAAGAGGGGCAACAGGCGTTTCATCGGTCTCTCTCTTACGACGGGAGGCATAAAAGTTATCGGGCGCAGGGGGGAAAAGCCTGTTATGCTTCCGTTAAGTTTTGTCGAAATTTCCAGGAGCCGTCCCCATGACCTCGACTTCCCTCGGTCGCTTGCGCCTTCCGAGCGCGGTGGGCCTCGCCGTTGCCACCATGATCGGCAGCGGCGTCTTCGTTACCAGCGGCCTGTTGGCCCGCGACCTCTCGCCTGCTGCGATCCTGCTCGAATGGTTGCTCGGCGGCGTGCTCGCCGCCTGTGGCGCGACCTGCTACGCGGCGGTGGCCGCGCACGTCCCGCGCAGCGGCGGCGAGTACCGCTTCCTGCATGACCTCTATCACCCCTTCGCTGGCTACGCGGCTGGCTGGGTCACCATCGTCTTCGGCTTCGCCGCCCCGATCGCCATGGCCGCCATGGCGGCAGGGGCCTATGCCGAGGCCCTCGGCGCCCGGGGGCTCGCCCTGCCCGTGGCCCTCGCCCTGGTCATCGGCCTCGGCGCCATCCAGGCCTCGGGCTTGAAGTGGGGCGGGGCCGTCCAGAACCTGGGGGTCGTCATCAAGCTGGCGACGGTCCTGCTCTTCGTGGGCGCGGCCCTCTTCTCGGGGATTCTCGATCCCCTGCGCGCCCTGCCCGGTGCCGAGACGCTGCAGTCGCTGACCTCCATGCCCTTCGCGGTGGGCCAGATCTACGTGGGCTTCGCCTTTACGGGCTGGAGCGCGGCGGTCTACATGGCCTCCGAGGTCGAGGATCCCGCCCGGAACGTGCCACGCGCCATGTGGCTCGGCTGTGGCTTGGTCGCGGCGATCTATTTGCTGCTCAACTTCGTCTTCGTGACCGCCCTCTCAGGAGCCGAGCTTGCGACCGTGGCCCAATCCCAGTCATCGGCCCTGACGCTCGGGCACCTGGTGGCGACGAAGCTGCTCGGTCCGATCGGCGGGGTCTTCGCCTCGTGCATGATCCTGGCGGTGCTGGTCTCGAGCGTGGTGGCCATGAGCATGACCGGGCCGCGCGTCTGTGCGGCGATGGCCGAGGACGGCTACCTGCCGCGCTGGGTGCGGTGGCGTCCGGGCCCCTGGGGCGGGGCCGGGTCGGTGGGCCTGATGACCGCGCTCGCGGCGGGCATGACGGTGACCAACTCCTTCGAGCTCTTGCTCGGCGCGGTCGGAGTCACCCTCGCCATCTTCGGAGCCCTGAGCGCCTGCGCCGTGCTGCGCATCGACGGGCTCAAGCTCGGCTTCTGGCGCGCCCTCGCCCTTTCGCTCTATCTGCTTGGCGCGGGCTGGGGGGTGTTCAGCACCCTGCGGGCCTACCCCTCGACGCTTGCGTGGATGGTCGTGACCCTCGGGGCCGCAGCGATCGCTTATCGCCTCACCTCACGAAAGGCCGAGCGGCACCTCGGCCTTCGCTAGCGCTTCCTCGGGGGCAGGCACGCGGGGCAGGGTGAACCAGAAGACGCTGCCCTGACCGACCACGCTCTCGACCCCGATCTGGCCGGCATGGGCCTCGATGAAGGCCTTGGCGATGGGAAGGCCGAGCCCAGTGCCGCCGTACTGGCGCGTGGTGCCGGTGTTGACCTGGAAGAATTTCTGGAAAAGGTGGGGCAGGTGCTCGGGGGCGATCCCGATGCCCGTGTCCCGCACCTCCACCCGCGCGCCCTCGGGGGTCTCGCGCAGGGCGATCGTGACCTCGCCCCCTTCCGGGGTGAACTTGATGGCGTTGGCTGTGAGGTTGATGAGGACCTGCTCGATGCGCTGCGAGTCCAGGTTGAGCATGACGGGCGCTGCCGGAAGCTCGCTTACGAGAGTGGTCTGGACGGCGTGGGCCTGGGGCCTGAGGCCCTCGATCACGCTCCGGACCTTCTCGACCAGGTCGGTCGGCTCTACCTGGATGGCGAGGGTGCCGGCCTCCACCCGCGCGAAGTCGAGCAAGTCCTCCACCAGGCGCTGGAGACGGGTGGCACCGACCTGGATCTGGTCGACGTAGGTCGCTTGGGTCTCGCTCAGGGAGCCCCCCAGCCCGTCCTCGAGGAACTCGGCGTAGCCCACGATTGAGGCGAGCGGCGTGCGCAGCTCGTGCGAGGCGGCGTTGAGGAAGTTGCTCTTGAGGCGGTCCAGCTCCTTGAGGTGCTGGTTGGCCTCTTCGAGCTCGGCGTTGCGTGCCTGGATCGTCCGGTACAGCTCGGCGGCGCGCAGCGCGTTGGTCATTTGCTCGGCCAGGTTGCTCAGGAAGAGCCGATCGTACTCGTCGTACTCGTAGCCCGTCTTGCGCGGCGCGAGCAGCAGCTCGCCGACGAGGGTGCCGCCCGCGCGCAGCGGCAAGCTGAGGCCGGTTTCGAGCCGGGCAAGGCCTTCGGGCCTCTCGGCGCGCACGACCTCCAGGTCGCCGAAGGCCCCTTCGAGGCGTACCGACAGCGCCTGCGGCTGGAGGGCCTCCTGGATGTGCTCGACGAACCGGGTGGCGATCCCCTCGGGCTGATGGAGGGCCTGGATCGCGTCCCCGAACTCCGCGGCGATTCGCTGCGGGTCGTAGGAGACCCGGAAGAAGAGCATTTCGAGCAGCCGCTGGGTCCACTGGTGCAGGGGAGCGAAGACCAGGGTCAGGACGAGGATGGCAAGCACGCTGCCTGCCTGGGAGCGCACTTCCAGGATCTGGTCCGCGACGTGCACGAGCGCGAAGTAGAGGACCGTCAGCACCATCGAGACGAACGCGTAGCTGATCGTTCGTTTGATGGCCATGCGGATCCCGAAGAGCTGGTGCCGGATCATGGCGTAGGCGACCGACGCGGGGAAGAGGGTGCAGAACGCGTAGGCCAGGTTGATCTGCTGCATCGAGAGCGCTTCCTGCCGGTTCAGGATGATCGGCAGGACGTACGTCACCAGGCTCGGCAGGTACCCCAGGATGGCGCCGCTCAGCACGATCAGCGCCTGCTGGCGCGCCATCTGGGATTTGTCGCGCGTGGCAACCATGACCAGGCGGGCGAGGATCGCCGCGAAGCCGAGCATGGTCAGCGCCCCCCAGAAGGGCAGCATGGAGCCGAAGGCCTTGGGGGGCGATGCGATTGCGGCGCCGAAAGGGCGATAGTCGAGCTGATAGGGGATGGCGAGCAGCGCCGCGGGGAGGTACGCCAGAGCGATCAGCCAAGGCTTGCGCTCGATGAGGGGAAAGGGCCGGGGAAAGGTCAGCGCGAAGTGCATGCCGGCAGCGCCGACGAAGCAGACGGCGAAAAGGTAGAGGCGCGGGAACCAGTGCGCCCAGGTGTAGTCGATGCCGAGCGTCTGGAGGCCGACGCCGAGGGCGAGGGCCACGATCAGGTGGGCCCGCACCGCCGGTGCGCCGGGCTTGAGGAAGAAGGCAAGGCTTGCGATCAGCAGGTGCAGCAAGCCGGTGAGTAGCGTCGGGGCGAAGCCCATCAGCACGTCGCGCCACCGCAGCCGCTGGGTCTCGATTGTCAGGGTCAGGGGCTGCTCGTCGCGCTTGAGTTCGTAGACGATGGGCGTGCCGGGCGGGCTCTGCGCGATGATCCGCCTGAAGTCCGCGCTCGTGCCCAGCGTGACGCCGTTGGCCGTTAGCAGGCAATCATAGGGTCTGAGCCCCTGGCGTGGGCCGTTCCAGGCGGGGCGGGTCTGCGGCGAGACACTGAGGTTCGACTCGTACCGGAAGCCCGCGAAGGGCTTGCCCACGTCGCGGGCGACCTCGAAACACACCAGCCCCCAGAGGATGGCGGAGAGCAGGACCAATCCTCGTAGCAGCCACGTCAGCGCGGGGGGGACGTGGCCGGTCGCAGTGGGGGTGTTCATGCAAATTATCTTAATACGTTTTTAGGCAAGCATGTCAGGGGCGATCGCTGGGCCCGGCTCAGAGCTGCTCGGGGATGGGATCGGCCGGCTTGGGGCGCTTGAAGTAGGCGATGCCGTTGTGAAGGCTGACGAGCTCCCAGCCGCGATCGCCCAGGTACTGGAGGGAGACGACCGCTCCCTGGATCCGGACCCCGTCGTCGATCACGGTGTTGACCAGGGCGGCTGCCGTGGCCGTGACGGGGTTGGCGAAGGGGGCCGCGTCGAGCTTGGCGAGCGGGGCGCTGAGGTATTCCCACTTGGGGCCCGACCACGGCGGGAGGATCGACTGGCTCGCGGCATCCACGTCCGCCTTGAAGGGCTTGAGTAGGGTGCTCTTGCTGGGCAGGGGCAGTCCTGCGCCCTGTGCGGCAGGGGCGCTCAGGATCAGCAGGCTCAGCGCCGTGAGGGGAAGGGCGATAAAACGCATGGTCTCTCTCTTAGCGAAGGTAGGCGACGAGCGGAGCCTGGATGGCCTCGAGGCCCTTGTAGGCGAGGGCCTCGGGAGACATGGTGGCGAGCGCGTCGCGCAGCTGCGCGCGTCTTTCGGGATCGGCGGCGATCCGGCGCACGGGGGTGAAGTAGGTGCGGATGGTGAAGAGGGCCGCGTGGTGCTCGGGGAAGCCCTGCAGGGTCTGACGCTCGATGCGCATGTAAGTGCTCTCGCCGGCGACGATGGGGTCGTTTTGGGGTAAGGCGCGGCCCGGCGGGTTCTCGGGGTGGTGGTTGAGGGCAGTGTCGGTCGCGATGCCCCAGGCGAAGCGCACGAACGGCCCTCGGTGGATCATGGCTTCGAGGATCTTGTCGCTGGTGCGCGCCACCCGCTCGAAGTCCGCTACCGGCGCATGGACCGCGAGGAAGGGCTGAGCGATCTTCTCGGCGGGGCTCCAGTGGTTCGGGTAGCTCAGGTGCAGGCAAGCAAGCCAGTCGCGGCGGTCTTCGGGGTCCATGGCAACGAGGGCCAGGTCTTCTTGAAGGCAGGAGGTCACCACGTCCAGCGCGTCAGCCCCGCGGAAGTCCACGTCCGCGAAGACCTCGCCTCCGGGATGTGCGCTGGGGCCCTGTGCTTGGTCGATGACCACGAGTGATTCGGGGTCGATGCTCACGCGCAGGCCGATCAGACGGTTGGTGAAGACGAGGGCGGGGGTGGTCTCCAGCGCGAAGTAGTCAGGGTACTCGATGCAGAGCCGCTGCATGAGCCACGCGGTCGCCGCCCGCTCGAGCGCGGGAGAGAGGGCGTGGCGGCGGTAGTACTTGGAGAGGTCCTCGCGCCGCGCCTCGCGCTTGGCCCGCAGGTAGGCGTGGTACTGGGCGTCGATCAAGAAGAAGTTCGTCTCGATCCGGCCCTGCACCGGCTGCTTGCCGAGGATCTTGAGGCCGGCCTGCACTTCGTAGCGCCCGGTCTCGATGGGGAAGTAATCGGCAGGCTCAGGCAACCCCGCGACCCGCTCCGAGAGATCCAGCTCCTGTAAGACGACACTCATGCCATGCGATATAACACGCTCGGGCTCAGCTAACAAGCATGGGGTGTCGCTGCCTCGTCAGGGGCTGGATGCGAGGCCGACCTCCACCGGGACGCCGTGGCTCACGATGTCGAAAACCGGCGAGCGCTGCTTGGCGATCTCGACGAGCTCTCTTAGGGTCTCCTCCGGCGCGTCGGCGTCGATCTCGAAGCTGACGCGGATGTTCTGGTACCCGTTTCGGACCTCGTCCGAGAGCCCCAAAAAGCCGCGCACGTCCAGATCCCCTTCCAGCTTCGAGGTGACCGCGCGCAGCCTGATGCCGCGGGCGGCGGCGTTCGCCACCAGGGAGGTGGTCAAGCAGCTGGAGAGCGCGACCAGCACGTGCTCGACCGGGTTGGCCCCGGCGTTGTGGCCAAGCAACAGGGGTGGCTCGTCCGCCTCGATGGCGATGGGCTCGGGGCGCGAGGTGTCTTCTTGCCCCGCCCCGTAGAACCGCTCGATCTGGGTCTGGTTGTGGGTGCCCATTTTCCAGACGTTGCGGGCACGGAACTTGAAGCGGGCAAGATCCGGGTGGTCCCGGAACATGGTGACGGTTGCCTTGAGGTTATCCAGGTCGATCCCGTCAATCTGCGCTGCACGGTCCTCGGTTTCCATGCGCCTCACCTGCTTTCTCTCGTCGTCACGAATCGACACCGCCCAAGCTGCCAGGAGGCGCGTGGTGCGGTGCCGTTCTTGGTAGCACATGGCGGCCTGGAGGCCCAAGACAGAGGGGAGCTTTTGGCCTCAGGCCATGGCGGACGAGGACACGTCGGCCGCCTCGCTCGGGCGATCGCCGAACTGGGTGCGGTACAACTCCGCATAGCGGCCGCCGAGGGCCATGAGCTCGGCGTGGGTGCCGCGCTCGGCGATGGTGCCCCCCGCGATGACCAGGATCTGGTCCGCGTGGCGGATGGTGCTCAGGCGGTGGGCGATGACGAGGCTGGTCCGACCTGCGAGCAGGCGATCGAGAGCTGCCTGGATGGTCGCCTCGGTCTTGGTGTCCACGTGGCTCGTCGCCTCGTCCAAGAGCAGGATCGGCCGCTCCGAGAGCACCGCCCGGGCGATGGAGAGCAACTGGCGCTGGCCCTGGCTCAGCTGGGTGCCGGCATGGCCGAGCCGCGTCTGGTACCCCTCACTCAGGCCCATGATGAAGTCGTGAGCGCCCACTTCGCGCGAAACCCGCTCGATCTCCGCGAGATCGGCCTCGGGCCGGCCGAAGGCGAGGTTCTCGGCGACCGTCCCGCTGAACAGGAAGGCCTCCTGCGGCACGACGGCGATCTGCCGGCGCAGGTCGGCGCGCGCAAGCGTGCGCAGATCTTCCCCATCGAGGGTGACCCGGCCCATGCTCACGTCGTAGAAGCGCGGGATGAGCCCCGCGATCGTGGTCTTGCCCGCGCCGGTGGGGCCGACCAACGCGACCGTCTGCCCGGGCTCGAGGGTGAAGGTGACGTTGGAGAGCACCGGGCGCCCTGCTTCGTAGCCGAAGGAGACGTCCTCGAAGGCGATCCGGCCCTGGACCTCGTGAAGCGCCGTGGCGTTAGGGGCATCCGGCGTCTCGGGGGCCGCGTCGAGGATGGCGTAGATCCGCTCGGCCCCAGCGAGCGCGGACTGGGCCTGGGCTGCGACCTGGGTCGCGAGCTGGATGGGCCGGAAGAACTGCTGGGTGTAGAGCAGGAAGGCTGCGACCAGACCGACGGAGATGGTGCCGTGCAGCGCCAGGTACGAGCCGTAGCCGATGACCACGGCGGTGGTGAGCGCGGCGAGCAGCTCGATCACAGGCGAGAAGGCCGAGCTGACTGCCGTCGCCGAGATGTTGGCGTCGCGGTTCTTGGCGTTGCGCGCCCGGAACCGGGCGATGTTCGCCTCGGTGCGGTTGAAGGCCTGCGACTCGCGGACGCCCTCGATCTCCTCTTGCAGATCCGCCATGACCGCGCCGGTGGTCTCGCGGGTCGTGCGGTAGGCTTTTCGCGCCCGCCGAGCGAGCAGGTAGGTGGTCAGGAGCATGACGGGGATGACGGCCATGCACGCGAGCGCAAGGTGCAGGTTCAGCGCCAGCATGGCGACGAGCACCCCGACCAGGCTCAAGAGGGCGCCGAGTACCTGGGTGAGCCCCTGCGAGATCAATTGGTTCAGGGTGTCGACGTCGTTGCTCACCCGGCTCATGAGGTCGCCCTTGGCTTGCTTGTCGAAGAAGGCGACGGGCAGCCCCTGCAGCTTCTCGAAGAGGCGCTCACGCAGGTTCGCGAGGATGCGCTGGCCGGTGCTTCCGATCCGCAGCATCTGGGCGCGGCCCGCAAGCCCGCCCGCCACGCTCACGGCGAGGGTGACGAGCATCAGCCAGAGCAGGCCCTTGGCGTCGCGATGCATGATCGGTCCGTCGATGGCCTTACCGATCAGCCAGGGAACGAGCGCCTGAGAGAGGGCCGCCGCCACGACTAGGGCGAGGGTGAAGACGAGCGATCGCGTGTGCGGGCGCAGCTCTAGGACGAGCCGGCGCATGATCTTGCCGCTGTGCTGAGCGCGCTCCTCGGGGTGTTCGACGAGTCCTGCGATACCGCGAATCATGCCCGGCCTCCTGCTGCCTGTTGGGTCTGGGGTGTCTCGTCCAGGAACTGTGCGCCCAGGATCTCCGCGTAAAGGGTGCACTCCGCAAGGAGCGCCTCGTGCGTGCCCTCCGCCACCAGCTTCCCGCCGTCCAGCACCAGGATCCGGTCCGCGTCACGGACGGTGCTGAAGCGCTGGGCGATGACGAAGCAGGTCCGACGCGCGTCGCGCATCAGGCGATCCAGGGACTCGCGGATGGCCGCTTCGGTCTCGGCGTCCACCGCCGAGGTGCTGTCGTCCAGGATGACGAGCCGCGGATCGACCAGGAGCGCGCGGGCGATCGCCAGGCGCTGCCGCTGCCCGCCGGAGAGGCCCGTCCCCCGCTCGCCGATGACGGTCTGGTAGCCGTCGGGCAGCTCGCGGATGAAGGCGTCGGCCTGGGCGGCGCGGGCGGCTGCCTCGATGGCCTCCTGAGTCGCGTCCGGCTTGCCGTAGGCGATGTTCTGGGCGATCGTCCCGCTGAAGAGCAGCGGCGCTTGCATGACCACGCCGAGCTGGCTGCGCAGCGAGGCGAGCTTCACCTCGCGCAGGTCCTCGCCGTCGATGAGTACCCGCCCTGCGGTTACGTCGTAGAACCGCGGCAGGAGGTGCACGAGCGTGCTCTTGCCCGAGCCCGTCGTGCCGACGATGGCCACCGTCTCACCCGGCTGCACCTTGAAGCTGAGGCCTTCGAGGCTGCCGCGCTCGGCGCCGGGGTAGCGGAAAGCGACGTTCTCGAAGACGACCTCTCCGCGCAGCGGCAGGAGCTCGCGCGCCTCGGGGGCGTCCGCGACCTCGAGCGGGGCGTCGAAGATCTCGGCCACCCGGACGGCCGAGGCTCCCGCACGGGCGATCATGACCATCGAGAAGCCGAGCGTCATGATGGGGTGCATGAGAAAGGCCAGGTAGTTGTTGAAGGCGAGCAGTTGCCCGACCGTGAGGCTGCCCTGGATGGTCTGATAGCCGCCGAAGCCGATGATCGCAAGGGTGGCGAGGTTGGCCAGCATCATGATGAACGGGAAGTTGTTGGCCACCGCTCGGATGGAGGCGAGGCTCAGGTCCAGGAGGCCTTCGTTGGTGGTGCGGTAGCGCGAAAGGGTGTCCGCCTCGCGGCCGTAGGCCCGCACGATCCGAAGCCCCCCGAGGCTCTCCTGGAGCTGGGTGTTGAGGGTGCCGAGCTGGTGCTGGATCCGCCCGAAGAGCGGGCCGATCCGCCGGACGAAGTTCGCCATCAGCCAGAACATGGGCGAGAGCGTCAACAGGGTCACGAGCGTCAGCTTCCAGTTGAGGGAAAAGAGCAGCACGACGCTTGCGACGAGCATCAGGCCGGCGTTTGCGAGCTGCAGGATGCCTGCTCCCGTGAAGCCGCGGATCTGCTCGACGTCGCTGGTGAGACGCGTGAGCAGCTGTCCGGCCTCTGTCCGGTCGTAGTAGCTGAAGCTCAGGCGCTGGATCTTCTCGAACAGGTCCTCGCGCAGCTGGTAGGCGACCCCTTGCGAGGCGCGCTCGGTCAGGTATTCCTGCAAGAAGCCGAAGGCGGCGCGCAGGACGGCGAGCGCGACCATGCTTCCCACGGCGAAGGCGATCGCCTGCGGCCGGTGCGGGATGAGCCCGTCATCGATGGCCGCGCGGATCAGCTGGGGGGTCGCGAGGCTCGCGCCCAGGACGATCAGCAGCGAGATGGCGGCCCCGGTGGCCTCGCGCCAGTGCTTGCCCAGGTAGCCCAAAGGGCGCTTCAGGGCCTTGAGGGCATCGGCCGAGACGCCCGGGGGGCGCTTCGGCGGGGTCGGACGGGCAGCAGCAGGGGTAGGCGCAGGCATTGGCAGGCTCCGTAGAAAAGGGGCTTGGTATGTGTACCCCACCGCGCGCCGGGCGCGCAAGGGTTGGCTAATGAGTGGTGTGGGCCTGGATCAGGCGTTCGGCCATCTGCCGGAACTGGGCGCCAGGGCCGTTGGGCCCCACGCTCTGGGAGCTGACGCGCGCGCCTTCGAGCAGCAAGAACAGCTCGTCGGCGAGCAGCTCCGGCTGGGGGACGCCGGCGGCGCGGCAGAGCTCTACGAGCTGGTGGTGGGTGCCGATCTTGTGGGCTTCGATGATGGGGCGCGCAGGGTGGTCCTTTTCGGGCAACTCGACGGCGGCGTTCGCCAGCGCACAGCCGCGCCCGCTGTTGAGGCCCTGCATCATGGCGTCGAGCCAGGCACTCAGCTGGGCTCTGGGGTCGGCCGGATGAGCTGCGACGAGCTGCGCCCAGAAGCCATCGGCCTCGTGCGCGAGTGCGCGCAGGTACTCCGCCACCAGCACGTCCTTCGACTCGAAGTGGCGATACAGCGTCATCTTGTTGGAGCCCGCCGCCTCGGCGATGCTCTCGACCCCCACCGCGCGGATGCCGTGCTGGGCGAAGAGCGCGCGGGCCGCTGCCAACAGGCGCTGGCGCGGCGGCAGTTGCATGTCGATGGCGCCCTCGGGTGGGCTCGGGAGGTTTTTTCTCATGGCGCGCTTGACTTCTTAGTTACCGATCGGTAACATCCTTGCCTGTTACCGATCGGTATCATACCATCGGTCGCCTCATTTGTCTCATTGCCATCCCCTTCGAAACGAAAGGACGTTTCTTTTATGCCCTGGGTCATCGATCCCCTGCACACCCATATCGGCTTCTCGGTCAAGCACATGATGGTCTCGACCGTGCGCGGCCAGTTCAAGGCCTACAGCGGCTCCATCCACCTCGACGAGCAGGACTTCACCCGCTCGACGGTCGAGGGCCAGATCGAGGTCGCCAGCATCGACACCGGGATCGCGGACCGCGACAACCACCTGCGCAACAACGACTTCTTCGACGCGCCCAACCACCCCACGATCACCTTCAAGAGCACCCGCATCGAGCGCAAGGACGACGACGAGTACGTGGTCTACGGCGACATCACCATCCGTGGCGTCACCAAGGAGATCGCCCTCGAGGTCGAGCATGCGGGCTTCAACAAGAACCCCTGGGGCCAGACCGTCACCGGCTTCAGCGCCAAAGCCACCCTCAACCGCAAGGACTTCGGCGTCAACTACAACGCCGTGCTCGAGATGGGCGGCGTGGCCGTCGGCGAGAAGGTGAAGCTGGAGCTCGAAGTCGAAGCCGTCCTGCAGGACGCGCCCGTCGCTGCGGCTGCGCAGTAGAAAAGGAGCCGAATCATGTCCGTCAACGTTGCCACCTCCGCAAGCCCCTCGAAGGCCTGGACCATCGGCCTGTGGGTCCTCCAGGTCCTGCTCGCCGCCATGTTCGGCATGGCGGGCACCATGAAGGCGACCGCTCCCATCACGCAGCTCGCGGCCAACATGCCCTGGGTCGCCGAGCTCCCGGCGCTCGTGCGCTTCATCGGCATCGCGGAGCTGGCCGCTGCCTTGGGCCTCATCCTACCTGCTGCGACCCGTATCCTGCCGTTCCTCACCCCGCTCGCGGGGGCCGGGCTCGCCCTCATCATGGTGCTGGCGGCCGGCTTCCACGGCATGCGCGGCGAGTACGGTTCGATCGGCATGAACGTGCTCCTGGGAGCGCTCGCGATCCTCGTGGCCTGGGGCCGCTTCGTCAAGGCGCCGGTTTCGCCCCGCAACTAGCGTGAACCGGCACGACCTTCCGTCATCGAGGTACGTATGAAAGTTGAAATCTACTCCGACGTGGCTTGCCCCTGGTGCTACATCGGCAAGAAGCGCTTCGAGAAGGCCCTCGCGGCCTTCCCCCAGCGCGACGCGGTCGAGATCACCTACCGGGCGTTCCAGCTCAACCCCGATCTTTCGGCGGATCCGAGCGAGGCGCGTCCCCAGGCCGACTACCTGCGCGACAGGTTCGGCCCCGGCTACAAGGCGATGCTCGACCGGGTGGTCGAGGTCGCCGCGGGTGAGGGCATCGCCTTCAACGCGGACGCGGCCCTGGTCGCGAGCACCTTTGCGGCTCACCGCCTGGTCTGGTTCGCCGAGCAAGAAGGCGGCAGCTCCTTGAAGGCGCGCATGGTCGATGCGCTCTTCAAGGCCCAGTTCACGGACGGCGGCAACGTCGCGGATCCCGCGGCGCTCTTGGCCCTCGCCACCGGCGTCGGGCTCGATGCCGAGCGCACGCGCGCTTTCTTGGCATCCGATGCGGGTGCCTCCGAGGTCCGAGAGGAGCTCGAAGAGGGCCATGCCCTGGGCATCACGGGCGTTCCGACCTTCGTCTTCGAGGGCAAGTGGGGTGTTTCCGGCGCACAAGAGGCGGAGACCTTCCTGCGGATCCTCGAGCAGGTCGAAGGCGAAATGGGCGCGACGGTCCCCGAGACCGCAGCACCTGCTTGCGAAGACGACGCCTGCGCCCTCTGAGGGCGCTGAGCGTTTCACAAGAACGTTGAAGCGGGGGGCGATCGCCCCCCGTTTCGCGTATCCGGCGCCAGGTCAGCGCGACGTGCGCGCCGAGAGCGGCAAGCTGAACCAGAAGGTGCTGCCCTTGCCCGGGGTGCTGTGCACGCCGATCCGTCCCCCGTGGGCGTCGACGATCGACTTTGCGATGGAGAGGCCGAGCCCGGCCCCGCCATGCTGCCGGGTCGTGGAGGAGTCGGCCTGGTAGAAGCTCTGGAAGAGCTTCGGGAGGTGATCCGCGGCGATCCCGATGCCGCTGTCCCGGACCTCGAGCAACATCTCGGCCTCTTCGCGCCGCAGGGTCACGACGATCCGCCCCTCGGCGGGAGTGAACTTGATGGCGTTGCCGAGCAGGTTGAGCAAGACCTGCGCGATGCGCCCCGGATCGCCCGAGATCGGGGCGGCCTCTGACGGCAGCTCGGTCTCCACGCGCAGCCCCTTCTCTCGGAGCATGGGCGCAAGGCTTTCGAGCGTCGCGGTGATTTTCTGGACCAGGTCGAAGCGCTCGGGAGCGAGCTTGAACGAGCCGGCCTCCATGCGGGCGAAGTCGAGCAGATCGTCGACCAGGCGCGAGAGGCCGGCCGCGCCGACCTTGATCTGGTTGACGTACTCGTGTTGCGGGGCGGTGATTTCGCCGGCGACCCCGTCTTCGAGCAGCTCCGTGTAGCCCTGGATCGAGGTCAGGGGCGTGCGCAGCTCATGGGAGACGAGCCCGAGGAAGTTGGTCTTCATCCGGTCGAGGGCCTGGAGCTGCTCGTAGGCGTCCTGGAGGCTGGCGGTCCGCTCGGCGACCCGCGCTTCGAGCTCGCGCTCGTAGATGTCCCGGACGCTTCGCTCGGCCTCCAGGTAGGCGGTCCGCTCAGCCGAGAGGGCGTTCTGCAAGGAGATCGCCGCCTGGCCCGCGAGGATCTGCATGGTCGCCACGCGATCGCGCGAGAAGGCGTCCATCAGCAGGTTGTTCTCTAGATACAGCACCCCCAGCAGCTCTTGCTGGTTCACGATGGGGAGCGCCAGCACCGAGCGGGGGCGGCGTGCCTGGATGACCGGGTCCCGGGTGAAGGCGCCGAGGCGCCCGGCGTCTCCCAGGACGACGCTCGTCCGGCTGCGGGCCACGTACCGGATGAGGCTCGCGGGTACCCTGGGATGCCCTTCCAGCGGCTCCCCCTCGAGCAGCGTGAGGGTGCCGTCCTCGCGGCTCTCGGCCTGGACCAGGAAGCGAGGCGTGCCGGGATCCGTCGCTCTCAGCAAGAGGGTCGCCGTCTGTGCCCCGGCGTTCTCCTTGACGATGGCAAGCAGCTTTTCGAGCAGGCGCGCGAGGATGACCTCTCCCGAGATGGCCTGGGTGGCTTTCCAGATGGTCGAGAGGTCGAGCACGCCACGTGCGACCAGTTGAGGGACCAGTCCAAGGCTCAGGTCGAGGGGGGGTGCCTCCGCGTCAGCGACCGTGGCCGTGTGGTGGTCCGTTCCCAGCTCGGCGGGAAGTCGCCGAGTGAGGGGCTCGAGCTTGGCCAGCGCGCCCCAGCGCCGGTAGGCGTCGCGGGCTTGTCTCAAGTAAGCATAGCCGGCGGTTTCCAGGCCCTGGGCGAAGTGGAAGCGCGCGGCGGCTTCGTTCGCCAGCGCCTCGTAGCGCTGAAAGCCGCTCTCGGCTGCCGCCCGAACGGCGGCCTCGTACAGGTGCGACGCGCGGGCGGGGGCCCCCGAGAGGCGTGCCTGCTCGGCCTCCATCAAGCGGACGTGCGAGAGGAAGTTTGCGGGGCACTGGCGGGCCCACCCTTCCATCTGGCGCTGGAAGCGCCGCAGCCGTCGCCAGGCGGCGGGGCCTCGCGCGTCCCGGCGCCCGGCGATCGCCGCGGCTGCCTGGAAGCCGTGGATGCAGTACTCGACCATGAAAGGGGAGCCCGCGAGGGCCTTGATGACGCCTTCGGTCTGCAAGAGCGCTTGCCAGCCCGCCTCGACGTCCTCGTGGATGGCGGCGAGTTGGAGCTTGTACAGATGATAGAGGGCGAGGCCCGAGGTGTAGCCCGCCGTCGTCATCCGCGCCAGGCACGTCTCTTCGTCGAAGGTCTCGTCGCTCAGCGAGAGGGGCGCTCGCGTTTCCCCGCGCAGGCTGCGCCAGAACTGAGCGGCACAGGTGGTTGCGTCGATCGCGGTCTGGTAGTGGGTCTGCTTGGCGAGTTGCAGGTAGCGCAAGCGCTCGCTCAGCGCCGTGGCGAGGTCGATCTGGGGGCTCCAGTGGTGCACGTAGCCGCAGGCGAAGGCCATGAACAGGAAGTCTCCCGAACGCTGGCCGGTTTCTACCGAGCTCTGGAACCAGGTATCGAGTTCGCTCCATGGTTGAAGCCAGCTATGGCTGAACAGGCCGAAGAGCACGTGGACCCGGCTCTTGACGGAGAGCGCGCCCAGGCGATCGGTCAGCCGCACGGCAAGGCGCCCGAACGCGTCGGCCCCTCTGAGGTCGCCGAGCCCCGCGAGCAGGGCGGCATAGCCCGAGTAGGCCGTGATCGCCTCGACGCTGTGCCCGTGGCGTAGGGCGAGCCGGAGCTGCTTGAGGACTGTCGTCGCGAAGAGGGTGTCGTTGCCCGTCAAGTAAGCGGGCGCGAGGAAGTCCCCCAGGATCTTCATGGCGAGCCTCACGCCGGGATCGCGCACCTCGGGGGCGTCCTCCAGGCTCTCTGGCTGCCGACCTTTCAGGGCGGCCTTGGTGCGGGCCAGCTCCATGAGGACGGTGCCCATGCCGGGTCGGGCGGTAAGCTTGATGCCCAAGAGGGCGAGCGCCTTGATTCCCTCCTGGATCGCGGCGTCCATGCGGTTGCTGTACGAGTAGAGGCCCGCGGTCATGGCCCGGACCCTGGCTTGCTCGAAGGGCGTCCGGCTGCGTTCGAGCAACTCGGCGCAGCAGCGCTCGGCGTCCTCGAAGGCGCCGCAGAGATAGCCGCAGCTCGCGCGGAGTTCGAGGATCGCAACGGCGAGCCGACCGTCCTCGTCCGCCTCTGGCGGCAACACCTCCTGGGCCACCTGCGCGAAGTTGAACGCCGGCTGATAGGCGGCGGCCTCCTTGGCGTTGCGCGCCGCGAGCAGGTTGAGCTCGGCAAGATCGAGGCGCTCTTCACGCGCGGTCATCAGGGAACGGCTGGCGTTGAGCTGCTGAAGGACATCCGCCACCGAGGGGTGCGGCCCCGGGCCTTCGGTGCGCGCGCGCATGAGGCGCCCGAGCTCGAGGTGGATCGCGAGCCGCTCCTCTTCCGGGACGAGGGCATAGGCGGCCTGACGTACCCTGTCGTGGAGAAACCTGCAGGCGCGCACGCCGAGCAGCCGCGCCGTGACATCGCCGGACGTCGGCTCCTCGCTCTCGTCGCGGGCCACGACGAGCCCCGCGCTCACCGCGGGCAGCAGAACCTCGACGAGGGCGCCAGGCGCCTGGTTCGTGGCCGCGCACAGGAGGCCGAGATCGAACGTGCTACCGAGACATGCGGCCTTGCTCAAGAGGGCCTGGGTCGCAGCCGGGAGCCGTTTCAGGCGCGCGAGCATGAAGCCGATGACGTCCTCGCGGAGCGCCGCGTGGTCCATGGCCTCCTGGTCCCAGCCCCAGCTGGTGGTCACCTGGTCGAAGCCGATGAGCCCGTCCTCGAAGAGGCTGCGCAGCAGCTCGGTGGCGAAGAAAGGATTGCCCTCGGTCCTGCGGTGGAGCAGCGCACCCAGCGCGCGGGTCTGATCGAGGGGGGCTCCGAGACTGTCGGCGACGAGCTGGGCGAGGGTCTCTTCGTCGAGCGGCGCGAGGGCGAGGCGGGTGGCCGGGTAAGCAGCTTGCAACGCTTCGAGGGCGCGCCAGCCCGGGTGGACTTCGTCGCGCTCCTCCTCGCGCCAGGCCCCGACGAGGAGCAGGGCCTTGCCTTGCTGCGTTTCGAGCAGGCGGCTCATCAGCGTGAAGGTCGGCAAGTCGCCCCAATGCAGATCGTCGAGGAAGAGAACGACTGGATGCTCGGGCCGGGCGAAGATCCCGAAGAGCGCGGTGACGGTCGCAAGGAAACGGTTCTGTTCCTCGGTGGGGTTGAGGGGGGTGAGCGGCGGCTGCTCGCCGATGAGGTGCCCGAGTTCGGGGGCCAGTTCGAGCGCAAGGCGTCCGTTTTCGCCGAGCGTCTCGATCAGTCTCGTCTTCCAGTGGTCGAGGGCGGCCTCGGGCTCGCTGAGCAACTGCTGCACCAGATGCGAGAGGGCCTGGGAGACGGCGGCGTACGGCACGTCGTGTCGGTACTGGTCGAACTTGCCTTCCAGAAAGTAGCCGTGGTGCTCACGTACGGTCGCTTCGAGTGCGCGGGCCAGGGCGGTCTTCCCGCCGCCAGCCGGTCCTTCGAGCAGCACCAGCTGAGGAGAGCCGGCGGATGCCGCCCGGAAGCAGGCATCAAGCGCGGCTTCTTCGGCCTGGCGGCCATACAGCCGCTCCGCACGGCGGAGCGGCCCCGGCCCGTCACCGTCGGCCAGGAGGAAGGAGGTGATGCCCCCGGTCGTTTGCCACTGGTCGCGACACAGGGCCAGATCGCGCATCAGCCCGAGGGCACTCTGGTAGCGCTCATCCGGGTTCTTGGCGAGCAGCTTCATGACCACGTCGCAGAGCGCCGTCGGCAGGGACGGGTTCGCCGTGTTCGGTGAAAGGGGCAGCCGTGTCAGGTGGCAGTACATCCACTCCATCGGGTCCGAGGCCGTGAAGGGCAGCGAGCCGGTCAGGAGCCAGTAGAACGTGACGCCCAGCGAGTAGAGATCGCTCCGGCTGTCCGGACGGTGCCGCGTGCGGCCAGACTGCTCGGGAGCGATGAAGGGGAGAGCCCCGAGGCTTGGTTGCGCCGGCGGCTCGCCTTCGCGGTCGCCGGGCGTTCGCACGGCCAGGTCCAGGTCGGCGAAGCGGACCTGCTGGTGCTGCTGCGACCAGAGGATGCTCTGGGGCGCTAGGGCCAGGTGAGCGACATGGCGGTGGAGCCGCGCGAGGGAATGGGCGCAGGCGATCGCAAAGGCGAAGAAGTGATCGAGCGACAGCCGCTCGCCGGGAGCCAGCAACGACGCGAGCGGCTTGAGGCCCGTGTCCGCGAGGACCAGCGCCAGGTTGCCTTGCCAGGGGACCAGCTCCAGGGCCGGCACGAGCTCGGGCCCCTCGAGCGTGCTCAGGAGGCGGTACTCGCGCTCCAGGCGCGCGAGGTCCTGAGGCGTCGGGTGCTGGGGCACCTTGATGAGGACCGGACGATGGTCGACTTCGCGCGCGCCGCGAAAGACGAGCGAATAATCCGAGCGCTGGATTTCCTGCTGTAGCCGGTAGCCTGGAATCGACGGAACCATGAACCCTCGCAGTCGCTGTGCCAAGGAGTTCATACCCATCACAAGCAAGGCTTAGCAAAGGTGAGGCATCAAGTATTCGTCGGATCCGCCGATCGCTCCGGCTTGCGCTGGGGTCGCACCAGTCCCCCTTGCTTGTAATGCCGACCGTAGGTTTCGGCGAGCCGCTTGGCCTCGGCGACGTCGGGAAGCCGGCGATCCTGGTAGGTCAAGAACCAGGCCTCGGCCTTACCGCCGTAGAAGACCCACCACAGCATTCGCTTGCTCCAGCCGTGCGCCTTGTTGTCCCGGAACTCGCGCATCGCTTGGCCCTTCCAGACGGTCAGCGTCAGGCTGAAGCCCGTTTTCAGGTCGCTGGCGAGCTCGCCGTAGACGAGCCCCGGCATCTTCAGGCACTGCTTCATGACGAAGTGGCTGGCGATCCCGTTGAGGATGAACTGCCACAGGCCGAAGCCCGCCCCCAGCGTGATCGAGACGACCGTATCCGCCGGCAGCTCGTCGGGCCGCTCGCCGAGCACCAGCCTGCCTCCAGTTTGCGTCCGTTCGACCAGGGTCCACTCGCGCTGCATGGTGCCTCCTCAATCAAGTTCAAAAATTGAACTAAGTACAAATTTTTGACTGAGGCAAATATAGGGGCTACACTGAAGCCCTGTCAAGCAAAAATCAGTCAGAGGAAACTCCCCGTGCGCGCGCCCATCTCTCGTCGAACCCTGAACAAGCAACTGACCCAAGAAGCGATCTTCGAGGCGGCCATGGCCCTCTTCGGGGCGCAGGGCTACGAGGCGACCACCATCGAGGAGATCGCGCAGGCCGCCGGCGTCTCGAAGGGGACGTTCTTCAACTACTTCCCGACCAAGGATGCGATCCTCGCCCATATCAGCGTCCGCCATCTGGCGCGCCTGATCGATGAGCAGGAGGCCCTGCTCGCGGATTCCCGGACCACCCGGGAGCGCTTGAAGCGACTTTTCGGCACCCTGGTCTCGCGCTTCGTCGCCGAGGCCCGGGACATCAACGTCTCGATCGCCTTGGCCCACCAGCGCTACGGCCGTGCGATCGAGCCTCACCCGGCGGAGGTGGACTTCTCGAAGCTCCTGGTGCGCCTCATCCAGGAGGGGCTCGCAGCCGGAGAGCTGCGTGCCGAGCTGGATCCCGTGGAGACGTTCCGCCTGGTGATGGCCCTCTACTCGGGGACCATGGTGGTCTGGGGCCAGGTGCCCGAGGCGGACCTGCCCAAGGTCGTCCTGGACAATCTCGATCGTCTCTTCGAAGGGCTCGAGCGCTTGCCGCGCTAGCGCGCACGCGCACCCGGCGCGGGTTGGAGAAGGGGGCTTGGTGGTATAACGGCCATGCCTTATGCTTTCAGTAAGAGAGAGTGACCAGGGCGCATCCCGTCGAGGGTGAGGGCGCCACGCGCTTGGACGAAGGAAAGCCGTACGCGATGTTCCGGATCTTGACGGTTGGGTTGCCGGAAAACCTGACGACCTGGCTCAAAACGCGCCTGGACGATGTGCTCCTCACGACCACCAACAGCGGGGACGAGGCGCTGCGCATCCTCGCGCGCGGCGGCTACGCGATGCTCATCATCGATCACCACGGCATCGATCATTCGCCCGAGGGCCTCTTGGCCCAGGTCCGCACCGAGCTGATGCTCGAAGCTCTGCCTGTCCTCTATTGCCTGGAGCAGGGCCTCGGAACGACCCTTTCGGGCAAGCTCCTCGGCCAGCTCGGGGTCAAGCAATTGCTCTTTCACCCTCTGGACCGGGAGGCCCTGGCCCACCAGGTCGCGCTGACGCTCGGCCTTTCCTTGCTTCCGCCCAGGGGGCAGGACGCCCACGCCACCGCCGAGGCGAAGCCCACTGAGCAGGCGCAGCGTCCGCCCATGCGTTCGGTCCTCTTGATCGAGCGCCTCCCGGATCCTTTCCATGATGCTTTGGGGGCGGCCCTGGCCGATCTCGGGGTGAGGCTCGTGATGAGCCCGAACCTGCAGGCCGCGCAAAGGCGCCTTGCGACGGATGCCCCGGCGATGGTCCTCCTCGATGCTGCCTGGCTGGCCGAGGAGGATCGGGCCCCCCTCATCTCGTTGTTGAGCGAAGCGAAGGCGCCGGTGCTGCTGCTTGGCGACGACACGAGCCTTGCGGCGAGGCTCGAAGCCGCGCGTCTCGGGGCACAGGGCCTCTTCGAGAAGCATCTGCCCTTGACCCCGCTGCTCGAAGCCGTCCAGGAAGTTTTGACCGAGCCGGTGAAGACGTCGGCGACCGTGGTGATGCTCGGAGGCCCCGAGGCGCTTTCTTCGACGCTCACGGCGGATTTTGCGGAGGCGGGCTGTGCCATCCAGCGCTTCGGGGAGGCCGAGACGTTTTGGGCGGCCCTCGAAAGCCGGGTGCCCGAGCTGGTGATCCTCGAAGCCGAGGGGCCGGACGGGACGAGCGGGATTGCCCTGTGCCAGGTCCTTCGGAGCATGCCGCGCTTTCGTGCGCTGCCGATCCTGATGCTGGTCGATCGAGCCGATGCCGGCGCGCGGCGCGCCCTCTCGTTGGCAGGCGCGGACGGCTACATCGAGCGCGCGCGGGTCGAGACCGACCTGGTGCCGGCGGTCGTCCATCACCTCGACATCAAGCGGCGGCTTGCGCGCCTGCCGGATCGCGACCCCGCGAGCGGCCTTGCCAACCGCAAGAGCGCCCTGGAGACCCTTCAGCGCTACTTCCACCTCGCGAAACGGCACGCTCAGCCGTTGATGGTCGCGATGCTCGACTTCGGCGCCCGTGTCGCCCCGCACGCAGAGGGCGACCCTCGGCCGAGCGATGCCCTCTTGGCTCGGGTGGGTGAGCTCGTCGCCCGCGGGGTGCGGGCCGAAGATGTGGTGGCTCGTTGGGCTGGGACCCGGTTCGTGATTGGCATGTACGGCATGTCGCGTAAGAACGCCCTCAAGAAGCTCACCCGCCTCTTGGAGCAGCTGGAGAAGCTGGCGATTGGGCCTGCCGAGGGCCCTGTCACCCCGCGCCCGCACATCGCCATGGCGCTCTTTCCCGAAAACGGCGCGAGCGTGCAGGCGCTCTGCAGTGCGGCAGAGCAGGCCTTGAATCAGGCCATCGTAGGCGATCGCCGCCAGGTCCAGGTCGCCGGCTGGTCAAGCGCCAAGCAAATCCCGCAGGTCCTCGACGTGGCCGTCGTCGAGGATGACGAGAGCCTCTCGGCCTTGTTGCAGAAGGTCCTGGAGACGCAGGGCTACCAGAGCCAGGCCTTCGCGGACGGCGAAGCGGCCCTCAAGGCCCTGGGCGGCCCCAAGCCGACCGTCTCGGCGAGCTTGATCCTGCTCGATCTGAACCTGCCGGGTCAGGACGGCCTCTCGGTCCTACGGCAGCTCGCGCAAGACGGCGTGCTCGCCGAGTCGCGGGTCCTCGTGATGTCGGCCTACTCGACCGATGACGCCGTGCACGCCGCCCTCGAGCTCGGCGCCTTCGACTACGTGACCAAGCCGTTCAACGTCGGCACCTTGCTGCAGCGGGTTCAGCGTGCCCTCAATCGCCCGCCTGCTCCGCTCAAGCCCCGCTAGCCACTCATCTCGCGCGATCGCGCGCCCGGAAAGGCCCCATGCACCGCCCCCCGTCTCTGCGTACGGCCCGTCTTGCCGTCTCGACCTCATTCTTCGTCAGCGGGGCCGTCCTGGCAAGCTGGGTCCCCCACATCCCGGCCATGCAGCGGGCCCTCGACCTCAGCCCCGGCTTGCTCGGGCTGGTGCTGCTCTCGCCGGCCCTCGGTGCGGTCATCGCCATGCTCGTCTCGGGCGGGCTCTGCGCGCGCTGGGGCCATGCGCGCGTCAACCGCGGCGCGACCTTCCTCTACTGCTGCGCGGTGCCCCTGACGGTCCTCGCGCCCCACCCTATCTTGCTCGCATGTGTCCTCGTCGTGATGGGGTTCAACAACGGGACCCTGGGGGTGGCGATGAACGCCGAGGCGATCGAGGTGGAGCGGGCTTACGGGCGTTTGATCAACTCTTCCTTCCACGCCCTCTACGGGTTGGGGCTGCTCGTGGGCGCTTCTGCCGGTGGGCTGGTGATCGGGATGGGCGGCTCGCCCCTTGCGCACCTGCTCGTGGCCGCCGCGCTGCTCGGCTTCCTGGGGGTCGGGGCTTCCTTTCGCTATCTCTCGGATGCGCCGTCGAAGGCCGCGGGAGGGCGCGCACCCCTCTTCGTGCGCCCCACGCGCTTCTTGCTCTTGCTTGGGATCGGCACTTTCAGTTGCTCGCTCATCGAGGGGGCCATGGCCGACTGGGCGGGCATCTACCTGCGCGACGTGCGCGGGGCGGCCCCGGGACTTGCAGCCATGGGGTTTGCTGCCTACTCGTTCGCCATGACCCTGAGCCGCTTTGCGGGAGATTCGCTGAACCAGCAGCTGGGTAAGCGCGGCCTCGTGCGTCTGGGCGGCTTTCTCGGCGTGGCGGGGGTGGCCCTGGCGCTGGGGGTGCGCCATCCGCTGGCGGCCGTGGCGGGGTTTGGCCTCGTGGGCCTCGGGATGGCCAATGTGGTGCCGAACTTCTTCAGCGACGCGGCCCGTGAGCCCAGCATGCCCCCGTCTCGCGCCATCGCGGCGGTCTCGTCCTTGGGCTACGCCGGGATCCTCATGGGGCCGCCCATCATCGGGGCCGTGGCCCAGCTCACCTCGCTGAGCGCCGCGATGGGGGTCGTGGCGGTGTCGAGCGCACTCGTTTGGGCCTTGGCCGGGAACCTCTCGGGCCGCCCGGTACTTACCAGGTCCCTGTCGGCAGGTTGAGCACGACGGCCTTGAGGCGGCTCATGGCCTCTAGGCTGTAGCGGATGCCCTGGGTGCCGTGTCCCGAGTCCTTGACCCCAGCGAAGGGAAAGTGGTCGGGGCCGCGCGAGTCGTAGCGGTTGATGTTCACGGTGCCCACTTCGAGCCGGCGCCCCACGTAGAGGGCCTGCTCCAGATCGTCGGTGAAGACCGCCGACTGGAGGCCGTAGCGCGAGCGGTTCGCCAGCGCGATCGCCTCGTCGCGATCGCGGCACCGCAAGATCGGAAGCACCGGCCCGAAGGGTTCCTCCCAGGCGACCCGCATCTTGCTGGTCACCTGGTCCAGGACGGTCGGATAGATGAGGCGCCCTTCTCGGCGGTTGCCGGTCAGCGGCCGGGCCCCCTGGGCGATCGCTTCTTGAATCAAGCGCCAGACCCGATCAGCGGCGCGATCGTCGATCAGGGGCACGATGCTCATCCCGGGCACGCGAGGGTCGCCGACTTTCAGGCCCTCGACCGTCGCGACGAACGCTTCGAGAAAGCGCGAGGCGATGCCCGGCAGGAGCATCACGCGTTTGATGGCCGTGCAGCGCTGGGCCGAGTAGGCGAACGCTCCCTTTGCGATCTGATCGACGGCGCATTCGAGCGGGGCATCGTTCAGCACGAGGGCGGCGTCCTTGCCGCCCATCTCCAGCTGGAGCTCGCGGAACCGGGCGATGCCGGCCAGGTGCTCGCCCACCGCCGTGCTGCCCGTGAACGAGATCGCCGCGACCTGAGGCGCGGTGGCGAGGGCATCCCCGATTTCGGAGGAAGCCCCCGTCACGGCCGTGAGGACTCCAGGCGGCACCCCCGCCTCTCGAAACAGCTCGACCATCATGAGCGCGGCGATCGCCCCTTGGGTGGCGGGCTTGAAGATGACTGCGTTGCCCATGACGAGTGCAGGGGCAATCTTGCTCGCCGAGAGGTTCAGGGGGTAATTGAAGGGCGAGATCGCAAGGACCACGCCGTAGGGCTCCCGCGTCGCGAGGCAGAGCTTGTCACGCCCGTAACCCGGGAAGGCGTCGCCCGGCACCAGGCTTCCCAGGTACCGGCGCCCCTCCTCGGCGGCGTACGCGATGAACTCCGCGGTGCGATCGACCTCCGACATGGCGTCCTGAGGGGTCTTGGCGATCTCGCGGACGAGCTGATCGGCGAGGGCCTTCCGATGGAGCGAAAGTAAGCGGGCGGTTTCGAGCAGGATGCTCGTCCGCTCGTGGACGGGGCGCGCGGCCCAAGCGGGCCAGGCAGCGGCCGCTTCTTCGGTGACGGCCATGGCTTCGGCCGCCGTGCACGCCTGGATCCGACCGACGAGCGCCCCATCGATCGGAGAATGGATCGCAAGCGTCTGATTTGAGGTGGAAGGCTGCCATCCGGCTACGGAAAAGTACCCGAACGTCTGGGGCTCAGAAGCTCCCCAGGCCACGCGGAAAGCCATGTCGCCCCCTTTTTCAGTCCTTGGGCCGTTCGGGTTCAGGCTTCTGCTGCGGTCTCTCTTGGGGCACCTCGCTCTCGAAGACCTCCTCGGGGGTGAGCCCCACCTTGTTGGACTCGGGGTTGGCCTCGTAGCGTCCCTCGCCTCCGAAGGGGTGAGGTTTCTTTCGATCAGCCATGTGTAACCTCCTTACACGACGCGGGGGCTTCCCCGGCGGGATGAATTCGCCCCTATCGGCTCTCCGTTAGCCGGCCGTTTTCTTCGAGCTTGAGTTCGGCTAGGGGCGTGGTGTTCGCCTTGAGCAACGCGCGCATGTGATCCAGCGCCCGCCCGTGCCGCTCCTCATCCGTCGCCGCAGACCCGTCGGCGGGAACGTGCAGCTTGAAGTCGCGGAGGTAGGCGTCCATGGCCGTGAAGAGCACGCAGTTGTCGCTGGTCAAGCCGCCCAAGATGAGGATCTGCGCCTGAAGGTAGGTCAGGAGGATGTCCAGCGGGCTGCCGTAGAAGGCCGAGTGCTTCGGTTTCAGGACGCAGTAGTCGTCGTCGTCCGGCTGGAGCAGGCGAACGATTGGAGCTCCCCGGACGTCATCCTCCAGGCAGTGCGCCACGACGCTGCGGATGTCGGACTGCCACTTGCCGAAGTTATCGTTCGCGTAGATGACAGGAACGCCCAAAGGCTTGATTTTGCGCTTGAAGTCACGCAGCCGTTGGGCCATCGGCAGCGCGCTTCGCAGCAAGGCCTCGCCCCCCTCGAATTCCAGATCGTTCAGCACGTCGACCAGCACCAGGACCGTGCGTGCCGAGTTCGGGACGTTGCCGTGCAGGTCGCGATCCTTGGCGGGGTTCATTCGCGCCTAGTGTTTTCTGGTCGTTTCGCGCTGCCTGCCTCGGGCCTCTCCGCCGTGTCGGCCGATCTCGGCCATGTGGGCGCGGTCCCGGCTGACGGCCTCGCCGCCCTTGCGGCCCGCTTCGCGGGCTTCTTCCGAGCTGAACTCGTGCGCCGTCCCCTTCTCGTGAGCGGCTTTGCCGCCTTTGCTGGCAATCTCACGCTGCTTGGCTTGGTCCATTGCCGCGAAGCCCCGGGTGCTTTCCTTCTGGGCCATGGCGCTTACCTCCTCGCAACTCTCGACGCGCAGGCGCCCTTGTCGGCGCATGGCGTCTGGGCGCGTCAAGTATTTCGCGGCGCCGGTCGAAGCGCAACGGGCGAGATACTGTTGGCCAGGCGCGGCCGGCCTATTGCCCCCAGGTCACGAGAAGCCCGATTGCCGAGGCCGTCATGAGCAAAGTCGCGCCCCAGCCGAGCACGTTGGTCAATCGCCCGTTGACGCGATCGCCCAGGACCGCTCGATTGTTGGCGACGAGCATGATGACCGCCAAGAGGGGAGGCGCGATGAAGCCGTTGAGCACCGCCGACCAGACGAGCGCGTCGATGGGGTTGATCCCCGTGAAGTCGATGAGCACCCCCACCAGCGTCGAGCAGATGATGAGCGCGTAGAACCCGCGGGCGCGCCACAGCTTGTGGCGGAGGCCGTGGCGCCATCCCAGCGCTTCGGCGACGGCGTATGAGGCCGAGCAGGTCAGAATCGGCACCGCCAAAAAGCCCGTCCCGAGGATCCCCAGGGCAAAGAGGAGGGCTGCCGCCTCGCCTGCGAGTGGCTTGAGGGCCTGGGCGGCATCCGTCGCCGACGAAATCCCGGTCTGGCCGGTCTTGAAGAGGGTGGTGGCCGTGGCCAGGATGATGAAGTACATGACGAGGTTCGAGAAGAACATCCCGATGTTGACGTCGATGGCCGCATCGCGCAGCTCGGTGTCCGTCGCTCCTTGGCGCTGCTCGCGCGTCAAGAGCCCCCGGCTGATCTCGTCTTCGACCTCCATGCTGCCTTGCCAGAAGAAGAGGTAAGGCGAGATGGTGGTCCCGAGGATCGCCGTGTAGGTGATCAGGGACTTGCCATCGAAGGCGAGCGTCGGGACGAAGGTTCCACGCAGCACCTCCCACAGGTCGGGCTTGGCGAAGAGCGCAGCCCCTATGTAGGCGAAGAGGGTGAGCGAGAGCCACTTGAAAATGCTGGCCACCAGCCGATAGGCCCCGAAGATCTGGACGCTCAGGATCAAGGCGGCAATCGGGATGATGAGCCCCGAGATGGGCAGGGGAAACAGCAGGTTGAGGGCGGCGGCGATGGCGGCGATGTCGGCCCCGGCGTTGAGGGTGTTGGCGATGAGCAGGATGAGGACGCATGGATAGAGCAGGCCCCTCGGGTAGCGCTCCCGTAGCACTCCCGCAAGCCCTACCCCGCTGACCATGCTGATCTTCGCGCAGATGTACTGCACTCCAGCCATCAGAGGGAAGGTCACCAGCGCCATCCAAAGGACCGCAAAGCCCATGGTGGCGCCTGCGACGGAGTAGGTGCCGATCCCCGAGGGGTCGTCGTCCGAGGCCCCGGTGACGAAGCCCGGCCCGAGGGAGTCGAGGATGCGCCGGAGCGGGCCTCGCGGGCCGCCCGGAGCCGCTGGCTTCGGAGGAAGGCCCTCGGCGGAGCATCCTATCGTGCGACTCTTCCTCACGGCGGCCCTCATTTCTGCCTGGAAGCAGCTTGCGTGAAGTGCGGGCGCTCGCCAAGGGCCTTTCCTACCAAGTTTTCCGACCTCATCCGCTGCCCTGCTCCGGGTCGCGCGAGGGTCGGCTACTTGGTGCCTGCGCTCGCCGAAGCGCCTAAGATCCCAGCGCGCGATTCCCAAGATCAAAGGAGGGCGTGATGGAGCGAGATTGGATCCCCCCGGATTCCAGCGGGGCGCAAGGTGTGGGCACCGATGAAGATCTCGACGAGCGGGAGGCGGCGCATCCCGGTTTCATCGGGGAGTTCGGCGAGCGCGAAGCGCCCGCACCGCGCGATTCCGAGGAGACGGTCGAACCGGGCGAGGAGACGCCGCACTAGTTAGGCCTCTAACCACCCTTCGTAAGCCGCGAAGCGGGTATAATCCTGGATGATGGCTGCAATCCGCTCCGCTGATGGACCCGTTTCCTCATCCCGCGCGCTTCGCGCGCGCCCCCCGGCCATCCCGGGGGGCGGTTCGGTGGCCTTCGTCTACTTTGGCGTGAGCGCCTTTGCGGCACACAACTTCCTCTACGGGCAGGGCGGCGGCCTTCAACCGGCGTTGCTGTGGGGCGGCTTGACGGCCGCGACCCTCGTCATTGCAAGTCTGGCGTTCCCCTTGCTTGCGGCCATGGAACGTCGCGGTCGCTTTGAGGCCGGCGGCCTGAAGGCCTGGGGAAGCTATTACGGGGTCCTGGCGCTGAGCTTGGTCATGGCCGGGGTCTTGCGCGCGATTGTCGCCCCCTTCCTGCTGGGTGATACCATCCCCACCGAGCGGTACTGGGCCGCGGCGCTCAACTTCACCGTCTCTTCCTTCGGGACGCTGGTCTTCCTCGAGATGATGGCCGCCCGAATCAGGGCTGACCAGGCCTGGAGCGCCGAGCAAGAACGCGTGATTCAGGACCTCGAACGCTCTCAGCGCGAGCTGATCGCCGTCGATGACACCCTGCGGCAAGAGACTGCCGAGTACCTGCACGGCGAGATGCAGTCTCGCTTCCTGGTCGCCTGGGCGCAACTCGACCAGGCTCGGGCGATCCGGCAGGCGGACCCCGAGGCCGCCGATCGCTTGATCGCTCAAGCCTGTGAGCACCTCGCTCACCTGCGTTCCCAGGGCTTGCTACAGGCGCGCGAGCTCTTCGGCTTGGCCAGCGCCGGCGAGCCCTTCCTGTCGACCGTCGAAGAGGTGATCCGGCGCCTGGAGATTTTCGTGCCGATCACCCTTGAGATTCAGCCAGAGGCGTGCGTCTTCGCGGACCAAGTGCCGCTGGAAATCAGGCGTGCGGGACTTCGCCTGCTGGAGGAGGTCCTGCTCAATGCCTGCCGCCATGCTTCTCCGACCTCGATCCGCGTGGCGATCGCGGCGACCTCGGCCACGGGGCTGAGCCTGCGCGTTCAAGACGACGGGATCGGCTTCAACCCGGAGCGGGTCGCGGTCGGGCTCGGTCTCTCCGGGCTGGCTCAGGTCTTGCGGCGTCAGGGGGGAGGCTTCGAACTCGACTCCCGGCCGGGCGAGGGGACCTGCGCCCTGATTCATTTGCCGCTTTCCGCCTTGGTCGAAGGGGGTGTCGCGTGACCTTGCTGCGGCCCGCTTTACCGAACTTTTTCACCCTGGCCTGGATGCTCGCGGTGGTGACGATCACCATGACCTTGGCGTGCTTGCTCTGGAGCGAGCGCTTCCTGGCTGCGGGCCTCTCCGCGCAGCTGCTCGGTCTGTCTCGCGTGTTGCTGACGCTCGTCCCATTGCTCTTCGTCTCGCCCCTGCTTCGCGTGCTCTTCGCCTGGAAGCCGGAGCGCTTCCAGGGCCCCTGCCTGAGATGGGGCACGTTCTACGGGGTCGCCCTCGCCAGCGCTGGCGCTTGCGGAGCCCTCTGGCATCAGCAACTGCAGGCGGTCTTCGGTTCTGCGCAGGCGGGACCGCCCCTCTGGCTCGAGATGTTTTGCTTGATGAGCATGATCGGGAGCACCTTCTACTTTGCCGAGCAGGAGACCGCGTACTTCCAGCAACTCGCGCACAGGGTCGATCAGACCCTCAAGACCGTGCAAAAGCTCCGTGCCTCCCGCGAGGCCCTGCTCAAGGCGCAGCTGCGTCAGCGCCACGCGGTGGCCATCACCTTCGAAGCACAGTTCGAGCCCAGCCTTCAGGACCTTCACGACGGCCTCTCGGCCCTGCACGGCCACCTCAGGCAAGGGGGCGAGATGCCCGAAGCGGAGGTGGAACGCTTGCTGACGGGCCTCAAGGACCTTCGCGATCGCGACCTGCGCCACCTCAGCCGCGTCCTGCACCCCTCGATCATCGATGTCGGCTTGACCCTTGCCGTGCGGTCCTTGATCGATCAGGTGCGCGGTGACCTGCACGTGACCCTGAACCTCGACGAGCGCTTTCGCGCGGCGGATGGTCCCGTCCTCAATCGTCTGGAACGCCCTCTTCGTCTCTGCGCCTACCGGATCATCGAGCTTGCGCTCGACAACGTCCTGCGCCATGCCGAGGCGAAAGAGGTCCGGATCGAGCTATCGCTGTTGCCCGAAGGTGAGCTCGCCATCGCGGTGACCGATGACGGTCGCGGCTTGGGCGGGGACGAAGTGGTGCCCGGCCTGGGACTTGCAGCCCTGGGAGCCCGGGTCGAGCTGTTCGGCGGTCGTTGGTCCCTGACCCCCGGGCGCCAAGGGGGAACGGCCCTGCGCGTCGCGCTGCCGCTCGATGCCACTCCGTGAGCCCGGCCGTTAAGGGGAAAGCGCCTCAATGAACTTCAGGGCGGCCTGGACGCGCGGGTGGACCTGGGAGTCCGAGGTGCTGATGCCGAGCTTGCGGTAGAGGGTGCCGATCTGGTTTTCGACCGTCTTCTCGGTAAGGTGCAGGCGGTTGGCGATGGCCTGGTTGCTATGCCCCTCGGCGATCAGCTGGATCAGGTCGTAACCCCGAGACGTGAGCTGGTCGCGCAGGCTGGTCGCCTCGCGGCTTTCTTGGGCGTCTTGGGTGAGCTGGGGATCCAGGATCACCAGCCCGCTCAGCGCGCTGTGAACCGCTCTTTCCAGGGCGGCGACGTCCCGGACGGACGACTTGAGCAGGTAGGCCCAGCCATGTGCCTGCTCGGGCGGGAGCATGGTCAGCAGCGAGGGGTCCCGGTGGTTGGAGAGCAGCACCACCCCGACCTTGGGCAGGTACCTTCTGAGCGAGAGACCCACTTGAAAGCCGTTGGCGCCGCGGCCGAGCTCCAGATCCAGGATCACCACGTCCGGTGCGATATCCGGCAACTCGGCGAGCGCCTGCGCCGCGTCCCCGAAGGCGGCGGCCACCGCGAGGCTCGGTTGGGTGGAGAGTGCCGTGCACAGCAACTCGCGGAACAGGCTTTCATCCTCGACGATGGCAAGGCGAATGGCGTCGTTCATCGAAGGTCTCCGTGCGTCTTCATGAATCACGCCTTCCGATCCGGTTGGGCTGCGGTGCGCGTTTCGAGCCGAAAAAACCCCGGGATCGCACGAGGACGTACGATTATCCCGGGGACCATCGATTAAAATAGGCCACAGTAGCCAGACTGTCAATGTCGCACCCCCCGGAACGACGCTATCAGACCGTTACGACCCGTCGCGGGCGTCTCGGGGGCTTCGCGCTTTTAGTGGCCGGAATGCTCGCCGCCGCCGCCCACCCGTGCCGCCTCCTCGCTATGAGGGATCAACCAGTTGATGAAGTGGTAGTGAGGCTCCTCCACCCCCGGGTGACCGGGATTGTAGCTGATATCGGTGTGGTCGACCTTGGCGCCAGCCACTGCATTGCCGAGGTTGTCCCAGCCCTTGCGCGCCTCGAGTTGCTTGAGAGGCACCATGTAGGTGACGTTCACGAGGGCGCCCTTCTTGTCGTAGCCCAGAAACGGTCCCACCGGCAGGGTCTTGGGGTCGACGTAAAGCGTCCCAAGCCCCGGAAGGAAGTCGGGGAGCTTGACCAGGGTGCTCACCTTTTTGAAGTTTGCGGGCGGTTTGGTGAGATAGGCATCCTTGGCGGCGGCGTGGCCAGACAGGGCCGCGACCAAGCCACAGGCGAGGGCCGAACTCAACAGGGCGCGTTTCATCGTGGTTCCTCCTTGCAGGTCGAAGTGATGCATGCGGCCGAGCGCCGTGAAGGCACCGGCAGCGGCGCTGGGATCTTAAGAAAGATTAAGTAAGTATTGTATAGATTGCTTGTCCTGGCAATGCTGGGGCCAGGATCAGGTTCGCTGGGCTTGAACGCGAACGGCTGTGACCTTGACGCCCGCGGGCTCACGCCGGTCTCGGCTTGCGCCCCGAGCCCGACGTCGGAGCAAGCTCGCGAGCACCAAGCCTGTGATCGTGCCGTAGATCAGGTGGCCGAGAAAGAAGTTGCGATCGCGGGCCATCGTCTTGAGCATCGCCGGATCGAGCGAGGGCCCGATCAGCAGACCCCAGGTCGCCCAGAAGGCCGCGCCCCAACCCAGGCCCGTGAGGGCCTCGCGCCCGAGAGAGCGGGCGTGCGCCGGATCGTAGGTGCCGAGCAGCGTGCCGTAGGCAGCCCCGCCGATGGCTGAGGTCATGGCGTGCAGCACGATCCCCGTTCCGCTCGGCCCCCAGCGGAAGTCGTCCTGCACGGGGCGGTACCATGGGAGCGTGGCGCCGATGGCGTTCATGTGGCCCCACCGCCCCATGCCGCGGGGCCGTAGGGCGAAGGCCTCGTAGAGACCATAGACCGCGCCGCCGAGCATGCCGGCGATCGCGCCCTCACCGAGCCACGGGGCTGATGCTGCCATTCGCATCCCGATACCTCCGTTTCGCCTCTTGTCCCCACCGGGCGAACCTCGCCTTTGCGGCTTCTTCGAGGCTAGGGCCTCGATTGCGGGATGCCTTTGTCAGGACCGCAGAAGATTAGCCGCGAGTTTCGGGGCAAAGGCCCCGTGCAGGCCGGGTCATGGGGCGAGCAGAGGGTCCTCGAGCCAGTCTCGAACGTCGACTCGTACTCGGATTGCGACTTCATAGAGGCAGTGACCGCCTCGACCATCTTGCACCGAGCGGGAGCGCATCTTCCCAGGAGGGCCGATCGAGGGGTACCCTCAGAGGGGACCCCTCGATTCCAAGGAGGCAGCGCTTTGCCATGAGCACCGATCCCATCCTCTCCATGTTCCCGCTGGGGATGCCCTGGCAGACCTCGGATCCCTTCCTGTTCTGCGTCCACCACGACGACGCCTACCCGCAGGGCAATGAGCGCCTGGGACCGGCCGCCTCGCTACAAGGGCGAGACATCGGGCAAGACTTCGCAGGCCTCGACGGCTGGCGGATGTACCACGGGGACGTCGTGCCGGGCTTCCCGGGGCATCCGCATCGCGGCTTCGAGACCGTCACGATCGTGCGCAAGGGCTTCATCGACCACTCCGACTCGCTCGGGGCCACGGCGCGCTTCGGCGCGGGCGACGTGCAGTGGCTGACGGCCGGCAAGGGGATCGTCCACGCCGAGATGTTCCCCTTGCTCTACCAGCAGGGCCCGAACCCGCTCGAGCTCTTCCAGATTTGGCTCAACCTGCCCCGTGCCGGCAAGATGGTCGCGCCTCACTTCAAGATGTATTGGCACGAGACCATGCCGACCGTGGTGACGCTCGACGATGCGGGCCACCAGACCGAGGTCACGGTGATCGCGGGTGACCTCGGCGTTGAGCGCGCCCCCTCGCCGCCGCCCGACTCCTGGGCCGCCAACGCGGCGGCGGATGTGGCGATTTGGCTGATCCGGATGGCGCCGGGCGCGAAATGGCGTTTGCCTGCCGCCAGCGCGGGGACGAATCGAACGCTTTACTACTACGAGGGCGCGGGGCTCAAGGTCTCGGGCGTAAACGTCCCGTCGGGCACGGGGGTACGCCTGCGCCCCGACACCGAGCAGGAGCTCGTCGCGGGCCCGGAGGCCAGTTACTTGCTGTTGCTGCAAGGGCGGCCGATCTCGGAGCCCGTTGTCCAGTACGGCCCTTTTGTCATGAATTCGCCCGCTGAAATCCAACAGGCCTTCGGCGAATACCAAGCGACCGGCTTCGGAGGCTGGCCCTGGCCCGAGGAAGGCCCCGTACACGAGCGGGGTGCCGGCCGCTTTGCCCGCTACCCGGACGGTCGTTTCGAGTATCCGGGCTAGCGGGCGGGTTTCGACCCGGCTATCCCGGCGAGCTCGGGTCGAGCAACACCACGCGCACGGCATCCAGGCTCACGCGGGCCGCGCTCAGGTGGCGAAGGGTCTCCTTCGCCTTCTCCGAGTGGCTGGCGAGTTCCACGGCCGAGACGCTGCCCAAGCCGCGCAGCTCCTCGAGCCGCTGCTGCTCGGAGCCGAGAATTCTCGCCGCTTGGGCCACGGCGGCTTCCACCTGGCTTTGTAGCTGGGCGTTGGCCATCTCTTCGGCGGTTTCGAGCAACGCCGGCACCTGGTCCTGCAACACCCCTGCCATGCGTGCCCAGATCGAGGGGCTCAAGGGCAGAAGCCTGGCCTCCTGCGCCTGCGGGGACGGGCGTGCCTTGCCTCGCAGATCGAGGGTCAGGGACAAGGAGGTGGGCGGCAGGAACCGCGGCAGTCCCAACCGGCCGGGGCCCACGGCCTCGAGCAGGAAAAGGAACTCGATCCAGACGCCCTGCTCCGGTGCCCCCGCCCAGTGGGCGATGCTCGCTCGGCCTTCCGATTGGTCGAGTAAGAGGGCAAGAGCCCCTTCGACGAGCGGATGATCGGGGCTCAGGAACTGGATGTCCTCGCGCGCCAATGCCAGGCTTCGGTCATAGGTCGCGAGGTAGCCATCGGACCGCAGGCCGGGGAAGGGCTCGACCTTCATCAGGTCGCCGGGGCGGATTCGCTGGATCAGCGGGTCCGCCAGGTCCTCCTCGACGACCCCGAAGTGTTCGAGCAGCCCGCTGAGGGCCTCTTTCAAGAGCGGATAGTCGAAGGCCTTCACCTCGCCGACCAGCGCATCGCCCAGCTCTTGGTCGCACGAATTCAGATCGATGAGAAAGTCCACCCCGGCCTGGACATCGGCTTGATGCTGGGCGAGCAGCGCTGCGGTCTCTTGCAAAAATGCGTCCAGCTTGGCCTGGTCGCGGTGACGGGGCGTGTGCGCTCTCAGCAGATCGAGCAGCGCTTGCGCCTGTGCCGCCATCAAGTGCTCGCCGCCGGTCAACGGGGCCTCGAACACGCGCAAGGTGCGATGCCACTGGAACAGCGCCTCGCCAGGGGTCTGCTCGACCAAGGCCACGTGCACCTGGATCGTCTCGGTCTGGCCGATGCGGTCCAGGCGACCAATCCGCTGCTCGAGCGCATCCGGGTGGAGCGGCAGGTCGAACAGTGCCAGGTGATGGCAGAACTGGAAGTTGCGTCCTTCGCCGCCGATCTCGCTGGAAATCAGGATCTGGGCGCCTTCCGGGTCGGCGAAGTAGGCGGCCTGCCGATCCCGCTCGACCAGCCCGAGCTGCTCGTGAAAGACGGCGACCTTGAGGCCGGAGTGATGCCGGACCGTCTTCTCCAGCCACTTGACGGTGGCGACGCTTGACGCCATCACCACCACCTTCTTTTTGCCCAGCTCGCGGATCAGCTCCAGAAGCCAAGCAACGCGCGGGTCATCCTTGGCGGGGGGCTCCTCTCCCTTTCCAACCGGGAGGTTCAGCATGCGCTGCAGTCCTGCGATCTCCGGCCACATATCGGCTTTTTGCCAGCTCGGAGGAAGCGGCAGCCTGGTGAGGTGCAACTGCCGGCCAGGAAAGCCGCCCAGCTTCTCACGACGGTTGCGGATCAAGACCCGCCCCGTGCCGTGGCGATCGATCAATTGCTGGAGGGACTCTGCGGTGGTGCCATCCCAGCGCGCTTCGGGAAACATGCGGCGCAGCTCGTCGGTGACTTGTTCGCCCAGGTAGAGACGGCGGGCCAGGTCGGCGACCTCTCGCATGTGGGCGTGCTCGGCCTCGAACCGCTCGAAATCGGCAAAGCGCTCGGGGTCCACCAGGCGCAGCAACCCGAACTCCGTTTCCAGGCCCTGCCGCAGGGGGGTCGCCGTCAGCAGCAGCAGGCCTTGGCTATTGTTGGCGAGGGCCTCTACGGCCTGATAGCCGGGGCTCGCTTGCTCGCGCGACCAGGTCAGGTGGTGCGCTTCGTCCACGATCACCAGGTCCCAGGGGTGTTCGAGGGCCTGCTGAAGCCGACCAGGCTCAAGCAGCCAATCCAACGGGGCGATCAGCCGCGACGCGTCGGCGAAGGGATTTTCCGCCTGAGCCTCTTGCCCGCGTCGCCCGTCGCCCTGAGCGGGGATCAGCTCGGCGTGGGCGACCGTGAACAGCTCGTTGAAGCGCCGATAAAGCTCGACCAGCCATTGGTGGACGAGGCTGCTCGGCGTCAGCACCAGCACCCGATCCGCGCGGCCCAGGGCGCGCAGCGCCGAATAGACCAGGCAGGCTTCGATGGTCTTGCCGAGCCCCACCTCGTCGGCGAGCAATGCACGGGGATACTCGCGGCTGCTGACCTTGTAGGCGATGGCCAGCTGGTGCGGCAACAAGGAGACGCGAGCGCCGGTTAGACCGCGGCAGCGCTGCTGGAGGACCTCGGAGCGAAGGTGCCAGCCCGTCTTGCGCAGGTCGAAGGCCTCGTGCGCACTGAAGTCAGCGGCGAACAAGCGTTGAAGCGGATCGCGTGAGGCGCTGGAATCGGCCAGTTGCAGCTCGGGCACCACGATTCCCTGCCCGTGATAGGTCAGAAGCCCGTCCTCGGTCTCTTCGATTCGCTCGACCCGGAAGGTTCGGCCGTCCTGCGTCTGTCCCGATTGGCCGACGCCGAGCTCGAAGCGTCGCAGCGGGGCGTTCGCCGGGTTGTAGATCCGGCGTTCGCCGGCTCCTGGAAAGGCGATTTGAATGCTGCGCGACGTGGGGAAGCTTTCAATGATGCCAAGTCCGAGCGAGGGTTCCGCCTCGCTGCGGACCCGCTGTCCGATGGCCCAGTAAGTTGTTGACATGATTCGACCGCCATGCGACCCGCCTGAATCAGGGATGGCCTCGCCCGTGGGGAAGGCAACCCTTTTTCGTTCATCGGGTTACGAGTAAGAGGTTCGTGGTGACACGGCCCATGTTACCACTTCAAGCGATCGGTCCTTAGGGCTCGGGGCCTTTAGGCTTCTCGTCCGCGGTTGACGCCGCTGTCCCGTGGTGCTTCGCTTGCCCTGGCTGGCGCTTGGACTCGTTGACCTGGATCTGGAGCAGGTTGACGGCATGGCTGACGAAATACCCGAACACGGCCATGCCGTACCCCATCATGAGCACCGCCAGGATCCGGCCACCGACGGACTTGGGAAAGACATCGGATCCGACGGTCGTGACGATGGCAGCGCCCCACCAGAGGGCGGTCCCGAAGCTGTGGATTTGGCTCTCCTGGACGTCGTGTTCGAGGGCCAGCATCGCGGCACTCGCCGTGAGCACGACCACGCCGGTGGTGCCGGCGACGTAGCCAAACCGACTGGCCATCAGAAACCGCTTCAGCCCCTTGAGCCCGCGCCGAAGGGCGATTCCCAGCCGGAACAGGGAGAAGCCGATCCAGACGAGCTTAAGGACCCTCAACAGCCGAAGCACCGGAAACAGCAAGACCAAGAGATCGAGCCATCGGTGACGGATGTAGCGCGGCCGGTTCGGCGCGATGGCGAGCTTCACCAGGTACTCGACGACGAACAGCAACCAGATGATGAGGGTGGCTTCGTCGAAATACGTCCGGTACGTGGCCTGGGGCGGGGCTGCGAAGTCCGCGATGATCAAAGCGAAGAACAGCAGCGACAGAACGGCCATCGGCAGATCGAGGATTCGGTTCAACTGCCGAATGGCGCGCCGCCGCGCCGCGAAGTGAGGCGGCGTGGCGGCACCTGGTTCGGACGCGCGATCGCGATCGTTTGCCATGCAGGTGCCCCTTACCCGGTGCTTGCGGCCCCAGGCGCGATTGTGGACGATGCGGCCCCGAATGCAAACCCTTCCTCGGGCTCGGATGCCGCAGGGGCCTACGATCCAGGTGCCTGCAAAGGCCCGAACGCAGCTTTACTTGAAAGGGCGATGGATACAGCATGGCCCGCGTGGGGGTGACCACAAGGAGGGCGACCATGGCAGAGCGCCGCGAACGCGAACGGCAACAGCCTGAGAAGGGCAAAATGACGGTGCAGGCCGCTTTTCATCCCGGCTCGGAGCGCTGGCCTTACTGAAAACGGTTCACCTCATATCCGGTCCACATCTCGGTCCTCGCTCAGGTGGCGCCGCCGCCGCTCGTACTCTCGCTCGTCGACTTCGTCCTTGTCATAGCGATCGTAGAGGGGCTGGTCCGCTTCGCGTTCAGCCGCGTGGGAACCCTTGAACTCGGGCTGGGGCCGTCGCACCACCCGAACGACCGTCGTCGCAAGCAGGGCCAGAATCAGCAGCCCGACCAGGATCCACAGCGTCACTTCCATCGCCGCCCTCGCTTCTTTCGCGGTGCTCGGTCTCATGGCCGCGATGATTCTGTCACGCTCACCCCGGCTGAGCAACAATCGATTGGTGACGGTGGGGGCCTACTTTTATCGGCGTGACGTTTCTGCTTGCGGTTTGATCGTCTCGCGCGCGATGTCCAAGAAGGCGCTCAGGGCGGGAGAGAGCCACTTGTCCTTGTGCACGGCCAGCTGGGTCAGAACCGAGATCTCATTGACCCACGGTAGGGCGACGAGCGATCCGCGCGCGATTTCGGATGCCACGGCGATTTCGGGCAAGACGGCGACACCCATTCCCGCCATCGTGCAGTGCTTGATGGCCTCGATGCTCGCGAACTCCATGACCGTTTCCGGTCGGGCTCCGGCCTCGCTCAGCATCTGCTCGAAGAGGTTGCGATAGGTGCAGCCCGCCTCGGTCTGGAGGACGACCTCGCCCGTGATATCCGAGGGCTCGACAGTTTTGCACGTGGCCAGGCGATGCTCCGGATGGGCGACGAGCAAGATCCGCTCGGACAAGAGCGCCTCAACCTGCACGCTCGGAAACGCCTGCATCTGATCGAGGAAGAAAGTGAGATCGAGCGTGCCATCGGCCACCGAGCGGCGCAGATCCGCGCAATCCCCCGGTCGCACGATCAGCTGAACCCGCGGATAGCGCTGCCGGTACTTGCTGAGAACGGCAGGTAGCCGGTAAGCGCAGAGGCTCTCGGGAGCGCCGATCATCAGGACACCCGATGGTTCGGCCGTGCCGGGAACGAACACCCGCGCCTCTTCTTCGAGCTGAATCATTCGCTGGGCATACCCGACCATTCGCTTGCCCGCGTCCGAGAGGCGCACCCGCTTCCCGAGGCGTTCGAAGAGCGGCACGCCGAGCTCGGCCTCGAGCGCCTGGATCTGGGCCGTGATGCTTGATTGCGCGTAGTTGAGGGTCTCGGCGGTCCGCGTGAAGCTCAAGTTCTCCGCCACAACCAGGAACGTGTGCAGGTGTCGCAACTCCATCACGCTCTCCTTAATCGGTTTTTCCGAATGAAGCCATCAAAACATTTCGTTGGATCGATTAACGCCGGCCACCTATCATACAGCCGATGGAAGGCGTTTTCAATCTCAAAGGAGGCCGTGATGGTGAGCGAAGGTAGGGGGCATTCCCTGGAAGTCTGCGTAAAGAGCGCAGGAAGCCTGAGCCTCTGGAAGCAATTCGTGCATTTGCTCGGGATGGCTGGGCGTGGGGCTTCGATGGCGCCTTTCATCGGGGAGGGGACGATGCACGATGAGCTGCGAGGCGAATGAAATAAAAACCTCCAGCCGGCGCAGAAGTTTCAGGCAGAACAAAATGCCCCCGCCCAAGAGGGCGGGGGCAAGTGGCGGATGGTTGCCGCCCTCTCGGTGCTCCTTGACGTCAGGTTTCGTCGAGGGCCGCGGCAAGGCGACGCACTCCCACTTCGATGCTCCTCTCGTCGAGGTCCGCATAGCCCAGCACGAGCTCGGTTTCCTCGGGGTTTCCCATATAGCACGCGCGTGTGGTGGCGACTCCAACTCCGAGCGCGGCAGCCCGTTGCGCAATTGCCTCTCCATCGAGGTGCGTGCGCAGCCGGATCGTGACGTGTAGGCCGGCGTGGTCCCCGAGAATGGTCACGCGCTCGCCCAGGTGCTCGTGCAATGCCTGCAGCAGACAGCGGCGACGGCCCTCGTACAGGACACGCATGCGCCGTAGGTGACGCTCGAGGTGGCCTTCCACGATGAAGTCCGTCAAGGCCAATTGCTCGAGCAGTGGCGACTGGCGGTCTGCCAACCACTTGGCGCGCGCGAACAAGGGCGCCCATTCCGGCGGCACCACCATGTAGCCCAACCGCAGAGCGGGAAACAGGATCTTGGAGAAGGTGCCCACGTAAAGGACCACCCCGGCCGTGTCCAGACCTTGTAGCGAGGGAATGGGGCGATCGCCGTAGCGGAACTCGCTGTCGTAGTCGTCCTCCACAATCAGCGCGCCCTGGGTGCGAGCCCAATCGAGCAGCGCCAGGCGCCGTGGCAGGGAGAGCACGACGCCAGTCGGGAACTGGTGGGAGGGCGTGACGTGGACGAGCTTCACCCCGGCCGGCAGTTGATCGACCACCAGTCCGGCATCATCCACGGGTACTGGGATCAGCTGCGCACCGGCTGTCATGAAGGCATGGCGGGCTCCCAAGTAGCCCGGCTCTTCGAGCGCCACGCCATCGCCGGCATCCACGAGCAATCGGGTTATGAGGTCCAGGCCCTGCTGCGAACCGCCAACAATCACGATCTGCTCGGGGGTGCAGCGTACGGCCCGTGATCGTTGCAGGTACGTCGCCAAGGCCTCACGCAAAGGGGCATGGCCCTGGGCGTCTTCGGTATAGCCGAGCGGTGCGCGTCCTGAGCGGGCATGGCGCAGCATCAGCCGGCGCCAGATGTCGATGGGAAACTCATCGAGGGCTGGGCGGCCGTAGTGGCCGAAGGTGATGGCCGCGGGGTGACTCGCGCCGCGCAGGGGGCCCGCTGATGCCAGGCGAACCCCATAGGCGGAGAGGGGCAGTGGCGGACGAGTGGCCGGAGCGGCAAACTCGGGTGCCGCGGGCTTGAGCAACGCATCGGGCAACTCACTGCTTACGAAGGTGCCGGCGCCGGTGCGGGCCACGAGGTAGCCCTCAGCGAAGAGCTGATCGTAGGCGACGGTGACGGTCGTGCGCGAGACTGCAAGTGCGTTGGCCAGGTCTCGCGTCGAGGGAAGGCGATCGCCCGGCGCCAATCGTCGCGACAGGATGGCCTGGCGTAACGCCTCGTAGAGCTGGTGGTACAGCGGCGTGGGGGCGGCGTTGTCGAGCGTGAGGGACAGCTCCACGGCGGATACCTCGCAATGGCTTGGTGGTTTAAGAAGAAATTGGCTATTTTGCCAGACCAATCTTCGCCTTATTCTAACCGTGCAGCTTGGGCTGCGAAAGCCAGGTCTGCTTCTCGTTCACCCCCCTCGTCCCAGGAGATGCCCCATGACCGACCGGATTTATCCGCCCACCGAGCGCTCAACCATCAAGCGCAGAGCCAAGCGAGCCGCCTACGATCGAGAGGTGGTCCACGCCATCCTGGATGAGGGCCTTGTCGGCCATGTCGGGTTTGTCGCCGACGGCCAGCCTTTCGTGATCCCCATGGCCTACGCTCGGATAGATGAGACGCTTTACCTCCATGGCGCTGCCGCAAGCCGTCTCTTGCGAACGCTCAGGGCTGGCGCGGATGTCTGCCTCTCCGTCACCCTCCTCGATGGCTTGGTTCTGGCACGCTCGGCGTTTCACCACTCCATGAACTATCGCTCTGTGGTTGTCTTCGGCCAGGCGAGTCTCGTGGAGGACGAAAGCGCCAAGCGAGAAGCGCTGCGGGCGCTCACCGAACACCTGACCCCAGGGCGCTGGGAGGTGGCACGCCAACCTAGCTCTGCCGAGCTCGCCGGCACGATGGTCTTGGCGCTGCCGATCGCCGAGGCATCCGCCAAGATCCGCACGGGGGGCCCTGTCGATGATGAGGACGATTATGCGCTTCCGGTCTGGGCCGGCGTGGTGCCGCTCAAGCTGACGATGGAGGCGCCAGTGCCGGATAGCCAGCTGGCTGAAGGTGTCTCGTTCACCGGGCTGGTGCGCCCATGAGCGAGCCTGTATTCCTGGTTGAAGCGCTGCCCTTAAAGAAAGAGTGAATCACCGTGCATCTCGAGACTCTCGCCGTCCATGCGGCCCAACGTCCTGATCCTGCGACGGGGGCGATCGCCCCGCCTATCTCGCTGTCGACCACCTTTGAGCGTGACCCGTCGGGGGAGTACCCGCGCGGCTTCGAGTACAGCCGAGACTCCAACCCCAACCGCGCGGCACTGGAAGAAGCGATGGCCCTGCTCGAAGGCGGCGAAGCCGCGGCAGCTTTCTCCTCCGGCATGGCCGCGGCGACTGCCGTCTTCCAAGCACTCGCGCCCGGTGATCGAGTCGTTGCGCCGAATGACGCCTACATGGGCGTCGGCAAGATTCTGCGGGATGTCTTCCTGCCCTGGGGCCTCGACGTGGCCTTCGTGGATATGGACGACCTCGCCCAGGTGCGGGAGGCATTGGAGACGCCCACCCGCCTGGTCTGGATCGAAACGCCGTCCAACCCGTTGCTGAAAGTCACGAACATTGCCGCGGTTGTGGCCTTGGCCAAGGCGAGCGGTGCGGCCGTGGCCTGCGACAACACCTGGTGCACGCCCATCTTCCAGCGGCCGCTCGACCTCGGGGTCGACCTCGTGGTGCATGCGACGACCAAATACATCGGGGGCCACCACGACGTGCTGGGTGGAATGGTCGTCTCGAAGAGCGCCACGCCACTGTTCAAGCGTATCCGGGAGCTTCAGATTCAGGCCGGCGCGGTGCCCTCGCCGTTCGAGGCCTGGTTGGCGCTGCGCGGGCTGCGGACCTTGCCACTTCGCATGCGCGCCCACGCCGATCATGCGATGGCCTTGGCCGGCTTCCTTGACGCCCACCCGGCCGTCGAGCTCGTCCATTATCCGGGCCTGCCCACGCATCCAGGCCACGACATTGCCGCCCGTCAGATGCGCGCTTTCGGCGGGATGCTCTCCTTCCAGGTCAAGGGTGGCCATGACGAAGCCATGGCGGTGGCGGCCCGCGTCCGCTTGTTCACGAGAGCGACGAGCCTGGGTGGATTCGAGAGCCTGATCGAGCACAGGGCTTCGATTGAAGGCCCGTCCACTAAAACCCCGGTCAACTTGCTACGGCTGTCCGTGGGGTTGGAACACCCCGAGGACCTATGCGCGGACCTGGACCAAGCGCTGCGGGGCCAGGGCAGACTCTGAGTACCGTGCCCGGCGTGCAAGGGGGCATCCATGCACGGCCTTTACGCCTCGGCCGTGGTAAGCGAAGCATGGACCTTTCAGCAGGATCTTTTTTTCGGAAGAACGTCAATCCTGGCTAGGCGAACAAGAAGAGGCCCAGGTATCTCTACCTGGGCCTTGAATCCAGCACTGGGCTCGTCGAGAAAACGCTCACCCTAATTTCTGAAGCATCGCTAAGCCGGTACCCTAGGATATCTTGTTTGCGGTTGCTGCTCTTGTTGTTGCTGTTGCTGCTGTTGCTGTTGCTGCTGTTGCTGTTGTTCCTGCCTACGTTGCAGCTCCATCTCCTCAAGAGATCTCAGGCGTTGTTGCTGCATCTCCTGTTGCTGCAATAACGGAAAAACCCCGGTTTCCCACTGCGATTGAAACCGCAACCTCATTTCCTCTTCTTCTTGCCTACGCAGCATTTCTTGTATGGTTGGTACATTAGGTCCCGATCCGCCGTCCATCATGTATGAACCCGCGCCACCGTAATACGGTGTAAGGTTCGGTCGCCCGAAGTCACGAGTCATCCTTCTTGGCGACCTGTTTCCACCCGTGGCCCCGCTTTGCCCTGTGTTGACAGAGCTAACAGGGCCTGACATCGGTTGGTTGTAAAAGGTGGTGGTTCCACCACCCTGCCTTCCTGCAGTTTGACCTCTGCCAAATTGCCCACCACCACCGAACTGCCGTCCGCCACCAAACCTTCCCCGGGATCCGAATCTTGGTGGTGGATCGTCTGCCGTTGCATCCTCTGCCGTCGTATCCCCGCAGCCACTCGTACCCTGAATGCTAAGCGGAGCCTTCTTCGTACTCCCATTAGAGGTCGCTTGCGGTATTGCGGGCGCCTGAAGTCCGCAACCGAGCAAAGCAAGTGCCATCCCTGTCACTAAGCAGCCCAAAGCTACTCGTTCCGTCTTCAATCCTTTCCCTCTCAATCGTGAAGAAGCGCCACCGATCGGTGACACCTCGGATGCGCAGAAGGACCTTGGGAAATGAGGCGCCTGCATGTGTCCGCCCATTCTTGAGATCAAGAAGTCACAGGTGTTTCGGCTTCAACGAGCGAGGTGTGTTCTTCAAGAATGTCAAGACGTTACAACATTGAAATGATGAGAGCCGTCAGCAAGACGCCTAATCATGCGTGCAGAAGGGCTTGATTGAAGATGAGCGACACCAAGCGCTAGATGATACGGGACACGTTTCATCTGGTTAGCGTTGCAGACATGATCCACTCGACCGAAGCGATCTGGACGTACCATCGTCAAGCGTGCCCAACTGCGTTGAGGAACCGGGGTGAGGAGATGGCGTGACCCTGCGAAACGTCCGTCTCTCGTGGTTGCTGGGTGGTGTGTTGCACCGGCTGCCACAGATCCTCGGGCGCAAGAATACCAGGAATGAATGCTTGTGTTGGAGCACCTCGATGACCTGCTTGATTTCTAACCAAAAGAAAAGCCCCCCTGGTCTTTTCCAGGGGGTTGTGAGTGGGCTTGGCTGGACGAGTGTCTCCTTCCGGAGCACACACCTCATCACCGAGCCTGGCATGGGTTCCGCTTACTTCCCAAGTGAGCGGCTACTCGCCGGTCACCGGAACTGGCTGCGGCTGCGGCGGGAGGAACGTCGTATCGGGAGTGCTGCGGATGCCGCCCCGCCCCGCCCAGGGATCTTGCGGCGCGCTGGTAGGCGGGCCGCTGTAAGGCGGGAAGACGGAGGGTTGCATGCCGACTTGCCCCTTTATCTGGTTGATCAAGGTCATCTTCTGGCCCCAGGAGAGGCGGGAAAGGACGTAGTCCCATTCATCCTGGGTCTGGGGCGCGCGGCCGGGGGTCACGTCAAATGGCCCCATCGGAACCGGCTGCGCTGGACCCATGAAGGTCGTGGGGGGCAGGTACCGCCCTCTCGCGCGCGGAAAGTTGCCCTGCCTTATGCCCGGCCCGCCTCTCGATCGCCCCATTCCAGGCCCGCCTCTCGATCGGCCCATGCTCGGCTGGCCCATCGGCCCCATGGCCACGGCGCGATCGGTATTGGCAGGCGGGTTTTCGGCAGTGACATGGGCAACGGTCGGCGCCGGCTTGCTTTCCGGGGTCTGGCCGATCGTCGGGGCCTGGGCAGCGCAACCTGCTGACATGAGGGCTAATGCGGCCAGACTGCTTGCTTTCATGCGGAACCTCCTCCATGCATGTGCTTTTGGCGCCGATACACTACCTCCGTCATTGTTGGTCCACAATGCCCGTCGTGCCCCACCGTAAAGCCTGCTTGGAATAGGCCTACCGCCTGAAGCATCGTGGCGGAGGTGACGCGATCAGGAGGTCAGCCAGAGTGGCCTTGCTCCGATTCGTGGACACCCCCGCTCCTTTCGTCTCGCGCTTCAAAACGCACGTCGCGTGGTCCGTACAGGATCGTTGCTCGCATGGTGATACTCCTTGTCTGTTCAAAGACGATAGCGATCGGTGTCTTGGGTTGTGCTACACCGTTTGGCCGCCTATTTCGTGAGGACTTCCTTTGCGACTTGAATGGCGGACATGGCCCGAGGCCATCCGGCATAAAACGCGAGGTGAGTGATGATGCCGATGATCTCGTCTCGCGTCACCCCGTTCTCAAGGGCCCGGTTCATGTGAAACGGCAGCTGTTCGGTGTGCCCGCCCGCAATCAAGGCCGTGACGGTCACCAGGCTGCGATCGCGCTGGGAGAGCTCCGGGCCAGGCCACACCTCGCCGAACAGCACCCGGTCGGTCAGCTCTGCGAGCTTTGGCGCGATTTCTCCGAACTGCTTCTGAGCAGCAGAGGGCGGTCGGTTGTCGGACATGGGGGATTCCTTTCTCACGCCTCGGGGGTGGCGTAGTACGTTTCGTCGCTGACCTTTTCCAGCCATTCGACGGCTTTGCCGTTAAGCGCCTCCTGAATGGCGATGTGGGTCATGCCCGTGGTCGGCGAGGCACCGTGCCAGTGCTTCTCATTGGGTGGGCAGCTGACCACGTCCCCTGGCCGGATGACCTTGAGCGGGCCGCCCTCGCTCTGAACGTAGCCGCAGCCGGCCGTCACGATCAGGGTCTGGCCCAGCGGGTGCGTGTGCCAGGCCGAGCGGGCCCCTGGTTCGAAGGTGACATAGGATCCGCTAACGCTACCCGGACCGGGAGCCTGGAACAGGGGATCGATGCGGACGTTGCCGGTGAAGTTTTCAGCCGGTCCTTTCACGGAGGGCTGTGAACCGCTGCGCTGGAGTTTCATCCTCAGTCCTCCTCTTGGTCGCTAGAAGACGATTGGGGAGCCTCCCGGGTGCTCAAGGCCACCGAAAGGGCGAGGTCATCGTACTCAGGGGAGGGCGAACAAAGTAGGTGAATCCTCCAGACTTCTTGCACAATCCTCCACGACCAGCAAAGGTGCGCCATGAGACGAGGTATACGGCCGCACGGGGTTAGCCGATGGACCGAACGGAGAAAAGCGGGATGAGCGATGCGATCAGACATCACGCGCAACGCCTGGATACTGCGGCATTGCGCTCGGAGATGGCCGCCAAGTTTGCACGTTGGGGCAGCGGCAATGTGGACCTTGCGATCCCATTCCCTCAACACTACGCCGAGCCACTCAGCGTGGAGGAACTCGCCAGCAGGGCAGCAATGAGCCCTCGTCGATGCACCATTACTTCCGCGAGAGCACCTCGATGAGCCCTTTGCAGTTCCTGAAGCAGTTGCGCCTCCAGGAAGCGCGGCGCTTGATGCTCGTCGAGGACCTCGATGCCAGTCGTGCTGCCTTGCGGCTTGGCTACGTCAGCCCATCCCAGTTCAGCCGCAAATACATGAGGCAGTTTGGCCTGCCGCCGAAGCGCGACATCAAACGTCTGCCGTCTTCGGCACAACCCTTTGAGATCGATCCGGAAGGTGCCAAATCGGCAAAAGGCTTCTTCCAGAGCCACAACAAAAAAGGCAGCTTGTTGTATTAACACAACAGGCTGCCAAATTTGGCAGGATGAGGCTAGAAAGTTTCCTCGGGGATGGCTGAAGTCCCGTTAGATACTTCTCAGATAGCCACCGTCACAAGCGATCGCCTGGCCCGTGATGTAGCTTGCCTGTTCGGAAGCCAAGAAGGCCGCCAGGGCTCCCAACTCTTCCGGGCGTCCCAGTCGTCCGGCTGGGATCTGATCCGTCAAGGACTCGTCGGGGATCCCGAGTTCCGCCAATCGCTCGGTCTTGGTATAACCCGGCATGAGGGCGTTAACGGTGATCCCTTCCGCCGCCACTTCTCGGCTGAGGCTGTTGGTCAGCCCCAAAAGTCCAGCTCGCAGGGCGTTGGAGACGGTCAGACCTGCCAAGGGCTCTTTGGCGGCAACCGAGGTAACCAGCAGAATACGCCCCCACTGGCGCGCTTTCATTCCGGGGAGGGCCACGCGAATGGCCTCCACCGCGCTCATCCAAAGACCGGAGAATCCCGTTTGCCATGCTCCGGCAGACAGATCGGCAAAGTTCCCCTTAGGCGGCCCGCCGGTATTCGTCACGAGAATGTCGATCCCGCCCAAGCGCTCGATGACTTGGCGCATGAGGGCTTCCGCGCCGCCCGGCTGAGCGAGATCGCAAGTCAAAGCCAGCTCTGCTCCGATCGCGTTGGCCGTCTCCAAGAGACGTGCCTCGCCCCTCGCGCAGATAGCCACTTTCACGCCCTCATCGACCAGCGCCTTTGCGATCGCTCGGCCAAGGCCGCTCGAGGCGCCCATGACCAGCGCGCGTTTTCCCTGAATGTTCAAATCCATGGTGATTCCTCCATCGTAATCTCATTGTAGGCTTTCGGAAGGATGTCGCTGCTTCAGGCTTTCAGAGGAATGGTCCTTGGACCGCGCATCGAGTGATCATCCGAGCAATATGCTTGCAGATCGGATGGCAAGCGAGAATCAGTATGTCTAGATAGGAAACCCCCCGGAAAGCGAAACGAATCGCAGTTCCGGGGGGTGAGTGAGCCTGGCTGGACGAGTTTCGAGCTGTCACCAGGACATCGTAAGAAGGTGTGTGGGCGGCTGAGAGAAACCCCGAGTGGAGTCGCACGCCTGATCCAAGAGGGATAGAGAAGCTTTCCCCACTATAAGTATATACCTTGCGAGGGGGCTTGCCGCAACCGGGGGGGCTTACCGCATGATGGCCTGCTGGTGCCGGCTTTCACCGAGATGGACGAGCTGAAATCCGGGTACTGATGAGAGGATTCCCAAAGGAGCGAAAGACATGAGTTCATACGTTCTGGGCTTTCAGGACATCGACAAAACAAGCTTCCTGGCTGTAGGCGGCAAGGGTGCGAACTTGGGTGAAATCTCCCGGGTGGAAGGCCTCCGCGTACCAGAGGGATTCTGTGTCACGACCGAAGCCTACAAGCGAATCATCGAGGAAACGCCGTCGGTCCTGGAGCTTCTTGACCAGTTATCGCTTCTGAACATCGAAGATCGGGCTGAAATCAGCGGCTTGAGCGGCAGAATTCGCAGGATCATCGAAGGCCTTACCATCCCCGAAGACATCCAGGAAGCGATCACCCGTCATCTCTCCAGGCTCGGAGCGAAAAACGCCTATGCCGTACGATCCAGCGCAACGGCAGAGGATCTGCCGACGGCCTCCTTCGCCGGGCAGCACGATACTTATTTGAACATCATCGGATGCGAATCCATCCTCCGGCACATCAGCAAGTGCTGGGCCTCGCTCTTCACCGAGAGAGCGGTTGCCTATCGCCTTCAAAACGGCTACGACCACCGCAAGGTTCATCTCTCTGTCGTCGTCCAGGAGATGATCATCCCGGAGGCGGCGGGAACCTTGTTCACGGCCGACCCTGTCACATCCAATCGGAAGGCGTCCGCCATTGAAGCGAGTTTCGGTCTCGGTGAGGCCCTGGTTTCCGGCCTGGTGAACCCCGACACCTACAAACTGCGTGATGGCAAGATCATCGACAAGAAGATAGCTGCCAAAAGGCTATCGTACGATGCTTTGAAAGACGGCGGTACGAAAGAACGGGAGATCCCGCCAGCGCTGCAAAATCGGCAAGCGCTCACGGATGAGCAGATTTTGCGGCTCGAGCGCTTGGGGCGAAAGCTCGAAGAACATTTCGGCCAGCCCCAGGACATCGAATGGTGCCTGGCAGATGATGCGTTTCATATCGTCCAGAGTCGGCCGATCACGACGCTGTACCCCATCCCCGAGGCCGGTGATAAAGAAAACCGCGTCTATGTCTCCGTCGGGCATCAGCAGATGATGACCGACCCCATGAAACCCCTGGGGCTGTCGTTCTTCCAGTTGACGGCTGCTCGCCCCATGTTTGAAGCAGGTGGACGCCTGTTCGTCGACATCACGCAGGAACTGGCTTCTCCTGCCAAGCGCGGCATGATCGTGAATGGCCTGGGAAAATCCGATCCGCTCATCAAGGATGCCCTGACGACCCTCTTGGAGCGAGGGGATTTTATCCAATTGCACCAAGAGGAGCCCCAGGGACCGAGTTCCGGCAAAGGCCATCCAGGCTTATCGCCTGCGACGCTTCAGACCTTGAACGACTACGATCCGGAGACCGTTTCTGACTTGATTGGAAGCACTCAAGCATCGCTCGACGCCTTGAAACAGGATATCCAGGCAAGATCAGGATCCGAGCTATTTGATTTCATCCTGGAAGACATCCAGCAGCTGAGAAAACTCATGGCCGACCCGCAAAGCCTGGGCGTGATCATCACGGCGATGAATGCGGCATTCTGGCTCAACGATAAGATGCAGGAGTGGCTGGGAGAGAAAAACGTAGCAGACAAGCTTTCTCAAGCCGTCCCCAACAACATCACCTCGGAGATGGGGCTAGAGTTGCTGGATGTCTCGGATGTGATCCGTCCCTATCCAGAGGTCATCAGCTACTTACCGCATGCCACCGATGATCGGTTCTTTGAGGAACTGATGAACCTCGAAGGTGGTCGAGAAGCCCGAGAAGCCATCCAGGCCTATCTCCAGAAATACGGCATGCGGTGTGCCGGTGAGATCGATATCACCAGACCGCGGTGGATGGAAAGGCCCACCACGCTCGTCCCGATGATTCTCGGGAATATCCAGAACTTTGCGCCTCATGCCAGCCACCAGAAATTCGAGAAAGGGCGACAAGAGGCCTTGGACAAAGCGCATGAGCTCTTGGAGCGCGTGAAGCAATTGCCGGATGGCGAGGAAAAAGTCGAAGAGACGAAACGGATGATCAACCTCGTCCGAAATCTCAGCGGCTACCGTGAATATCCTAAATACGGCATCGTGAGTCGGTACTTCGTTTATAAGCAGGCGCTTCTGAAAGAAGCTGAACGACTCGTGGCCGCCAACGTGACCCGAGAGAAAGAAGATATTTACTACCTCACCTTCGAGGAGTTCCGTGAAGTCGTACGCACCAAGGAGCTCGATGACTCGATCATTAGCGAACGAAAAGTCGCGTTTGGAGTATTTGAAAGACTCACGCCACCGCGAGTGCTCACGTCTGAAGGTGAAATCCTGGCGGGTGCGTACAAACGAGAGGACCTCCCTGCCGATGCGATCGCCGGACTTCCCGTTTCTTCCGGAGTCGTCGAGGGACGGGCTCGTGTCGTTTCGAGCCTGAAAGATGCCAACCTCGAAGCGGGAGATATCCTGGTCACTTCTTTCACCGACCCGAGCTGGACGCCTTTGTTCGTATCCTTGAAAGGCCTTGTCACCGAGGTGGGCGGCTTGATGACCCACGGATCCGTCATTGCCCGGGAGTATGGCTTGCCCGCCGTCGTCGGCGTGGAGAATGCGACCAAACTGATAAAAGACGGGCAAAGAATCCGGGTTCACGGAACGGAAGGGTATGTACAAGTCCTGTTGTGAGGTGCTTGACCTTCACTTTGCGCCTGGCAGCTGCGCTCCTCGGAGCGCTTCAGCCGGTTGCGACGCTCAGGGGGCAACAAGGAATCCTGTCGGTCGCCATGCTCGTCGTTGATCCACGCGGTTCCATTCGTTTAATACGAGCAGGTTGAGAAAACATTCTTCCCAAGGAAGCGGGTTGCGGAGGAGGCCTCCGAGACCCGCTTCGGCGATCGCCCGCGACAGACCTGCCTCTCGGGCCGTTATGGGCGCGCGGGGGGGACCTCGCCTCCGGCGCTTGCTGAAACCAGAGTTCCGGGGCCGGTCGTGACGCTCGTGGTGACGTTGGTCCCGCTTCCCTGTCCGCCGAGGGGGAAGGTGGCGTTCACGCTGACGGTTTGTCCGTCGCGGATCGTCGCGCTCTGCATGGAGGTGGCGATCTGCTGGCCATCTCGGCCGAACGCCACGAGCTCGATACCGTAGACCCCGGCCTTTAGGCCGTTGAAGACGACATCTCCTTGACCTTTGTCCAGCTCACCGCGGCTGATGGACGCCTTGGCGAGCACGTTGGGATGATACAAGGGCTTCTCCAGGCGGGGGGGCGGTGCGGGAACAGGGTAAGGAGTGGTGGGAGCCCCCGGGGGCGGCGGGTCGGTCAGGATGTTGGGAAATGTTTCCAGGTCCTTCGGGGGCAGGGGCGGAGCGTTCACGGGCTCCGTGCTCGGATGGGTCGGCATCCCTTTGGGTTGCGAGGCGGGGAACGGCAGCGGGATGCCTGGGGGCAAGGAGATGGCGCCCTGTGCGGTGAGGATGACGTCAATCCGCTCGATGTCCGAGCCGAGGGCCGCGAGCTCGTAGTCCGTACCACGGGGCATTGTGAAGCGCATGCTCAGATCGCCGGTGCCCTGATAGCCGTCTGGGGCCGGGACGGTGAGCGCAAAGCCGGACTGGGCCCCGCTGAGGTCCCCACTCGACGTGCCAGGTATCCCGGCGCAGCCGGTCATGCAAGCGATCCCCACGGCACACAGGCCGACAAGCCATCCCGAACGACACATGGTTGCCTCCTCTTGTGGGGGCCGAAGCGGAAACGGGTTCGGCGCTCGGGCCTCCCGGGGCAAGGTCACACACCAAGGTAGACATCCTGCAGATGACTGAACGCTAACGCTTTCTCGCCTCTTGTTAAATCGCGCCTCCACCAGAATTTTTCTCGCAGAGGAGGCGGGGGCGGGTCGATGCGAACTTGGCGGCTGGGCCTTGAACTCGGCTTCCGCAAAGAAAGAACCCCGGAAAGCGAGATGAATCGCTAATCCGGGGTTCTTTAGTGGGCACAACTGGATTCGAACCAGTGACCTCTACGATGTCAACGGTGGGTCCAGACTCGCTAAACCGAGCCGCTGGGTGTTCTGTCATCATGGTTGCCCGTCGAATCAAGCTCTGGCGCGGCTGCCAGCCGAGATCAAGCAATTGATCTGCGACATCCACCGTTTGAAGGGTGTTTGGAAGATGCAGGTTCGCATGCCCGTTACTTCATAGGCGGTTCCCGTAGGCAGACGACCGTGTCCCTACGGTGTAACGGGGACTTTTCCGGCACCTCCGGGATCAGTCACATCCTTGAAGAAGTACGCCTGTGCCGCCTTGCCCAAGGCCAAGGTTCCCTGTGACGCGACGCCCGCGCTGATAAAGGGAGCGAAAGGGGCAGTCGGCGGGAAGACCCTCAAGATGGTTTGGGCAGCGGCCCGTAGTCCAAGTCCGACGCCCACATTGACGCCAGCCGCGGCAAGGAACTCCGTCGCGGTGTCCATCGACGGAGGACGTCCGGCCATTGTTCCAATTAGAGCGATCATCAGCATTTGCAGAGGTGTAAGAACGACAATATCGGCAACGGGTATCGGAGTGCCGCCAACCCCTCCCGCTGCAACAACAAACGAGTTTATGATGTTGTCTGTGTACTCACGCAATAAGCTCATGTTGTTCTGCGCAACGTAAAAGGAGAACTGAGCACTTTTGGGCAGAACATTACCGATGAATGAACGAACCAAATCATGGTTCCAAACGCACTCTTCTTCGCCTTCCTCACGGTAAGACGCCACGGGAATGATTGCCTGATACGCGCTGTCCTTTACCAAGAATCCCAAGAAGGGTCTATCTTCCACGAGATCCTCGTGCTCGACCCGCAGAACTTCATCGGCAAGGTATCGCATGTGGGCCAACAACTCGCCGGCCTTCTGGGGGTATGCCTCGGGAGGCCAGGCTCTAAGCGGATTGACTGCGTCGGCCTTGTTCAAGACTATGATGGTTGGCTTTGAGACCCGGAATCCATCCTGGAAGCGACGGAAGACCGTTAGGTCCTCGCTGATTGCTCGCTCGTTCGCCGGCAGAACGTGGATGATTACATCAGGATCGTACGTTTCCAAGTCTCTCTTTAGGGTGTCTGCGGCATTCGTTTCGCTGGCCCCATCCGGAGTCGTCGCATCGAAAAGCCCGCGGGAGTCAATTACGTTCCATGAGAACCCACTTGGAAAGACGATGGGATGCTCCTCGGCTTGGTGCTGACCAGGTCTATCCTTGCTGGTTTCGGCAACCCTCCGCCCCGCCAGGGCATTGATGAACGACGACTTGCCGTGGCCCGTACGTCCGATGACCATGATGCGGGGCGGGCGAGACTGAACGATAGACTCCCTTAGCTCACCAAAAAGGCGGTCGTAGACCTGTTCACGGATAAATTTCTGGATGTCCTTCGGGAGATAGCTTACGGCGTTTTCGAACATCTCATCGGTGGATCGGAGAAGATCACGCACGTTCTTGAGGCGCTCTTCAAAGTTGTTGGTCATCGTTCTACCCTCTCGATTCAGTGGGCGGCACCTTGGTGTACCCGATACAGCTGAAGGGTTAACATTTGCTAGTCCAAAAAGGCGCGCGAACAGTGCGCAGCTTAGCTTGCGGCCTGATCCATCCGCCCTTTTGGAATGGGGCTGCGCATCTGGCTTCGAACTGTCACGCCTGGCGACGATCGAGTCTCATGGCAAGGCTATCCTTGGTGCACACCGCCGGACCTGCCCCCATTTACTGGTAGTCACCTCCACCATCAATATCGGCCAACAAACCCCACTATGGGTCACATTAACTGATTCATTCTATTTCATCGGTTGGCTGGGGTTCAGGAACACATCACCCGCAGCTGAGAGCCCGTACTGGAGTGGAGATGCTCATCTACAGCACCGAGGAGGCGGGCAAGACGGTCCACGACCTTGGGCTTGGATTTGAGCCCTGGTTGGACGATGACGATTTCGAGAGCGAAGTCACGGCCGCCAATCGCCGCTACGATGGCTTGGGCGTCCGCGGCCGTCCCCTTGAGGTACTGCCTGACCTTGCGGTTGGTGTTATTGAGGTTCTCGAGCAAACGGCGCTTATCTGCCCATTGAACGGATTTGATGGCCTGACCGCAAACCTCATAGAGGTCGTCGACCCGGCTACCTGCTGTGGTCTTGCCCGAGCCCTTGCAGTGGTAGAGTACGACGCGGGGTGTCGCCCCATTCTCGAATCCGATGAAGTCGGCCACCTCGCCTGCACCTTGGTCGTAGATGAGCACGTCGAACAAGGGCAAAAGCGCCTTCTTCAAATGGTCGTGGATCGAGGTGTGCCCCACCTTCGACGTGGTCACTTCTTGCCGAATGTCTACCTTGGCGACCTTCCAGTCAACGCAATCTAGCCGGCCGACAGGGAAATGGACAACGTCGGTCTTGCGAGCCACGTAGACATCTTTCTGTGCGAGGGAGGACATATCCTCAAAGTAGAAGACAGGCGGCTTTCCGTTGAGGTAGGTCACGAAGTCGCCGTCTACGTCTTGCCCGTGGCACGCGTACAAGGCGCAAGATTGGCCTGGGGTCACAGAGAACGTCGGGAAGGGCTTGAGGACCAAATCGAATTCGACGTTGGTGGAGCCCTTGCCAATGGTGAACACGAGTCGGTTGGTGGTGCTCTGCTTAGGATCAACCTGCAACTCGAGGTCCTGAAGCGGCGCTACAGTTGAAGAGCCATTGCTGTCGACGAGTCTCGCCCGGTGCCCATTCTTGAAGACATCCATGTGCCATTCGCCGGCAAACGGATCCAGGCCATTGGGGAATGCTGTAATTTGCTCACCGTACTCGAAGACGTCCCCGAGTGGTAACTTTGCTTGGTCATGGGTCTCGTCGGAAACCTTTACAGCGAGCTCATCGCACCACTCGATAAGCTCAGGTATTGGAACGTACTTGATCGTCCACATCTTGGACGTGCCGCTGAGCCCCAGCAAGACGGTCTGGCCCTTCTCGTTCTTGCCGCTGCCGACATGATGCCCCCCCACGTAGTTCTGGCCGTCCGACGCATGTACGGCCAGCTGAGTATTCGAGCCCGCCTTGATCTGATAGGACTCGGTGCCGGTCCGGAAGCGGCGACTACGCATGCCTACGCTACTGAACCGCTCGTCCGTCCAACCGGCCATCGCCCGCCGGAGCACCGTCAAGGGCAGCTCGCGGTACATCCCCCCCACGAACTGACTGAGGACGTGCGCGTAGAACTCCTCCCTTCGGTCGGTGGAGCAAACGAACATCAACCGGGTTGTCGGGTCGTAGTGGACGACGACCATCTCGTGGGTGACATTGCTCAAGACATCGTCTTTCAGCCACTTTGGCTTCTTGCGGGTTGCCCAGACAATGACTGCGGTCTGATGCTTGACGCTGATCTCATGGAACAGCACGTCGTGATTGGGCGAATCAAGACTCGCGCGCAGGGCGAACCCACCCACGACCTCAAAGACCTTGACGTGGCAGAAAGGTCGGAAGCTCGTCTTGGAGAGGTACTGCGGCACGTCGGCATCCATCGGCTCCTTGAGCACATCGAACGCCTCAAAGAACTCCTGGGTCGAAAGCTCCGTGCCGATACGCTTCTCGCTGAGATCTACGATGATGCGCTTCCAATCGGCGTCTTCCCTGAAGAGCTTCTCCTTCTCGATCTCCATGTCATTGAGCGCCGCCACGAACTTGGCCGGGCCGATTTTCTGGCCGCTCTGCTTGACAATGGTTCGAGCAAACCGACCGATGAACTGGAGCGTTATGGCCAGCGACTTATGGGGGGCATGCAGGCCCGCGATCTTGAGATTGGGCATATCAAAGCCCTCACCCAACATGTCGACGCAAATGATGCCATCCAGGTCGCCCTTCTCGAGTCCGTCGATGGCCTTTTCGATAACCGCCATCGACTTATTGCTGCTCACGACCGCGAGCCGCAGGCTGGGGGCGTGCGTTTTGTAGAGGTCATACAGCTCATCAGCCCGGTCTTTGCGGCTGGTGCGCACGATGACGCGATGCTCGAGGCCCGCCTTCTTGTCCTCCAAAAAAATCGCTTCGACCTTTTTGGCTATCTCCCGGTCCACCTTTTCCGGTTCCACGTCGATGGGCACGTACTGGATCTCGCCGAAGGTCTCGTCTTCGACCGCCTTGCGCAAGGGGTAGTTGTAGACAAAGCGGGCGCGAATGTCGCGCCCGTCGCGCCTGAAAGGCGTTGCGGTCAAGAGAATCTGCTTCGCAGTCGGAAACTGCGCAAGCAGATCCGCCCAGGTCTTCGCTCGGCTATGGTGAGCCTCATCAACAAGAACGACGTCGAAGGCGCCATCTGGTGGCGGCGAGATGCCACTCTTCGTCGAGGGGCTGACGCTGTTGGGGGTTGCAACCAGCACGTCGTACTCAGCCAGCAGCTTCTGCCAGGCGGCCTCGTCCTTGACCCGGTTCTTCACCTCAATGACCCGGGGTGCGGCGACAGTCGTAGGCAGCAGCCCGATCCGCTGAAGCGTCGCAAGCTCGCTGAAATCCTTAGCGATCTGCCTGCGGACGAGCTGACTTGGCGTGATGAGCAGAACCTTTTTCGCTGACAAGAGATAGCAGAGCGCCATCAGGACCGCGGTCTTGCCCGACCCGGTCGGCATGCAGATGAGCGCAGGGTCCCGGTTGACCGTGAAGTGGGAGGTTGCCGCCATCACGGCACCGAGCTGGCTTTCCCGTAGGCCCTTCTTGCCCTCGGGCGGATTCACCAGGTTCAGCTCTTTACGATTGTTGGCAAACATTGTTATAGCCCCTGCGACCTCGGAATCTACCCTTGGCTACAAGGTTACCGCAAAACCAGCCAACCAAACAGGGGGTAGAGACAGGAGCCGGGGCTAATCTGGCCTGGAACTCTCGGGGCTCTCCGAAATTCTAAGCCACCTGAAAGGTCAAACGCCGGCCACACTGCGCCTGGGGGCGTCAGGTAACAGGATCGGCTAGGACCTCGTGCGAGACGCAGCAGGGGCCGCAACTGCAGTCCATGCACCTTACAGCTGGTCAAGCTGGCCTGCTTGGGTCTCGGGAATCCAAGCGAGCACCTCGAGGCAGTGACGACGCGCGTCATCGCCGAAGTGTTGCAGAAGGAGGATGCCGAGGTCGAAGTCCGAGGCGAGCTTCCTGCCGGACACTGAGGAAAGCCTTCGCGGCGCATTCGGCTGACCGTGCTAAAATCTATGCTCTATCCACCGCCCGGCCCCTTGGAGGCAAGACATGCAAGCCGAGCCGAAGCTCCATCTCCGCTACGTCTACCGTCTCGAGGGCGCCGACGCGTTACCTGCCAACCTGGCACTCGAGCCCTACCTGGCCTGCCTGGCCGGGGACGAGCCCGGGTCCGCCGAGCGAAAGGCCCATGCCTTCGGCATCATCGAGGAAGCCCAGGTGGAGGCGCGTACCGCAGGATGGGCCGGCGATATCTGGACCGGCGAGGGGATCGGCAGTGGACCGTTCGTCTCGCTCACGCCCGGAAGGCTGACGGGTGGTGGTACAGGCATCCTGGCGCTGTACTGGACCGTGAAGGACGAGGACGTCACCTACGTCGTGAGCGCCATGCTCCTGCCGTATTTGGGCACCCCCATCCGCACCAAGCGGTTCGAGTTGCACTCGCCGGAGTTCCAGTTCGACATGAGCTCCTGGTGCATCGAGAAGACCAGCGATCAGGTCAGGGACGTGCGCTACATCCAGCGGTTGCTCGATCGGACGCCAGACTTGCCAGTGGCCTTCAAGGAGCAGCTGATGTCTCACCTTGGCCACCTGATGTGGAGCAGCACCAAGCTACTGGCCTTCTCATGCGGCGGCGAATGGGGCACCGATGATGCGCGGACCGCCCTGGAGGAGGAAGAGGGCCTCGACTTGCTGCTGGTGAAGTACGGGCTGCGGGACGAAACGTCGAAACAGGAGGAGGCGAGGCTTCTTCGGGAGTTGCTCGCCGATGTTCGCACCCTGCTCGATGGCCCCCGCGTTCCCAACCTCCGAGAGCTCCATGACCTGCTCGATGACTGGTTCGAGGACAGCGACATCGTGGAGCAGCTCCGGGAGTGGGAGGACGAGGTTCAGATGGGCGCGCTGTCCTGGGAGGAGTTCTGCAAGCAGGCCAGGACGATGCTCGGCCAGGAGGATTAGCCCTGATTCCGCATGGCTCCGGGGGCGTGCAAGACAGCGCCTATGTCGAAACCTTCCGCCGCGGGCCCCGGGCAAGTCGCAAGCGATGGGCTGCAGCTGTTAGACGAGCGCCCTGGAACTGGTCAAGCCGAGCGGCCTCGGATTCGAGGATGCCGGCGAGCGCCAAGCGCTGATCCCGATCGAGTTGGGCCTTGGCCATGATCTCTGGCACTTCGTCAAACCGCCCGTAGTCGTCAGTCAGGTACGCCTTCACGAGCTTCTGTCCTGTAGTCCAGATGCCCCGGGACGAGCGAGCAGCGAGCTTCACAGCAAGGGTTGCCAGCTCCGAGCAGAACGTCGCCAGCTCGCACTCGTCGTAGACGCGTTCAAAGACCCGGGGGATCGCCTCGAGGAAGTGCAGGGCGGCATCAACCGCCTGCTCGGGCGCAACCTCCGCCATGGTCTCGATGGCCGCCAGGAGTTCATCGAGATCGTCGATGAACGATCGAACCTCGCGCCTCTCGATGAAGTCAACGTCCAGGACCCGATCAACGTCGGCGATGAGCTGTTCCAGCGCAGCAGCGGGACTGCGAGTCACGGCCAGCTTGCGGCGCAGGCGATCGCGCAGCACAGTGCTGCTGAGGATCTGCACGATGGCGAACTGCTCCAGCTGCTCGCGGGACCAGGCGGCAACATCGCGGCGAATCTCGGCCTGACCGATCTCGCCCTCCCGCGCCTGTCGTCTACCGGTACCTCTACGAACGCCAGTCATGGTCCTCCCTCTTGTCCTTCGTTGCTCCGCACCCTGCATCAGGGTTGAGAGCGCTCCTCCAGGGCGGCTTTGAGGAAACAGGCCCCGAACACCAAGAGGCCGACCCCAACAAAGAAGATCAGCAGCATCCGTCCCATAACAGTATAGATCAGTGCGGACGCCAACCCCAGCGGAAACAGGAGCAGGGGAGAGTACAACGCGGCAGCACAGCCACTGGCTTCGGTGCCGGTCCGGATCGCATAGGGTGTTGGCCGGAGGAGTGCCGAGAATCCGCCACTCAGGAGCATCAAGAACACGATCCCCCATAACAACAGGACCATTCCGATAATGCCGGTCGGGGACGGGCTGGGCAAGAGGACCATGTTAGCGACCACCAAGCAGCTCGCGAGAGCCAGTCGGGTTGGTCCGTCCAAGCTGATGGCGTGCTGGCGGATCATCAGGGCCAAGAGGCCAGCCACTGCAAGCAGTTCGGCTGCCAAGATCTCGGCCACGACCAGCTCGGGCTGGGCTTTGTGGTTGGCCAACTGAACGAGGATGCCGCCAACCCAAAGCAGGGCAGCCACGGCAGCAAGTGCGGTTGCCAGCCCAGCCAGTGTCCATTCCCTTGCCCTTCCTGCTGGCGAGCCATTTTCCTGGGTCATATCAGTTCCTATCACGCATCGAGTCCGTGCTCTGTTCCCCGAGCTTCATAGCCCTACGGGGTGAGGGCTTGATGAGTCGCTGTTTGCTTGGAATAGCCGGTCTGGCTAGGCGTTTCACCACACTCCCCGACTTTCCTCCAATATCAGAACCTGCTCGAACTCCCGCCAACCGGCGTTCCGCGCGAGATCAAGTGGAGTCTTTCCTTCCGCGGTGAGGGCATGGGCATTGGCCCCGTGAGCCAGAAGGCACCGGAACGAATCGAGTTGACAGCAGGCGACCGCTATGTGGAGGGCGGTCAGTCCCTCGTTGTCGTGAGCTTCGAGATCTGCGCCTGCCCGAATCAAGACTTCCACGGCGCCCAGGTGCCCACCGGCAGTAGCCAGCATTAGGGGAGTGGCGCCATCGTCGCCCCTTACTTCCAGATCATGGGATAGAGCCAGGAGGCGCACCAGATTCGGGACCTGACCAGCCGAGGCAGCGATTGCCAGGGCGGCTCGACCCTCCTTGTTCGGTTGAAAGGGATCAGCACCTCTGGCCAATAACAGATCGAGCGCCGCGGGGCTGTCGCCATCGGCGGCAAAATTCACCACCGGATCCTCGGTGTCCGAACAGGTGGCGTGAGGGTCGGCTCCGGCATCAAGAAGCAAACGGAGCACCTCGAAGTGTCCTTGCTGTGCGGCGAACATCAGCGGTGTCCAGCCCTCGCGATCGCGCGGATCGACCTCCAGGCCAGCAGCCACGAGTAGTCTGGCGACCTCTAGGTGGCCCTGTTGGGCCGCGGCATGCAGCGGATTCTGCCCCCCCTCGCTGCGGGTCTGCAGGCACACGCTCCGGGAGATAAGCCAGCATGCGATCGTTTCGAGGTCCGCGTAGATGGCGGACAGCAAGGCATCTACTCCTTGGCCGTCGCGGATCGTCGTGGAAGCACCAGCGCCGACCAGAGCCTTGACGACATCCCCGAATCCCCCCTCGATCGCCAGGTGAAGGGCGCTCTGGGAATCCCTACTGATCAGGTCTGGGTTAGCGCCGGCTGCCATCAGTCGCTCGACGGCCGCAAGCCGTCCCTTGCTGGCGGCATGCATTAGGGCTGACATTCCGGCGAGGTCCTGCGTATCGAGGCACGTCCCTGCGTCCAGCGCGCAGGCCACGAGGTCATCGTAGCCCCGGAAGGCGGCTTGCATCAGGGGCGTGTGTCCGCTGCGGTTTGGGAGATCACGCTTTGTAGGATCGGCGATCGCAGCGGCCAGACTTTCCCGAATCGCAGGTTTGGAAGGAGTCCCTCGCTTTGCACCGGGCTTCTCCTCGCTCCGCAACCCGTCACGCAACAGAGCGTAGACACATAGATTGGCAACCAACAGCTCGATGTCCTGCCATTCCAGCAGCCGCTCGACCGGGAAGCTACCCAGCATCACAAGGTCTTGCTCGACCAGTTCTGGGGCATGTTGTGCCACCCATGAGACGACTCGCTCATGCTTGTAGGAGCCGCGGCCACTCATGGCCCCCGAGTGCGAAACCCGAACCACCCGTTGTGCGGAATCTAGCTCCCAGTGGGTGTTGACGTTGAGTTGCAGGGCGTTGTGGGTGGCGAAGAAGTCGCTGACGGCTACCAGCAGGTAGGTGCGGCCCGCGATGTTCCCCCAGTGAAGGTCGTGTTCAGTTTTTGCGCTGGCCATCAGGGCAAGCCTGACAAGATGGTCGCCACCTTCGCGATCGCGCACCAGCAGGCTACGGTACCAACCGGGCCAATCTCCGCCGCCGGCATTTGTAAAGCGATGCATCCGGGCTCCCCAATCCTCGACCAATCTATAGCCGGCCGGAGCGTCGATGGGTGAAGTGAAGAGCGGCTCATCAACGTAGAACAAGGAGGTCAAGTTGGCGATCGACGCCCAAAGCTCGCGGGGGGTATCGGCCCCGATGTGGTCCGCGAAGACCTCGCCCACCCACTCGTCGTCCCGTAATTGCCCCATGCTGGGCCGCACATAGCTGGGCTCCACCATGTAGCGAGCCTCCCAGCCAGTGCCGCTGCATGCCTGTTCAAAGGTGGGGATGTCGGCAACTTTTCGCAGCCCCTCGCGAGTCACTGCATAGGGCGTGGACTCCTGGCCATTTGTAAGCACCAGGAAAGAGGCTCCCAGCTTGCCCACATAGTAGTTGCCCTGTTCGATTACCTCCTGGCCCAGCATGATTCCTGGACGCTTGCACTCAACCACGAGGAAGGGAACATTAAGCTCGGAGTCGGGCCCCGGGACCATGGCGACGACATCCGAGCGACGCGGGTCGGCCTTGCCGCGAGCCATCTTCAGTTCAGTGCGAAGTGCTTCCTGTGGGTAGCCGTAGCCCTCCATCAAGGTTCGGAGTACATTTTGCCTCACGCGCTCCTCGGGAGTGGCAATTACCAGGAAATCACGACAAGGATCCCGGAAGCAGACGTGCCGGTCCTTGACGTATTCGGGAAGAGGGAACGAGCGTAACCGCATGGCACCTTACCTTGCTCAGAAAACTGCACGCCGATGATTACGATAGCCCTGATAGGCATGGCAGGCAAGCTGTCGCCGTCGGCGACCTTCAGTCATCGTAGCCGTCATCGAAGTGTCTTCATCTTCCGATTCCCTCGAGGCTACAATCCTGCCGACCAGGAAACCAAGGGTGGCCATCTCGTGCGCCCGCGCCAAGTCGAAATCGTCCAGAGCACGGCGCCTGTCACTGTCAGGGGCCGGCAACGCTGCCAATATCTCCTGGTGACGATCGTTGACCCTCCGGAAGTAGTGCCGAGCCGCTTCCACCAGGAGGTAGTCGTAAGGTCTCGTTCCCAGGGCTGTCGCAGGGTAGCGTGTTATCAACGGCCTACGATGCCGCCCGCGGTCCGGCTTCGCAGCCCTCTTGCCACAACTGATCAGCAAGTCCAGCAACTCGCCGACCCAGGCGATCGCGGCGCCGGTCACCCAGAACACCAACGAGAACGCCGCCATGACCAGGCACAGGAGCAGCCCTATCTCCGCCATCTCAGAACAGGACCTCGTCTTCATCGTCAAGCGACGGGATCTCGTCGTCGGTCGCCAGACCCTTGGCGAACAGGTAGAGCAGCTTGAATCGCTGGAAGGTCGCCGCGGTTTCGGCATCGATCCCCCGGTCTCTCGCCACGAGGTAGGCAAAAGCCTCCTGCACATGCTCCACCAGGCCGGATCGGCCGAGCGTGATGATGAGCTCGTAGCTTGCGACCTCGTGCAGGAAGTCGACCTCGGTCGCGTAGAACGTGTGCCAGGGCTCCAAGCCCAGCAACACCATGTACTTGCTCTCGGCATCTTGGAGGTAGTCGAGGGTCTTCTCGCGGATCCCCGAGAACCGGCGCAGAAACTGCTCCTCATGCCAGCCGTCGAGGACCGGGACCTCATCGTCCCAGTCCCGGCTCGCTGCGGGGTTGAGGATGGTGACCTGCATGGATGGCTCCCCTTCGAAGACCAGGTGAAGGGGGATCGCCGCCGCCCGGGTCTCGAGATGCCACCGGAGAAGGGATCGCTGCCGGGCCGTGCATCGCTTGCCGCGGCGGGCAGCAATCCAGCGACAAAGCTTCTGGAGGCTGGCCTCCAGGGGGACCGTTTCGTCAAACAACTCGTGCGCATCGAGGCCGGGCACGGCGGGGAGGTCGGGTTCGACGAACAACCGAAGTTGAGTAGCTGTGCCGATTGCGAACACCGAACGCGGGGTCCCCTCGAAATTCGTACGCTCCTCTGGGGGCAGCCCGTCTTGGAGCTGCTCCCAGAGGGCCTCGATCTCGGCGATCAGATCTTGCCCCTGCTCGTCATCACCAGGATCGATCGACAATTCCTCGTCGTCGCGCATCAATCACCGGGCCTTTCCGCAGCTGTGCTTCAGCGCGAGGAGGACTTTTTGTTGGCGGTGAAGGTATCGGCTGCTGAGCTACCCGAGCCGATGACGCCCGTGATCTGGGAACCGTCGGAGCTGAGGTCCCCGCTGTAGGTGACGGTCGTGCTGTCCTTGAAGGTGATGACGAACTCGACCTTGTTCCCCGTCCGGGTACCGGCCAGCGGATTCGTATAGGGTTCGGTCCCAGCCGAACCCGTGATCTTCCCGCCCTTCTCGTAAAGCGAGAGGCTGAAGGTCGAGAATCCGGGACGCACCACCAGCCAGTCGCCATCGATGCTGGGCGCCGGAACGACCGAGGATACGCCGGGCAACGAGGAGATTCCGGAGAGGGCGTTACAACCAGAAAGAGCGGTCGATCCCAAGACCAGCATCGCGGTCGTGAGGAGCGGGAGTATGGGACTTCGCATGGCGCGGGAACTCCTTTGTGAGTTGAATTGAGGGCTCGGGAAGACAATCGGGACACCCAGCGGCAGCACGGCTACCACTCGCCGTCCCGGACCGTGTTTGGCTTCTTGCCTAGCTTGACGATATTGTCCACCGGCACCGAGCTGTCGTCTTGCTGCGGTTGGTGGCCCTTCTCGACGTCGACCTGTTTGACAGACTTCACCCCCTTGAGGATGCCCGAGGGCGGTAGGTCCTGCTTCAGTTCGTCATAGAGGGAGAACCAGGGCAGGTGATATTGGGCGTAGGTCTTCGCCGTGACGGGCGTGGGAGGCGGTTCTTCCCCTGTGATCTCCCGGAACACCATGCTGTCGACGATGTGGATGAACACCCGCCCGTAGTTCTCCTGGTCCCAGGTGTCGAGACCGTACTCGTCCGCATAGATCTTCTGGGTCATCTTGCCGCCGGCCGCTAGGCCCATGCTCGGTGCGGCCGCGCTCTCGCAAACCAGGTAATCGCAGGTCTCGACCCGCGGCGGCTCGTCGGGAAAACGCCCCGGCTTCGGGGCGAAGGCGATGAGCTGGATGCCTCCATGTTTCTCGGCGCCGGTGAGCTGTCCCTCGACGGTGTACCCCTGGCCGAGCGGCATGGCGACGAACTGGCGAATCATCCCCTCCCCGGCATTGATCCCATCGAGCCAGGGCTGATCCGGGCAGACGAGGTAATCCTGAGGGGATTCCTCGAGGGGCTGAGCCCAGCCCCTACCGGTCACCACGTTGATCTTGCCGATGGCGATCTTAACCGCGTGGGGCTTCCAGTAGGAGCCGCCGAAGCAGAGCCAGAGCGCCTCTCGCTGGTACATGGGAATGAAGACGCCACCGTGCTCACGCCAGGCAGGCGGCACTCGGTCGAGGTAGTCGTCGACCCTGCGCACGGGAAAGCGACTCAGGCCGGGCGGTAGCGGATAGACGATCCCGTCGTCAGGAATGCGCAGGGTCCGCTGAAAGTCGACCGAGAAGTGCTCGCCGACCCAGATCGTGTCCGACTTGACCTTCACGTCTAGCATTGATTCCTCCGCTCGAAACCGAATCTACTCCGGTTGCCATGATGTTTTGGTAGCGAACGAGGGTTAGTTTTGATCGGTTGGGGTACGAATGGGTCAAGCAAGCTAATTCATGCAAATTCGTCGAAGGGGGGCGCGATGGACGCGTTCGAACGCCGCTGGAACATCCTCAAGATGCTGCTTACTGGCCCCTTGTTTCGGGGTGAGGTTCTCAGCCGCCTACTGGAACTGTCTTCGGACTACGAGACGGATGCCGGGCTCTCGGAAGCCTCAATCTCGGCCGACGTCAAGGCGTTGCGCAAGCTGGGCATTGGCTTTCGTCCGCTAGGCCCCGGCGACAAGCTGACCAAGCAGGCCTATGAGCTGGACATGGGGCACCTGGAGCTGTTCGCCAACAACGAGGAAGCGGCGGCCCTGCAGACCGCCGTGGCGCTATTCGAGGATCTCAAGTTGCCGGAAGCGGAGCGCCTTCGCACGCTATTCGAGCGAGTGCCTGCCTCGGTTCGCGAAGGCCTGTCTGATCCCTACACCGGTCGCCTCCTGAGGACGGGCAACACGGCCTACGACGCGCAGGTCCTCGACAGCCTTCAGCATGGCATTCAGACCGGCCGCATGATGCGCCTGACCTATCGTCCACTGAACCGCGAACCCAAGCGGTACCTGGTGGACCGGGCCTATCTAACCTGGCAGGACGGCTTTCTGTACCTCCATGCGCACTGCCCCGAGGCCGAGGGCAGCACGGAGTGGCACAAGAACCGGGAATTCCGCCTGGATCGCTTCTGCTCCACCAAGACCAGCCCGGCTGTCGAGGTGCTCGATACCCCAGTCTCGCTGGATCAGGTCCCAGCCTTTGAGTTTCAGATCTGGCTCTCGGCGTCGATGGCCTCGGGGTTCCAGAGGGTTCCCCAGCGCCTGCGAGTCCTTGAGGAGACGCCTGACGGCAGCCGTCTGGTGGCCATCAAGGAGAGCATTCCTTTGCGGGCCGTGCGCAGGATTCTGTCCTACGGCGGTCAGGCCCGGGTGGTCGAGCCCGACTTTGTGGTTGCCGAGGTTCAGGCCACCATCGCCCGAATGGCCTCGGAACTCGCGCCGACGGAGGTCAACCAGCCTGACCCATTCAAGAAGCAATCGATGGTTACTTAAGAAAGAAGCTCGTCACCTTCGACGCCCCACGCCTTTCTCGAGGACGCAGCAATGAAGACGCCCAAAGACGCACTAACAGCCTTAAAGCGTGCTCTCCCGGTTATCGCGACGGAATGCTGCGCAGTCCTCGGCTCGGAGCAGCACTACCAAGCGATGGTTTACCACGCACTGCGCGTGCACGGTCAGGTTCCCCTCGAGCAGCTGGGAATGAACGTCAAGATCTGGATTCCGCGTCCCAAGACGACGCTGTTCCGGCAACTCGACCGGCGAAAGGCCGAGGGCTACCGCGGAGGGTTCGAGCCCATCCCGGATGTGGTCATTTTCGCCGAGGGCATCGAAGCCGACTGGCGGCGCCGGAACCGCGACAATACCCTGCGCCAGATGCTACTGGCCCTGGAGAGCAAGGCCTCTGAGCGCGACAAAGGACGCCTATCCCCGGGGGAAGTGCTCAAGGACCTCAGGAAGCTGCATGCCCTGGGTCAAGAGATTGCCCATCGTGCGCCTGCCTCAATCCCGCAGCTGGCGATGCTGGTGATCGATTCGGCACGAGATGCCAATGAGCGAATGACAGAAAGCGCCTTGGATCTGGTCCGGGGCGAGGCCCAGGACCTCGATATCGCCCTCTTCTATGTGGCGGCCCCGTCCGAGCTGGTGGCGGTGGTCCCATCGCAGAAGCGTCCGGTGCACCCATGACGGCTGAACGGGAGGCGAACCCCACCCTCTACCTCACATCGGCGCCGCACCCTCAGGCAACCGCCCTGGTGCCTGGTCGCCTGGTCGTGACCCCCAATCCTCGTGCCGCACGGGCCCTCGGAGTGCCACACGTCAGCCTCCAACGCCTGGCGCAGGGTCTGCTCGCCCGCGCTGGTCGGACGGCCATCGATGCCCTCACGGCGCCACACCTTCTGCGTGACCTCGCACTTGCCCATGGGTTCCCGGACCCGGCTGGCACCGCACGCCGCCTGGCCCCCGTCGTGGCCGAGGTGCTGCGCGCCGGACTGGACCTCGAACAACTTGCAGCATTCGACGATCCCCGGGTTCAGCAGGTCGCTCGGTTCGTCCAGGGTTACCTCGCTCGCCTTCGTGAGCTGAGGCTCCATGATCCTGCCGAGACCTACTGGCTGGCGATTCAAGGCTCCGTGAAGCGGCAGTCGGTGCTGGTGACCGGTTACCCGCGCCTGGGGCGCGATGAGGAAGCGTTCCTGCTGGCGTTGGCGGCTCCCGGCTCGGCCCTGATCCTACCGGGAGGTGAGCACGACGCGGTTCACGAGAACGTGGCCCTTGCCGAGCGGTTTGAGCAAGCCGGCTGGCGGGTGCAACGTGCCGACCTGGAAGCGCCGCAGCGCCCCTCGACAATGCGGGGTTGGCAGTTAGCGGACCAGGTGGCCGAGGTACGAGCCGTGCTGGCCCATGTCAAGGAGCTCCTGCTAGGTGGGACATCGCCCGCCGAGGTCGCGATCGCGGCCCGCGACGATGCAGCCCACGGACCGTTGGTGCTCGCAATCGCCGCCGAACATGGGGTGCCGGTCCATGCCGAGTACCAGATTCCGCTCTCAGAAACTCGCTTCGGGCACTGGCTGGGTCTGCTCACCGAGGTGATCGAGACAAACCTTCCCTTCGAACCCACGTTTCGACTGCTGGGCCATCCGCTGTGCCGGGCGCTCAACGGCGAGAAGCGTCTCGAGGCCCGAGCCAGTCATCCCCATGGGCCCGACGAGTGGGCCGCGCTGGGGGTGCCAACCCAGGAACTGGTCTGGCCTGAGGCGGCCACGGGATTGGAATGGGCCCAGCGTCTGCGCGTTCTGCTGCAGCGCCTGGGCATCGTCCGGCGTGCGCGCCACTGGGCGGCCGAGACGATCGCCGTGGGCCGGTTCACGCGAGCGTTGGATCTTCTGGGCGAACGAGATACCTCTTCTCGCTCGCGGGCGGAGTTCCTCCAGGAGGTCCGGGAGGCCCTGAGCATCCTGACGACCCCGGCCCATCCCGCCCGGGGGGGCGTGGGCCTGCATACTCCGCTGGCGCTCTTTGGCGCACGAGTGAAGCACCTTTTCGTAATCGGGACGGCGGAAGACGAGCTTCCCGCGCGCCTGAACGACGATCCCGTGCTGGACTTCATCACCCGCCAGCGCCTCGAGACAGCCGGCCTTCCGCTCGAGACCGCAACGTCTGCCGCCCGACGGGAGCGGCTCACGTTCGACTCGCTGCTCACCGTGGCCTCCGAGACGCTGACGTTCACCTGCTCTCGCCTCCAGGCGGGCAAAGCTCGCCTGCCCAGCCCGGCCTTCGGATGGCTCGGCATCAAGCTCGAAACTCCCGAGGTTCCGGTCGCGAGCCCCGAGGAGGGACGCCGGATCAAGATCCTGTCCGACTACGCGGACGAAGACGCCGTGCTGGCGAGGGCCAGGATGGCGCTCGCCATCGAGCGCCGCCGGGAGGCGCCGGGTTCGCTCCGGGAGGCCAACCCTCACGACGGCACCTCCGGGATCCCGGTGGACTGGCGCCGGCGAACCTTTAGCGCCAGCCAGCTCTCATCCCTCGGGCAGTGTCCCTTCCGCTGGTATGCCCAAAAGGTCCTGCGGATCAAGGAGCCTGACGAGGCGATCGAGGGCATCGAGCCTCAGGTCCGGGGGCTGCTCTACCACAAGACCCTCGAGCTGGCCTGCCGTGCGGCCATCGGAGCGACCGACCCGCGCCAATCCGTGCTCGATCGTCTCGAGGCCTCTATGCTGGAGGCCGAAGGCGAGCTCGTTCCGGAGCTGGGATATCGTCTGTCCGACCTTCCCGGCTGGGATGCCCGCCGGGAGGAGCACCTGACGGTGCTGCGCCGCGCCGTCCTGCACGAGGGGTTCCTCGACGCGGGGGGCGAAATCGCCGCCACCGAGGGCCACTTCAAGGGGGAATGGAGGGGGTTCAAGGTCCAGGGGCAGGTGGACCGCATCGATCGCGTTGGTGGCGAGCTGGTCATCCTCGACTACAAGGCCGGCAGCGCAATCTACGGCAAGGCCCAGGACGCCTCGCGCAAGAACACCATCGACCTGCAACTTCCCATCTACATCGAGGCGGCGGCGCCGGCCCTGTACCCCGGCGTGGCGGTGCGGGAGGCCTCGTACTACACCCTCTCGAAGCCCAAGCGACACAGGGCCGAGGTTGACGAGCCGGCCCTGGAACTGCTCTTGAGCCGGTTGAAGGCCCACCTGGAAGAAGGGCACTTCCCCGTTGCGCCTGACCTCAAGCGGGCAGCTTGCGAGTACTGCGAGCACGGGGTGGTTTGCCGGGCCGGCGCTCGACTCGGGCGAAAGGAGGCCTGAATGCCACTCACGCTCGACCAGCAACGTGCCGTCGAGGCACCCGGGGATGTGTGCGTCACGGCGGGAGCCGGTACCGGCAAGACACACATGCTCTCGGCGCGCTACCTGCAGCTGTTGCGGACGCATGGCCTCTCGCCGCTCGAGATCGTGGCCACCACGTTCACGGACATGGCCGCAGCCGAAATGCGATCCCGGATTCGCAAGGACGTCGCCGCTGCTCAGCCACCCTTCGCGCCTCAGGTGGCCGTGGAGCTGGAGGCGGCGCCCATCATGACCATGCACGCCCTCGCCGCCCGGATCTGCCGCGAGCACCCCGATGCGGCCGGGGTTCCGGCCGATTTCACCATCCTGGAAGATCGGCCCGAGGGCCCCATCTGGGCGTTGGAACAGTTAGACGAAGCGATCGCTGGCCTGCCCGCCGAGATCCAGGACTCAATTCCGTCGGACCTGCTGCGGGCCGCCATGGAGGCTTTCGGCGCCGATCCCCTGACGGCCGAAGAGGCACTGGCCAGGGATCCACTTGATCTCCCCGCCGTGCTGTCTGCCGAACGCGAATCCCTCGTGGCCAGGTTGATCACCTCGGACCCGTGGCAAGAAGCCGTGAGTGCCCTGAGACGCTGCGCGGGCGATGGTCTCAGGGAAACCCAGCGGGTCGAAACCCTGGCTCTGACTGATGCCCTGGCACGACGGACTGCCGGAGCACCGTGGCCGGACTTCGCGCCGGTGCTGGGCATCAAGCTCAATGTCGGGAGCAAGAAGGGCTGGGACCCCGAGCAATACGAGGAGGTCAAAAAGGCCCTGAGCGAGGTTCGGGACCTGCTGTCCCAGGAGTCGTTGTTGTGGCTCGAGCCCGGCGCGCTCGACGACGTGCTGGCGGAAATGGTCCCGGCCTTGCGCCAGGCCTTCGCTCAGATCCGGGGCCACCTCACGGCGGCCAAGGCTCAGGAGCGGGTACTGGACTTCGGCGATCTCGAGGTCCATGCCCTGCGCGCCCTGGAGCACCCCGAGGTTCTTGCCTACTACTGGAGTCGCTGGCGGGCTTTTCTGCTCGACGAGGTACAGGACACCAACCCGGTCCAGGCCCGCCTGCTGAACCTGCTCACCGAGGGCGCGATTCTCACGATCGTGGGCGACGAGAAGCAGTCGATCTACGGGTTCCGCCGTGCCGACGTGACGGTGTTCGGTCGGATGGCCGAGGCGATCGCCGGACGCGGGGGCGATCGCGTGAGCCTCAAGGAGAGTTTCCGCACGCACGGTCCGCTTCTCGAGATCATCAACCGGGTATGTGGCCCGTCGCTCGGAAGTCTGCGCCAGGATCTCGTGGGTCAGCGAAGTGTCCCTCATGATCTGCCGCACCTGGAGGCCGCTCACGTCCCCAAGGCGGCTGCCGGAGATGTGGAGGCGAGACGCCGCATTGAGGCTCGCCATATCGCCCGGCGCCTCAAGGCCTGGCATGAGGAAGGTCTGCTCCTGCATGACAAGGGCGCGGGCGAGCTGCGCCCGATGAGGTGGGGGGATGTCGCGGTGCTGTGCCGGACGGGAGCGCCGCTGGCGATCTACGAGGAGGCCCTGGCCGCGGAGGGCATACCAACAACCCTGGCCCGAGGCAGCGACCTGCTCGCCACCCGCGAGGCACTGGACGGGACCGCGCTGCTTCGCTTTCTGGCGGATCGGCGCGATGACCAGGCCCTGGTGGCGATCCTGCGTAGCCCGTTCTTCGCCGTCTCGGATGCCGTCCTGCATCGCGCGGCCGACGCACGCGGCGCGAGCAGCTGGTGGCAGGTGGTGGAGGCATCAAGCGAGCCCGATCTGGTGACGGCGCGCGACATTCTGCAGGAACTCCTGGACCAGCGCAGCGAGCCGCCCAGCCGCTTGTTGCAACTGGCGGATCGGCTCACCGGCTACAGTGCGGTGCTGGCAGGGATGCCGGGCGCGCACCGGCGCCTGGCGGACTGGAGCGGCTTGATCGACCAGGTACGTCGGCTCGAGCGTGGCGCGCAGGACGTCTTGACGGTCGTACGCCGCATCCGACGCCTGAGCGAGGCCGAGATCGAGCTCGATCGACCCGCTCTGGAGGCAGGCAACGCGGTGCTGCTCATGACCATCCATGCCGCCAAGGGTCTGGAATGGCCGGTGGTCGTGGTGCCCAACCTCACGGCCGACAAGCCGGCCGATCGGACCCGGATCCGCTTCGATGCGGAGCTGGGCGTGGGGCTGAAGTTCAAGGACGAGGAGGGTAATTCGCAGGAGCCCCTGCGGTTGAAGCTCCACAAACGACGCGTGCAGGAACGCGAGGAGGCGGAGGAGCGCCGGATTTTCTACGTGGCCCTGACTCGGGTCCGCGATCGCCTGCTGCTGACGGCCCCCGACCCGGTCAAGGGCGCCCTGGCTTTTCTGGCGCCGGGTCTCGAAGAGGCCGGGCTAGTTATCGACGAGGTCCAGCCGCAGCCCGGTGACGAGCGGCCCCCGTTGCCTGGACCGTTGGATCCGGTCCCGCTTCCTGCCCGCTGGTTCGAGCAGCCCCTGGGGACGGTGCTGAGCGAGCTGCCGGTCACGGCGCTGGCTGTGTTTGCACGGTGTCCGAGAGCCTTTGCCTATCGCTACGTCGATGGCCATCCCGGTAGCGAGGAGGTCGGTCCCCACGGGGCAGTGCCCTCGGATGATGCGACGGAGCTTGCGCCGCCCCTGCCGGTGCCGGTCCCCCATGCGAACCGGGTGGGTACGGCCGCACACCTGGCCCTGGAACTCGACCTCGACGAGGCGGCGGCGCTCGCCCCGCATGTCTCCGACCTCGCTCCCGATCTCGTCGAGACGGCCTTGCGCTTTGCCCGCTCCTTCCGGAGCGAAGAGGTGTTCCGGGAGGTGCGGGAGGCCATCTCCGAGCGGGAACGTCCCATCACGCTAAGTCTCGGGGGCCTGGAGCTGAAGGGGGTGGTGGACGCCATCGGTCCCGACTTCATCCTGGACTACAAGACCGACCGGGTGATGGACCCCGATCACCATGCCATGCAGCTCTGGGTCTACACGCGGGCGGTCGGCAAGCCTCGAGGCCTGTTGGCCTATTTGCAGCACGGGACGCTGCACGAGTTCACGCCCGATCGACTTGAGGCGGCAGGCGCCCAGGCCGCCGCGATCGTGCAATCCATCGGAGAAGGCCGGTTCGAGGCGCTTCCTTCACCGAGGACCTGTCCCGGGTGCCCCTATGTCCTGCTGTGCCCCAGCGCGATCACCGCCTCGGCGCCGACCTCCCAGGCGGCAGGGACCAGCACATGAAGTATCTTGTTCTCGACTTCGAGACGACGGGGCTGGACCCGACCGAGCACGAGCCCACCCAAGTGGCGGCTCTGCTGCTGGATGACTCGCTGCGAGAGTTGGCGGCTTTCGCGACCCTGATTCGGCCTCAGCGACCCGAGACGGTCACTGAGGAAGCGCTCGCCATCCAGGGGAGGACCCTCGAGGACTTCACCCATGCGATGGAGCCACGGCAGGCCTTCGGCATGCTCGCCGACTACGTGGGCACCCTCTCGGAGCTACCCGTTGTGGTGGGCCACAACATCGGCTTCGACCTGGACTTCCTGCGCGCCTGCGAGGGTCGACTCGGCCTTGAGGTTCCGCGTCGGACGGACTTCATCGACACCGTCCATGTGGCCCGGGTCCACCTCCAGGCCCGGGAACTAACTGCCGATGCGCGCCTTGAAACCCTTACCGCCTACTATGGGCTTCCTCATGAGGCACACGACGCGCTGGGTGACGTCAGGGCCACCGCCCAGGTCCTATCTCGCTTTCTCGCCGAGGCTCCCGAACTGGTGGAACGGGCCCGGGCGGGGACCCTGTTTCCCTTGCTCCTGGACGAGGCTCAAAAGGCCCTGCCGGGCAACTCCTTCCTGGCATCCTGCGAGGGGCAGTATCAGCTCAAGGGTTATCTATCGCCCAAGCAAATTGCGGCGCTGGTCAGGATCGCGCATGGCTTGCCGCGCCCGGGTGCTCGTGAGGACAGCGTGCGCCTTCCGGTGCAAACTCAGGAAACGTGAAGGAGCCCGTAATGCGCACCACCCGGGATCGCCGCCGAGTCTATCTATATCCAGTCGACGACTTCCTCGACCGGATCCGGCCAGCCATGGCCTCATTCTTCCACGGTGATCTCTCGGCCCTGCCCCTGGACCCCACGTTCGATGAATACTGGGTCCTCCACCTCGCCATCCGGGGTTACGACCTGGCCACGGAGTTCGGCTACGGTGACATCAGCGAACTGGCCCGCGCCCGAACGCAGATCTACACCCGTACCGGCACCTGGATCGGTGGGATCCTCGACGTGTGGTTGACGCTTTACCACACTTGCCGCGGGACCCACCATACGGGCGACCTCCCCCCCGAGGCAGAGTGGCGCTCCCAGTATCATGCGCTGCGAGAGCGTCTGCAAAATCCCGGGCTTGGTGACCCCATGTTCATGGGGAGCCGTCCTGATCGTGACCGAGAGCGGCCCTCGGATCTCTCGGGAAGATTCCTCGGCGCCCTCTTGGGACTCGCGGTCGGCGATGCGCTGGGCACGACGGTCGAATTCCAGACTCCCGGGCGGTTCGAGCCGGTCGTCGACATGGTCGGTGGCGGCCCGTTCCGCCTCGCGCCCGGGCAGTGGACGGATGACACCTCGATGGCCCTGTGCCTGGCCGAGAGCTTGATCGAAGATGGGTTCCAACCCGAGTCACAGATGAAGCGCTATCTGCGCTGGTACCGCGAAGGATACCTGAGTAGCACGGGGCGGTGCTTCGATATCGGCGTGACCGTCCGGGAGGCTCTCGAGGCCTTCGAGTCCGCGGGCAATCCAGTCGCCGGATCCACGGACCCCCGCAAGGCGGGCAACGGCTCCCTGATGCGTCTCGCACCACTGCCGCTGTTCCTGTACCAGGACCCTGCCACGGCCATCCACCTGGCCGGCGAGAGTTCGCGCGTGACACACGGTGCCACGACGGCCGTGGATGCTTGCCGCTTCTTCAGCGGGCTCCTGATTGGTGCCCTCAAGGGGTACGGGAAGGAGGATCTGCTGGCGCCTGTCTTCAGCCCCATCGACGGTTACTACCAGGCGCATCCGCTCTGCGCGGAAATCGCAACGATTGCCCAGGGCTCCTTCAAGCGCAAGCAGCCTCCGGAGATCCGAGGAACCGGCTACGTTGTGGAGTCTCTTGAAGCGGCACTCTGGGCCTTCGATCGCGCGGAGAGCTTCGAGGATACGGTCCTGCTGGCCGTGAACCTGGGTCACGATGCCGACACGACGGCGGCGATTGCGGGCCAGCTGGCTGGAGCCTACTACGGTGTCGAGGCGATCCCCTCGCGCTGGCGAGATCGCCTGGCGATGCGTGAGGTCATCGAGCGACTCGCCTGGGATCTCTATCGCAGGGGCCTGGAGGACCATGACCTGGCATTCTGGGGGCAGAACACAGAGAGGGAACCTGACTGAGTTAGCGTACCTGACCCATTTATCCGATCGTATGGCCATAATCAAGCATCGAGCATATTACCCGAGCATCGAATACGAGGATACGACGTGAACGCAGAAGAACAGCTGAGCCCATCGTCCCTTGCCACCGCTACCGTGGAGTCGGTGAAGCACCCGACAGCCTGGTTCGTCGGTGCCTTTTACAACGACACGGATGACCACACGGCGCGGTTCCTGGCGGAAGGCGTCTGGGAGAACGGCTACGATGACAAGTATCTCGAGCTCGTCAGGTCGATGCGGCCCGGCGACCGGATCGCCATCAAATCGTCCTACGTCCGCAAACACGGGCTTCCCTTCGACAATCGTGGTCTGTCCGTCTCGGTGATGGCCATCAAGGCCATTGGAACGATCGTCGAGAACTTGAACGACGGCCAGCGGGTGCGAGTGGACTGGATGCCGGTCACCCCGGCCCGAGAGTGGTACTTCTACACCCACCGGGCGACCATCTGGCGAGTGCAGGCCGGCGACTGGATGACCGACGGCTTGATCGCGTTCGCCTTCGAGGGCGATACGCAGGACTACGCCCGCTTCTGCAACGCACCGTTCTGGCGAGAGCGGTTCGGGACCCAGGCGCCGGAGGCGAAGCGCTTTGGGTGGACGAAGTTCTACGAGGCGATCGCCGACAAGCTGCTGGCATATCGGGACGATCGCAAGCCGCTGCTCGAAGCCATTCAAGGCATCGCCCAGCACGTCGAAGGCCTGGGCCATCTGTCGCAAGACGAGTATCCCGACGGCACGACGGGCTTCCTGAGAGATATCTGCCCGTTCACGGTCATGGGGTTGTTCAATCGGGGCATCACTGATGCAAATCGGCGCATCATCATGAAGGAACTGGGCCAGTTCCTGGGCGTCGAGGAGCCGATCCCGGAATCCTTCGAGGGCATACCCGTACTGAACAACCTAAAGTCCTGGTACTTTCCCAGGGAGAGTGCCCGCACCCCGGACCACATCGATTCGCTCTGGGCGCTGTTTGCCGCCGCGCTGGCTTTCGCGGAATCGGACGATGAGGAAGCTCGTGCGCGCTTCTCCCTGGCCTTTGACCATGCCAACGGACGCCCACTGGTGGCCTGGAACCTCACCTTCGGATTGTACTGGATCCGACCTTGGTCGTTTCTCAGCCTCGACAGCGGCTCCAAGCTCTACATCACCAAGAAGCTCGGCGTGCCCATCGAGCGGCATGGCCCGAAGGGCCTCTGTAACGCCACCGACTACCTGGCGATCATGGACGCCCTGATCCCACGTTTCCAGGAGCCCTCGTACCCGGCCCATTCCTTTCCGGAGCTCTCACTGTCGGCCTGGCATTACAAGGACCCCAGCGCGACGACTCCATCGCAGCCATCCACGGACCCCACCGACGAATCCGAGGATGAAGATCCCGGACTCGTGCAGAAGGCCGAGTCCTTGGTGCCCTACTCGATCGACGACGTGCTGCAGGAGGGCTGCTTCCTCACCCGGAAGGAGCTTGACCAGCTGCTCGTGCGACTACGGACCAAGAAGAACCTGATCCTCCAGGGCCCGCCCGGTACGGGCAAGACCTGGCTGGCCAAGCGCCTGGCCTTTTCCCTGATCGGCCAGAAGGACGAGAGCAAGGTTCGAGCGGTGCAGTTCCATCCGAACCTGTCCTACGAGGACTTCGTGCGCGGCTGGCGCCCCACGGGCGACGGCAAACTTTCCCTGGCCGACGGCATCTTCATGGAAGCCATCAAGGCGGCAGCCAAGGCTCCAATGTCACGCTTTGTCGTGGTCATCGAGGAGATCAACCGCGGCAACCCCGCGCAGATCTTCGGCGAGTTGCTAACGCTACTGGAGGCCGGTAAACGTACGCCCAGCGAGGCGCTCGAGCTCTGCTATCCCGATGCAGATGGGGTACGCCGCCCCGTCCATATCCCGGAAAACCTCCACGTGATCGGCACGATGAACATCGCCGACCGCTCACTGGCACTGGTCGATCTGGCCCTGAGGCGTCGCTTCGCCTTCGCGGATCTGGAGCCGCGCCTGGGTCCGGCGTGGCGCGACTGGGTCACCCAACACTGCGGGCTCGAGGCCGACCTAGCGAACGACATCGAGGCGCGGCTAGAAGTCTGCAATGCGACCATCGCCGGGGATGCCCGGCTGGGCAAGCAGTTCCGCGTTGGACATAGCTACGTGACGCCCCCGTACCCCCTCGAACCGGGTGAGACCCGCTCCTGGTTCCGCCAGGTCGTCGAGACCGAGATTGGACCGTTGTTGGAGGAGTACTGGTTCGACTCGCCCGCCGAGGCCAAAAAGGCCCGCGAGCTGCTGCTGAAGGACTGGGAATGAGCAGCTCCTTGGCGGCGCAGGAGATAGCTTCGGATGCGGCCGGATTCATCGGCCGCATCCCGGTGCGCAACCTCTGGCTGCTGATGCTCTACGCTTCGGAGCTCTATCGAACTCGGGGCGATGGTTCGCTCGGTCAGGAGGACGACCTGGAGGACTTGCCGGGCCTGGTCGCGGAGATCCTGGCTCAGGCGGTCGAACAGCGGCAGCGCCGTCAGCTCACGTATGGCTACCAATCGCGGGACGCCGTCTTGAACCGGGTTCGAGGTCGGATCGACCTGATCGGCACCGAGCGGCGGCAACTTCTGTCCCGGGGGCTGGTGGCCTGCCATTTCGACGAGTTGACGGTCGATACGCCGCGCAACCGTTTTGTCCGAGCCGCCCTGGAGAAGATCGCCCGACTGGTTCGGCGCCCAGAATTGGCGCACCGCTGTCGCTCCATGGCGGGCGACCTGCGAGCGATGGGGGTGTCCGGCAATCCTCCGACCCGGGCCCAGATCAGCGCCGATCGCTTCGGGCGCAACGACACCGCCGATCGATTCATGGTAGCTGCGGCCAAACTGGCCTTTGATCTGGCGTTACCCACCGAGGCGGCGGGCCCTAACGCCATGCTTCAGCCCGAGCGCGAGGAGACTTGGGTGCGCCGCCTTTTTGAGAAGGCCGTCGGGGGCTTCTACGCTGTGACGCTCACTCCTCAGGGGTGGCGGGTGCGGACGGGCGCCCCGCTGGGGTGGGCCATCGAAGCCAAGACCCCTGGAATCGATGCCATCCTGCCTGCCATGCGGACCGATGTGATCCTGGAGCACGTGCCGACGAACCGACGCATTGTCATCGACACCAAGTTCACGACCATCTTGGCGAAGGGATGGTACAGCGATGCAACTCTGCGAAGCGGATACCTCTACCAGATCTACGCTTATCTGCGGTCCCAGGTGGATCGAGGTGACCCTATGGCCGACCAGGCCTTCGGCATGTTGCTGCATCCTTCGGCAGGGGCCAGTGTGGACGAAAGCGTCGTAATCCAGGGCCACCAGATTCGCTTCGCCACAGTGGATCTGACCGCCTCGTCGAAGGATATCCGGGCGCGACTGTTGACATTAAGCAGCTTCCCTGAGATTGAAAAACCCGCTTGACCTGGAGGGCGGGGGTAACCACGGGTATGGTACTGTCGGGGCTTGCCAACTGAGCCTGCTGCTAACGGGTGAAGCTGAATCAGTGCAGGTCGAGCACCCTTGTCGACGTGGTGGACAGTCCCCGGTAAAGGGCTCGACAGTCTGCTGTCGCTAGCCCAGCAAACGGGCAGCCATCCGAAGGAGAACGCACGATGCCTTTACGGATCGCGATTGTCGACCCACGCCCCGACTTGCTCGAATTTCTCAAGGAGCAGCTCAAGGCTCGCGGCTACGACGTCGAGATCGCCTTCACTGAGGCCGAGGTTGAGCAAATGGATCCCCTACCGGACCTGGCGGTGGTGGACTTTGAGCGCACAGTGGACTTAGCGGAGGTTATGCAAGCCATTGCGGAGGGGCTTCGTCAGGAGGGCAAAATTGGCCATCTTCGCTAGAGGGGCGGGCCACACTTCTCCAGTGACGCCAGATTGACGGCAGGTCTTGGAAGAACGCCTGCCCTGGGACCTAGCAACTGAGGCCTGGCGCCAGTATAATTCTGTTAGAGATATCAAGAGAGGATCTACTGCGTTCGGATGAGCAACTCTAACAGCCGATGGACGGTCGTTTCTGAGTCCGAGTTCCCCTGGGAACGCGAGGCGTTGGCCTACATCCGTGAACGACTTCCAGATGGCGAACCGTTCCGAGCGTGGAGCAACTTCGAGTTCATCGCCGAGGACGGCAGCCTCAACGAGGTAGACCTCCTCGTGGTCTCCCGCTACAAGGTATTCCTGGTCGAGATCAAGAGTCGCCCCGGCCTGCTTCAAGGGGACGGCGGTACATGGACCTGGTCTCTAGACGGCAAAGCCCGGGCGGATGACAACCCGTTGCTCTTGGCCGACCGCAAGTCGAAGAAGCTCAAGAGCCTCCTCTCTCGCCAAACGGCGCTCAAGAAGGTTCGCATCCCCTATGTCGATCCGGTGATCTTCCTGTCGGCGCCGGATCTCCGCTGCGAACTGACGGAGACCGGGCGAACGAGCGTATTTTTGCGGGCCGAGGCCCAGCGCGATGGGCGCCCGAGCATCATGGAGGTGCTCAAGGGCGAGGTCGATAGCCGAACGGGCCTGCCAAGTCCCGCCCATTGGGCGCTTGAGGCGGAGGTTTCTCGGGCTTTCGCCCGCGCCATGGACCAGGCGGGGATCCGGCCGTCGCAGCGCAGCCGCCGCATCGGCGATTACCTTCTGGATCAGCTGTTGCTCGAGACCGATGCCTACCAAGACTGGGCGGCCCACCACGTCGCCATGCCGAAGGTCTTACGACGCGTCCGCCTTTATCCAAATGCCTTGCAGGCATCGGAACTCTCGCGGGTGGAGCGGAGACAGGCGGCTGAGCGCGAGTTCCTGCTTTTCGACGGGATCAGTTACCCAGGAATTCTCAAGGCCAGCGATTTCACCGAGCACGAGCGGGGACCGGCCGTGCTGTTCGAGCACGACCCCGACGCGCAGCGTCTCGACTTCTTTCTGCGCGAGCATCTGGACAAGCTCGATATGGGCGAGCGGATTCGCATCGTTCGCGTGCTTGCCGAGACCTTGCAGTTCGCGCACCGCCACCGTATCTACCACCGTGCCCTTAGCCCTCAAACCGTTCTGGTTTCGAAGCCTGAGACGCAGGATCGGACCCTCAAGGTTTTCGACTGGCAAGCCGGTAAGCGCTCGAGCGATACCCTGACCAACCAGCGCCCCACCCTGGAAGGCTGCATGCACCTGAGCCTGTTCGGGGATCCGCAAAGCCTCTTGTATCAGGCGCCTGAGTCGCTGGCGGGAATGGCATTCGATGGCGTCAAGCTGGATGTCTTCTCGCTCGGAGCCATTGCTTACCACGTCTTTTCTGGGCGTCCGCCGGCCTCCAGCCTGCATGAGCTTCAGACCAAATGTGCCACGGGCAACGGCTTGCGCATCGAGGACGCGCTGGACGGCGCCAGCATGGAACTCACAGATCTCATCCAGTTCAGCACCTCTCCAGCCGTGGACCTACGCTTGGGGTCGGTGGACGAGTTCCTGGATCTTCTCTACCAACTCGAAGAGGCCATCACGGCGCCCGATCCCGAGGCCGTAGCCAACCCCCTGGAGGCCAAGCCGGGCGACAAGTTAGAGGGCGGCTTCGTGGTCAAGCGTCCCCTCGGCAAAGGGGCGACCAGTGTCGCCCTCTGGGTCGAGCGCGATGGCAAGGAGGGCGTCCTCAAGATCGCCCTGGATCCGGCGCAGAACGACCGCATCCGGCAAGAGGGAGAATTGCTTAAGGGCCTGCGTCACCAGCACCTGGTGGCGCTCAACGAGGTCCTCGAAATCAGCGGTCATGCGGCGCTCCACCTCACTCAGTCGGGAGCTGGCGAGACCATGGCGCAACGGCTCCGCGACGAGGGGCGCCTCTCCATGGACTTGCTGGAGCGCTTCGGTGAGGAGCTCCTTTTGGCGGTGGCCTACCTCGAGGCCCAGGGCATCTCGCACCGGGACATCAAGCCGGATAACATCGCCATCGGCGAGACGCGCAACGGCCGACGCACGCTGGTGCTCTTCGACTTCTCTCTCTCGGGCACCCCAGTCGAGAACCTACGGGCGGGCACGCCGCCCTACCTGGACCCCTTCCTCCGCCGCCGCACTCCGCCCCGCTGGGATCTCTACGCGGAGCGCTTCGCAGCCGGTGTGACTCTCTACGAGATGGCGACCGGCGTACTCCCGACTTGGGGAGACGGCCAGTCCGACCCGGGCTCTCTCGCGGTGGAGGTTTCGCTCGATGCCAACCTCTTCGACCCTTCGGTTCGCGAGGATCTGGCCGACTTCTTCGCCAAAGCCCTGCACAGCGACTACCGCCGCCGCTTCGAGAATGCCGAGCAGATGCTCAAGGCATGGCGCCGCGTCTTCGAGCAAGTCGACAAACCGACGGTCACCACGGATCACGACGGTGGCTTCGATCTCGATCGGGCCATCGCCTCGGCCACCCTCGACTCGCCACTCGCCTCACTGGGACTCAGCCCTCGCATCCTGAGCTCGCTCGATCGCCTCGGAGCTGCCACGGTACGGCAGGTGATTGCGCTTCCCCGCATTCGCCTCTACCGCAACAAGGGGATTGGCAACAAGACCATCAAAGACGTTCGCGATCTGGCCGAGCGTCTCGCAAAGCGCTTTCCCGAAGCGGTTGACGCCGAGGTTGGAGCGTCGAGCGAGGACATCAAGACCGATCCCCGGAGCTGGAGCGTTGATCGACTCTCGCGGCGTCTGGTCCACGATCGCTTGGATGATGTTGAGATTCCCGTGTTGAGGGCCATTCTTGGACTCGACGAGCGGATTGGCGCTTGGCTTCCATTGGGAGACGTAGCCGAACGCCTGGCTGTGTCGCGAGCGACGGTCGAAAGTGTGCTTGAGCGCGCGCGCAAGCGCTGGGACGATACGTGGATGACGGCGTTGAGGAAGGATGTCGGGGACATCCTGGAACGCCATGGCGGCATCATGACTGGCGAGGAGCTGGCGGCAGCGATTCTGACCCAGCGGGGCTCCATTAGCGAGGAGCCCGTGCGGACCCGACTTGCGGTGGCGGCGATTCGCGCCGCGCTCGAGGTCGAGACGGTGCGCGAGAAGGCTCAGGTCGTCCTCTATCGCGGTAAAGCGCATTTGTTCCTCGCCGCGACCGGGGATTTGTCACCTGCCTTCGCGGATTCTGCGTCGGCTCGCGCGCAGTACGCAGAGCGCCTGGGCGAAAAGGCAGATGAGCTTGCCGCGGCGGATCCTCTCCTGACCCCGCAGCGGGTGCTCGAAGAGTTGCAAGCGGTGCCTGTTCCCGAGGCGATGGCTAAGCTGACGCCCGAGCGATGCCTTTTGCTGGCTCGTTCTGCCTCTCGATTGGCATGCCTGTCCAGCCGCATGGAGCTTTATCCCCGTGGCATGGGCGCTGATCGTGCGCTGCGTCTTGGGGCGGGAGCTATCGTTGGGCCTAAGGAGTTGACGGTCAAACAGGTCCAAGACCGCGTTATGAGCCGTTACCCTGAGGCGGCTCCCTTGCCGGGGCGTCCGCAGCTGGACGAGCTGATCAAGGCCGCCGGGGTCGAAATGGAGTGGGATCACGTCGCACTGGATGGACGGGGAGCCTACGCCACCCGGATTCACCTCGTGGGTGCGTCTTCCTCCACCTTGCACCGTCTGAGCACCGCCTCGGCCCACGAGAACTTGCCCTCGGATGAGATCCTGGATGCTCGGGCCTTCGAAACCCGCTTGGAGCGGGCCGTCACCGACCGGCGTTTTCTCTTGCTCGCCATCGAGCCCAAGTATCTGCTACGGGCCGAGGCCGAGATCACGAAGCGCTTCGAGGTGCATCGCGTCAGTTTCGAGTCGCTCCTAGTGCGCAAGTTGCGCTCGGCGGCTCAGGCGGTGGGTGCCAAATGGGAGGTGGTCGTTTCGGCTGATGGGACACCTCGTGACTCGAACGCTTGGCGCAACCTGCGGGGCCTGGTGAAGCGGGCCATGGGTGAGGTCGAGCAAGAACTGTCGACCAGTTCCACCCCTGTCCTCATGGTCGAGAACGCGCTCATCGCCCGGTACGATCACATGGAGTTGCTCGAGCGCCTGCGTGACGACTGTGCTCGTTCCGATTCCGGCGCCCCTGGCTACTTGGTGCTCATTGCATCGGACGATCAAAGCACCGCCCCCAAGCTAGAGAGGCAAGCTGTCCCCCTGATAACGGCCTCGGAGTGGGTTCGCATTCCTCACGCCTGGCTCGAAAACCGCCATCGCTCCACGCTCGTGCCTACGCCCTGAACGGAGAAACCCTGTGATTGATCCCAAGCGCCTACTCACTGACTTGCAGCGCCGTTGCACTCGCCTCGAAGACGATCTCCGATCGCGCTCCGAGACCGACGAGTCAATGGGTGCAACGCTACGAGGCGAGTATGACGCAGCCCGCGCGGCGGGGCGGACGGCCGAGGCCTTCGAGGTCTGGCGCGACGGGGTACTCACCCAGGCGGCGGTGGCTTGGTTGCTCGGATGCGTCTTTGTACGCTTTCTGGAGGACAATGGCCTCATCGACCCCATGATCTCTGGACCGGGAGACCGTCGGCAGGAGGCCTCGGATGCACAGGAAGCTTTTTTCCGGAAGCAACCGATGGCGAGCGACCGCGACTATCTGCAAGATGTCTTCGAGCGGGTGCGCCAGTTCAAGGTGGCTGCTCCCCTGTATGATCCGGATCATAACCCGCTCTGGGCATATTCAATTTCTGGGGACATGGCCAAGGATCTCCTCCTGTTTTGGCGGAGCATTGTTCCCGAAACCGGCGAATTGGTTCACGACTTTACGGATCCCGAGTGGCGGACGCGTTTTCTGGGGGATCTCTACCAGGACCTCTCGGAGTCGGCACGCAAGCGATATGCGTTGCTTCAGACGCCCGAGTTCGTCGAGGAGTTCATCCTCGATCGCACGCTCGATCCCGCGTTAGAAGAGTTCGGCTTGAAGGAAACTCGGCTCATCGATCCGACGTGCGGGTCGGGGCACTTCCTGCTTGGGGCATTCGAGCGTCTACTGGATCGCTGGTTCAAGGCTGAACCCGCTATTCCCGAAAGGGAGCTTGCACAGCGCGCGCTGAATGGGGTCTACGGGGTGGACCTGAATCCGTTTGCGGTGGCAATTGCACGCTTTCGCCTGCTAATTGCAGCGCTCAAGGCCAGCCTTGTGCAAACGCTGAAAGAGGCGCCAGATTTTAAAATCAGCTTAGCTACAGGCGATAGCCTGCTTCATGGCAAGCGATTCGACAGGCTCTTTGCCTTCTCAGAGGTATATGGAGGTTCTGAGCGGCTCGAGCAGACTGGATATGGCCATTCCTTCCAAGCAGAGGATCTTGCTGAGCTCAACCGTATTCTTGGCCAGCAGTACCATGCCGTGGTCGGTAATCCCCCGTACATCACGGCCTCAGATCCAGCCATCAATGCTAAGTATCGGGAACTTTACGCAACTTGCCATCGCAAGTATTCGCTTGGAGTTCCATTCACGGAACGCTTCTTCGACCTCGCGATTGTCGGCGTGGACAGCCAGTCCGCAGGTTTCGTTGGGATGATCACTGCAGATTCTTTCATGAAGCGGGAATTTGGCAAGAAGCTGATCGAAGAATTCCTGCCCAGGCAGGATCTTACGCACGCAATCTCTACGGCTGGCGCTTCAATTCCCGGCCACAACACGCCAACCGTTATCCTCCTTGGTAGGCACAGGGGGCCGGTGGCGCAAGCGATCCGCGTGGTGATGGGGATCAAGGGCGAGCCAGGCACTCCGGAAGATCCTGCCAAAGGTCTTGTGTGGCAGCAGATTTGTACACTCGTGGACCAGCCGGGTAGTACCGGCGAGTTCGTCAGCGTAGCAGACGTCGATCGAAATACATTGGCAAAGCATCCGTGGAGCATCGGGGGAGGTGGTGCCGCTGAGCTCAAGGAATTTATCGACGCCAATGCCGGGGGGGGGGCGCTCGACGACCAGGTCGCCAGTATCGGGTTCGGTTGTATCGTGAGTGAGGAAGAGGCGTTCTTCCTTTCGGCACTTCGTGCGCGTAGCGTGTCAAAGCAACATATCCGGCAGATGGCGGTCGGCGATGGGGTTCGTGAGTGGTCACTTCAGGCCCCGCAGCTTATTTTCTTTCCTTATGATGGCAATGTTGGATTGGCTCCAGAAGGAATAGCAACATCCTGTTTGTGGAACTATCGAGCCACACTGGCAAGCCGAGCCGCTTTTGGAAAACAAACCTACAAACAAGTCGGCCGTCCATATTACGAGTATCATCAGATTCCGATCGAAAGAAACAAACTCCCGCTATCAATCGTGTTTGCCTTCGTCGCTACCCACAACCACTTCGTGCTTGATCGTGGTGGGAAGGTCTTCAAGCAAACAGCACCCGTCATTAAGCTTGGATCTACTGCTTCCGAGGACGATCACCTCAAGCTGTTAGGTGTACTAAACAGCTCAATTGCATGCTTTTGGCTAAAACAGGTATGCTTTCCTAAGGATGCCAATAAGGGGACCTTGGATTGGGAAAACCGATACGAATTCGACGGCACAAAGGTTGGTCAGTTTCCACTAAGCAGGACAAGTCCCCTTGCTTTGACCAGACAGCTTGATTATTTTGCTCAGCAATACGCCGCGAATTTGCCGAGCAAGTTAACAGAAAATGGTGTTCTGGATCGAAATGAGCTTGATAGAGCTCATACGGTTGCCACAAAATCCATGCATGGAATGATCGCCATACAAGAGGAGATTGATTGGCATTGCTATCGTCTATATAGTCTATCGGAGGAGGACTTGACGCATCCTAATCCTCCCGAGGTACGACTTGGCGAACGGGCCTTCGAGATTGTCATGGCCCGACAAATGGCAGCCGGGGAGCTTGAGACGGCTTGGTTCGAAAGCCACCGATCTACTCCTGTTACCGAAATACCTACTCATTGGCCTGATGATTACAAGTCGGTCGTCGAGAAGCGGATCGCGCTGATCGAGTCAGATCGAAATATCGCCCTGATCGAAAAGCCTGAGTACAAGCGCCGCTGGAACACCCCCGCATGGGAGGAACTCGAAAAGGAGGCCCTGCGCGAGTGGCTGATCGACCGGCTGGAGGATCCCCGCTACTGGGCAAATGAAGACCCAATGCCCCAGACCGTTTACGACCTGGCCTCTAAAGCCCAGACCGACGCGGAGTTCCTCCAGGTTGCTGAACTTTACGTCGGCCATGAGGGTGTCGATCTGCGCCGGCTCGTCGCGGAGCTCGTTGAGAGCGAAAGCGTACCCTTCCTACCTGTCTTGCGCTACAAGGAATCGGGTCTACGCCATCGGGCCGTCTGGGAGCGCACATGGGAGCTACAGCGCCGCGAGGATGCCGGTGAGGACGTGGGTACCATCCCCCCCCCGCCAAAATACAAGTCGGCGGATTTCCTTAGCGCGACCTACTGGCGCCTTCGGGGAGCCCTGGATGTGCCTAAGGAGCGCTTCATAAGCTATCCTCACTGTTCTCGTGACGGGGATCCGAGCCTGCTTGTCGGTTGGGCGGGCTGGGACCACCTACGGCAAGCCCGTGCCCTCACCAGCTACCTGACCCAGATCGTGACCAACGAAGGGTGGAGTGCCGAGCGACTGACTCCCCTTTTCGCCGGCCTCCAGGAGCTGACCCCTTGGCTTAAGCAATGGCACAACGAAATCGATCCCGAGTACGATCAGCGGATGGGGGATTTCTTCGAGGGCTACCTCCTCGAGCAGCTTCACCTGCATCAGCTCACGGTCAGCGACCTCAAGGCTTGGAAACCGCCGGCTACTGCGGCTCGCCGTGGTCGGCGCGCATCGGTGAGTAACTAAAGAGGCGTTCACATGACGACTATCAACGAAATCTTCTCTATCCCCGAGCGCGTCCACCAGGGCGACTTCGTCCTCAAGCTCACCGACGGCGTGGTTCACCCGGAGGCGACCCTCGGGTCCTACGTGGTCACACCCCAGCTCGCCAAGTGCTTCGAGCAGGCCATGAGCCTGGTCAAGAGCGGGCTGGATGCCAACACCAGCAAGGGCGCATACCTTCATGGAAGCTTTGGTAGCGGTAAGAGCCACTTCATGGCGGTCCTTACCCTGCTACTGCAGAACAATCCGACTGCCCGCTCTGTCCCTGAGCTAGCGGGTGTTGTCAGCCAGAGCAATGCGTGGACCGAGGGCAGGAAATTCCTCGTCGTGCCCTACCACATGATCGGGGCACGGAGCCTCGAGGCGGGCATCCTGGACCAGTACGCCAAGTACGTGGCCAAGGTCCATCCCGACGCCCCCACCCCGGGCTTCTACCTGGCCGACGCGCTCTTCCGCGACGCCCAGGCCCTGCGCGCGCGCATGGGCGACGAGGCCTTCTTTGCCGCGTTAGGATCGGATGAGGACTCCGGCTGGGGCAGCCTGGCTTCATGGGATGCGGAGACCTTCGATGCGGCCCTCAGCGCCCCGGCGACCTCGGACGACCGGACACGCCTAGTCGGTAAGCTGGTGGACACCTTCTTCCAGCAGGCTAAGGACCTGGCGAGCCACACGGACGGAGGCTTCGTCTCCCTGGACGAAGGCCTCTCCATCATGTCCAAGCATGCGCAGTCCTTGGGCTACGACGCGGTCATTCTATTCCTCGACGAGCTGATCCTGTGGCTCGCGAGCCATGCCTCGGACATCGACTTCGTCAATCGCGAGGGCCAGAAGGTCGCGAAGCTGGTGGAGGCCCAGTCTTCGGAGCGCCCCATCCCCATCGTCAGCTTCATCGCGCGCCAGCGGGACCTGCGCGAGCTGGTGGGTGAGCACCTGCCCGGCGCCGAGCAGCTCGGCTTCGCGGACGTCCTCACGTGGTGGAACGCCCGCTTCGACGAGATTACCCTTGAGGACCGTAACCTCCCGGCCATCGCCGAGAAGCGCGTCCTCAAGCCCAAGTCCGAAGAGGCCCGACGCATCCTGGACGAGGCCTTCGCCAAGACCGCCAAGGCTCGGGAAGAAATCATGAGCACCCTGCTCACCCGGAATAGCAACCAGGACGACTTCCGCAAGCTCTACCCCTTCAGCCCCGCGCTGGTCCGGGCATTAGTCTCTCTCTCGTCGGTCCTGCAACGCGAGCGCACGGCGCTCAAGCTGATGATCCAGCTTTTGGTCAACAAGCGTGATACCCTCGAAGTGGGCGAGGTCGTGCCCGTGGGCGATCTCTTCGACGTCATCCAGGAGGGGGCTGAACCCTTCTCCAAGGGGATGCGCCTAACCTTCGAGACGGCCGTGAAGCTCTACGAGCAGAAGCTCAAGCCCATGCTCGAGGAGGAGCATCAGGTCACCGCCGAGGCTGTGGCCGATGGCACCGCTCTAGCTGACGTCGCCAAGCGCTTCACCAACGACGCCCGCTTGATCAAGACCCTGATCCTGGCGAGCCTGGCTCCGGACGTCGAGGTGCTCGGCAACCTCACCCCGCTGCGCCTCGCTGCGCTCAACCACGGCACGATCAAGTCTCCGATCGCAGGACAGGAGGCTCAGATTGTCCTGCGCAAGTTCCAGGCATGGGCGGCGAGGGTCGGTGAGATCAAGATCTCCGGCGAGGGGCCAAACCCGACCATCGCCCTCCAGCTCTCGGGGGTCGATACCGATGCGATCCTCGAAAACGCCAAGAGCGCGGACAACACCAGCAACCGCATCGCCAAGATCAAGGAGTTGCTCTTCGAACAGTTCAAGGAAGTGGCCCAAGAAGGCTTCTTCAACCGCAAAGAGATCCTCTGGCGGGGCACCCGGCGCACGATCGATTTGACGTTCGCCAACGTCCGCGAAATGACTGCCGAAGCTCTGAAGACTCAGTCGGAAGGCTGGCGGGTGGTCATCGACTACCCCTTCGACCGGGACGACCATGGCCCGAAGGACGATCGCGCCAAGGTGCTGGAGGTTCAGGAGTCGGGCGAGGCTACGCGCACGCTCGTGTGGCTACCATCCTTCTTCAACCGGCCTGCCATGGAAGACCTTGGCAAGCTGGTCGTGATTGAGTACCTGCTCCAGGGGACCAAGCTACAGGAGAACAGCGCCAACCTCACCCAGCTTGAGCGTGAACAAGCAAGACTCCTGCTCGACAATCAGCGCCAGCAACTGCGGCAGCGCATCATCAACTGCTTGCTCGAAGGGTATGGCATCGCTCAGATGCGGACCAACGGGATCGATCATGCGCTCGAGCTCGATGAGCACTACTGGTCCCTGATGCCGGGCTTCAAGCCCCAACCGCCGGTAGGGTCCGGCTTCCAGGACTGCCTTCAGCATCTGTGCGAGCAGGCCCTCGATCATGACTATCCCGACCATCCCCGCTTCGAGACGGAGATCAAGCGCCCCAGCCTCAAGAGGGTCCTGGAAGTCGTACTGAAGGCCACCCAGGAGAAGGACGGCCGCATCGAGGTCGATCGCACTGTCCGGGATGAGATGCGCAAGATAGCCGTTCCCCTCAAGCTCGGGGCCATGGGCGAGACTCACTTCGTTCTGGGCGACGAATGGAAGAGCTTCTTCACCCGAAAGTGTTCCGAAAAGGGCATTGCGGCTCCGTCGGTTCGACAGCTGAGGGAGTGGCTCGATGAGCCGCAACCGCGCGGCTTAAGCACTGAGCTGCAAAACCTCTCGATCCTGGTCTTCGCTGCCCAGACCAACCGGATCTTCCACATGAACGGCGTCACCGTGACGCCCTCCATGGAAGACCTCCAGAATGCCTACGAGCTGCGCGAGCAGGCGCTACCCGACGAGGAGACCTGGCGTGTGGCAGCCAGCCGTGCAGCCAACTTGTTCGGCTCGACGGTGTCGTCCTTGCCCAGCGCCACCAACGTCGCCAAGCTCATCGAGGAGCTCAAGGCCAAGCCTCAAGCTCTCCAGATGCCTGTGAGCCTCTACCTCAAGGAGCTCCAGACCCGTCTTGCAGAGCGACGGCTTCAGCCTTCCGACTCGGCACGTCACCAAACGGCCCAGGCCGCCCACGGCCTGTTGAGCGCTCTGAGCACGGCCGGCAAGGACGCGGTGGTCGAGACCTTCGCCAAGACTCCGCTCAACGTCCCCGAGGCGGCTCTAGCCGTCGCGATGGCCAAGGCCGAGGCGCTGCACCGAACCCTCGAGGGGGGGCCATGGAGCACCTTCGAGCTCCTGACCAACGTTCCCGAGGAAAAGGCGAAGCCCGTCTTCGATCTCATCAACGAGGCGTTGCGCTGTGACGAGCATGTCCACAAGCTCTCGGACAAGCTCAAGGAGGCTGAGCGTCTTACCCACCGCATCCTCAAGGAGCTGATCCCCCCGCCCCCGCCTCCCGCGCCTCCCCTGCCGAAGGGCAAGAAGCGCCAAGTGGTCCAGCCCCGACAAGAGAAGGTCGCCATGCCAGCCGCCGAGGCTGCCACGCTGCTCATGGACCTCGTAAACCAGCTGAAGTCGGCTCCCCCCGAGACCGAGATCGACATCACCTGGGCCGTTTACCAGATGGTGGAGGCTAAGTGAGCGCGCTTTCGGGTCCCCAGCTCTCGGCCCTCATTGCCTCGCTTCGCGCCAAGCGAGCGGATGCCTCCGTCATCGGGGTCCATGCGCCGGACGGCTGGCAAGGGGCTTCGGAGCTCCGGGTCGGAAACGAGACCTGGACGGTAGCCGTCTGCGAAACACCGCTGGCCGTGTCGGTTGCCCTATCTGAGCGTCCAGAGGCATCACCAATGGCCGTCCTTACCCGCTTGACCGAGGCCGACCTCACCCAAGACATTCTGGTCCGGTTCCCTCGCCGCGAGCTCGTAAGGCTCAAGCCGTGGGAGCTGGTGCAAGATCGCTTCCGGGCCAAGCAACTGGACCCGCGCCTGATCAAGCACACGTGGATGGCTGAATGCCTCTTGCGCCTCGAGCCGCTCGGCGGCTATCCGCCGTCTCCGGCCGGCATCTTGAGCCTGGATTCAGCCTGGGATCAGGTGCTGAAGCTGGAACTGGGACTATCGACGGGGCGGCCGGACGCCGCTATGGTTCTCGCGTGGAGCCTCGATCCGCTCGCGATGGCGCGATATGGCGCTCTCGAGCCAGAGGTGAGAGCGGCTATCCGCTCACGCTTTGCCGAGACCGCCGGCCCGCTCGGGAACGTTCTGGGCGCAGCGCTAGAAGGCGCCAGCCGCGACAAACTCATCGCCATTGGGTGCGTCTGCGAGGTCCTCTTCGCTTCGCAGGCGATGGCCGAACCGGATGGTATCCGTGCACAGGGCCGCCTGGAATCCCAGATCGGGGATGCCGCCTTGACCCCGGAGATGGCAAAACAGTGGGCAGTTGCAGCCATCGGGCTCCTGGACGACTTGTCCGAGACGCAGGCACGCACGACGCTGCAGCACGCGGAGTGGCTGCTTGCTGACCTCAAGGCGGAAGGCTTCGCTAGCTTGAGCTCCGTGCTGTCCATGGGCTTCCACGCGCGCCTCGGCCTCTTCGCCGATCGCCTCGAGGCAGCCGCCACAGGCAAGTCGCCGGCATCGGACGTGGCATCTCTCTTGCAGGAAGTCGAGGCCCATCGGGATGCGCGGCTTCATGCCGAGCGCCTTGAGCGCCTCAAGATGGCCGTTCGGCTCGCACGCTACGTGGAGCGCAACCCGAGCGTTGCGGCGAGCGCCTCGCTTTCCCAGGCCGCCTCGCGCTACCGGTCGGAAGAGAGCTTCGTCGACTGGGCGCGCTCGCAGCTCATCGGTGGCGATGAGCATGCGGGCGTCTCGAAGGCGATCTCGGTCCTGCTTAAAGCCGTCAAGTCGCGGCGCGAAGCCCAGAATCGGGAGTTCGCGTGCCTGCTTGCAGATTGGAACCTCGCGCCGACAGCGAGCCCGGACCTGATGCCCATTGAGCAAGCCCTTACCGGCCTCATGGCGCCCCTCGCTGAGCAGGCGCCCTTGCTCGTGGTGGTGCTCGACGGCATGAGCATGGCCGTTTTCCGCCCTGTCCAGGAGTCCGTGGAGCGCGCCGGCTGGTGCGAGCTCGGAGACCCGCAGGGAAGACGCTTTCCCATGCTCTTGACCACCTTGCCCAGCGTGACCGAGTGCGGGCGTTCGAGCTTGCTCTCAGGAAGCCTCAAGCTTGGCAAGAGCGCCGACGAAAAGAGCGCCTTCGAGACGCATCCCGACCTAGTTCGCCTGGCCCCCTCGGCACCCCCATTGCTCTTTCACAAGGCGCAGATCCAGGACTCCGCCGAGTTTGGCCTGGCCCCGGATCTTAGGGCAGCTATTTCGGATCGACGGCGCCGGGTGGTGGGCGTGGTGCTCAACGCCGTGGATGACCACCTCGCAAAGTCGGATCAGGTTCGCTTGCGCTGGCGACTCGACCAGTTCCGGGACCTTGATGCTCTCTTGCATGAAGCCCGGCAGGCAGGCCGGATCGTCGTGTTGACGAGCGACCATGGCCACATCCTTGAGGACGGTACGGCCTTGCTGCCGGGAGATGGTGCCGAACGCTGGAAGTCGGGAGGCGTGGCTCCCGCTGACGGTGAGCTTGAGGTCCGGGGGCCACGGATCCAGGCCCTTCTCGGCCGACCAGACATGCTTGCGCCCTGGAGCGAAGGTGTTAGGTACGCGGCCAAGAAGAACGGTTACCACGGCGGTGCAACACCGCAGGAGATGCTTGTGCCCGTCGGCGTGTTCGGAGCGGGAGTGCTTGTAAGCGAGGAGGCGTTGGCGTTCAAGCCGCTCCCTTCCGATGTGCGCCCTTCTTGGTGGTCCGAGTGGGAGCCTGTCGTTCCGGCTGTTCCCGCAGCCAAACCCGCCAAGAAAGCGGTCCTGGATCCGACCGCCTTGCCCCTGTTCGCACCGTTTGCTGCGCCACTAGACTCCGTGAGTTGGGTGGAAGCCTTGCTCCAGTCGAGCGTTTACGCGCATCAAAAGGCACGCGCCGGCAAGGCGGGCCTTGCGGAGGATGGCATGCGGAAACTGCTGGCCGCCTTAGACAAGGCCAACTTCGCGATGCCTCGCTCGCAGCTCGGACAGGCCTTGGCACTCTCCGAACTGCGCCTGCGGGGATGCCTGACCGCCGCCATGAAGCTCGTCAACGTAGAGGGGTTCCGCATCCTCGACCTGGATGAGGCGGCTCAAATCGTCACCTTGGATCTCCCCTTGCTCAAGAAGCAATTTCAGCTGCCATGACCTACGACCTCGATCTTAGCCCCCAACGTCGGGGCGAACTCCTCGATGCCCTGCGACGCGGCACCGTGCCGGCCACGGGGCTCGATGCGCTGGCTAATGGCCTCGAACGATTCGTTCCGGTCCTCACGGAAGAGCTCGGAGTCTTGCGCTCGGGACGGGGCCTCTTCAAGGCGCTCCGCGGTGATTACGGCTGTGGGAAGACGTTCTTCGCCCGATGGTTCCAGGAATATGCCAAGCGAGAGGGCTTCGCGGCCGCCGAGGTCCAAATCTCCGAGCAGGAGACGCCGTTGCATCGCCTGGAGACGATCTACCGGCGACTCATCGAACATCTAAGCACGGCGGACTGTCGCCAGGGGGCGCTGCGATCGATCATCGACGGCTGGTTCTACACGCTGGAGGAGGCGGTGCTCGCCAGCGGGGAAGTTTCCGATGATGACGAGAAGCGCCTGCTCGCCGCCACCCATGCGCTCATGGAAAAGCGCCTCGTGGAGGTGAGCCGATCGGCGCCGGCATTTTCCGCCTGCCTGCGAGCGTACCGCGAAGCCGTGGCCTCCGGCGACAATGAGACGGCCGAAGGCCTCATCGCATGGCTTGGAGGGCAACCCAACGTTGCGGCGAGCGTCAAGCGACAAGCGGGCATCAAGGGGGATCTCGACCACTTCGCGGCCTTGAGCTTCTTGCAGGGGCTGCTGGTCGTCCTGCGAGACTCGGGGCATGGGGGGCTCGTGCTTGTCCTCGACGAGATCGAGACCTTGCAGCGCGTCCGGTCGGATGTTCGCGAGAAGAGCCTCAATGCCCTTCGACAGCTCATGGACGAGATCGAGGCGGGGCGCTTCCCTGGCCTGTACCTGCTCATCACGGGGACGCCCGCCTTCTACGATGGCCCCCAGGGGGTCCAGCGTCTCGCGCCCCTCGCCCAGCGCCTTCACGTCGAGTTCCTGGATGATGCGCGCTGGGACAACCCCCGAGCCGTCCAGATACGCCTCCCGGCTTTCGATATGGCCCGGCTGCAGCAGGTCGGACGGCGGGTCCGCGACCTGTTCGCCCAGAACTCGGCGCACGCCGATCGGGTCCAGACCCTGGTCGGAGACGACTATGTCGCAGATCTCGCTGCATCGGTGACGGGGAAGTTGGGGGGAAAGGTGGGGGTCGCGCCACGAATCTTCCTCAAGAAGCTCGTCGGCGAGGTCCTGGACCGCGTGGACCTCTTCCCTGACTTCGATCCCCGTCGCGACTATCGCCTCAACCTCTCCGACTCCGAGCTCTCGCGTGTCGAGCGCGCGGCGACGGAGGGGGGCAGCGTCAATGCCATCGAGCTCGAGCTAGAGATTTGAGTCCCTTCGACCGTCTACACGCAGCCGTCCAGTACCACGTGGTCAACTCGCTCGGTTGGGCGAGCCTGCGCCCCATTCAGGAGGCTTCGATTCCTCCAATCATGGACGGACGGTCCATCCTCTTGCTCGCTCCGACGGCGGGCGGAAAAACCGAGGCAGCCGTCATACCCATCCTCTCGAAGATGCTCAGCGAGGAGTGGCATCACCTGTCGGTGCTCTACGTGTGTCCGATCAAGGCGCTGCTCAACAACCTCGAACCACGCATCCAGCAATACTGCTCGCTCTTGGGGCGCCGTGCAGCCCTCTGGCATGGCGACATTTCCGACAGCCAACGTCGGCGCATTCTCAAGGATCCGCCGGACATCCTCCTGACGACCCCCGAGTCGCTCGAAGCCATGCTCATTTCCACCCGTTGTGACCATGAGGTGCTTTTCGGGGGGCTCCGGGCCATCATCATCGATGAGTTGCATGCCTTCGCTGGAGACGATCGTGGCTGGCATCTTATGGCGGTGCTCGAGCGACTCGGACGACTGGCGGGACGTGACTTGCAGCGGGTGGGGTTGTCAGCCACCGTCGGCAATCCCGAGGAACTGGCGACCTGGCTGGTTGGGGCCGAGCGTCCGGCTGCACAGGTGGTGAAGGTGGAAGGAGTCTCTTCACAGGCCCCGGAGGTCGTCATCGACTACGTGGGATCGTTGGAGAACGCGGCGCTGGTCATCAGCCGCATGCACCATGGCGAGAAGCGTCTGGTGTTTTGTGACAGCCGGGCCCGCGTCGAGCTCCTGGCCGCCTCATTGCGCCAGCTGGAAGTGGAGACCTACGTCTCACACGGATCCTTGGGGCTTGATGAGAGGCGACGGGCGGAGGCCGCCTTCGCGGCAGGAACGAACTGTGTGATCGTCGCGACCAGCACCCTGGAGCTGGGGCTGGATGTGGGAGACCTCGACCGCGTCATTCAGATCGATGCGCCGCGAACCGTCTCCTCCTTCCTGCAGCGCATGGGGCGAACCGGGAGGCGAGCCGGTTCGCGGCGCAACTGCCTCTTTCTCGCAACGGACCCCGACGCGGTCTTACGCGCAGCAGGGCTCCTGCGGCTCTGGCAGCAAGGCTTCGTTGAACCTGCCGTTTCACCGCTTCATCCGTGGCACCTCTTCGCTCAACAGGTGATGGCGCTGGTGCTGCAGGAGGGCGGTCTTGCGCGCTCAGAGTGGCACGACTGGCTGCACTGTATGTCGGCCTTTCATGCGATGCCACCAGAGGCCGTCGCCACGATTCTCGGGTTCATGATCGAGTCCGAAGTCCTGTTCGAGGATGAGGGGCTGCTTGGGTTCGGCAAGCGTGGCGAGCAACTGTTCGGTCGGCAGCACTTCATGGACTTGGTCTCAGCTTTCACGGCCCCCCCGCTGTTCGTGATCCGGCATGGGCGCACAGAACTGGGGCAGGTCCATCCCTCGTCATTCCAAGAGCGCGAAGGACGCCCGCCGACGCTGTTGTTGGGGGGCCGGAGCTGGGTCATTCTCGAGATCGACTGGAATGCCCGGATTGCGTGGGTGGAGCCGACAAAGGAGGGCGGTAAATCGCGCTGGGAGGGATCCTCGCTCGCGCTACATGCCCCCCTTTGCCGCTCGATTCGTGCCGTCTTGGCGGGTGATCACGTGGAGGAGTGGCTATCGAATCGGGCTCGGGAGCTCTTCGCCAAGGTCCAGAGCGACCATGATTGGTGCCGAGAGGGCGAGACGGCGATCGTTCGGGATGTTCGGGGCCGCGTTCGGTGGTGGACCTTTGCGGGCATGCTCGCCAATCGCATGCTTGCAAATGGATTAGAGGCCCAAGGGCTGCCGGTTCGGAGCTTGGACAACTATTCGATTTCCTTTCGAGACGCGGATCCAGAAGCCGTTCGGGCGGCCCTATCGAACCTTTCTCCGGATAGCCTCACGCCAAATGTACCGGAGAAGGCGATTGATGAGTTGAAGTTTTCGGCCGCCCTGCCACCCACCATTGCCCAGCATGTTCTGGGCGAACGCTGGTCAGACTTGAATAGCGCTCAAGTTGCACAGGGTGAACCAAGCCGAGTCATCTATCACGCGACCAAGTGATAGCTTCGCGGGACTGCTAGCTCGGAATTAGCTTTGAGGCCGACGAAAAGGCAGCCTTGATCTTCTCAAAGTCCGCCATCGGAATCCTGCGAATTCCTCCGGCAAAGGATGCCCACCAGTTGACCTTGTTCGAGGCGAACGCCAGATCGTCGATCAGCGACCAGACATCGAGCCCTTGGCCACTTGGGAAGACCTTGAGCTCAATGCCGACTCGATCGGGATAGAGGCCGCCCTCGAACAACGGCTCGTCGTCAAGGAAATAGGGCTTGGTAACCTCTCCGAGCGCTCCAAAGACCTTTTCGCCGCGAATGTATCCCACAAGCGCGTCGCCCGGTCGCATCTGAAGCAGGACCCCTTTGGCGTTCAGTCCGAACACGCCGTGCTTGGCGCACCGCTCCATGTTGGTGCGGTCGGCGACGATGATCCAAGCTGCGTTCTCTTGTTCCTTTGTAGACATGCAGGCTCCAGCACGACGTCATAACGAGCCACCTCATTTTACCAGATCTCGCTGTGGCAAGGCAGCCTGGGCGACCGCCACCAGAGAGTCGACCAGGACCCCGAGAACACCCGAATTGGTGAACACGGCGATCGCCCACTCGGGGATACCGAGCTGACCAGCAAGCCCCGGCAAGCGGGCTTGCACATCGGCGATGACCTTCGCCTTCTTCTGCTCGCCGGTGCCAGGGCCGAGTGCATCCTCGGCGATGACGATCAGGGAACCGACCAGAGACAGGATCTTCAGGATCGAGGGGAAGATCGCGTTCAAAGTGGACCATCCTTTCCAAAGGAGCATGGGGAGCGAGGGAGAGCAAAGGGCGGCCGTCAAGGCCGCCCACCAGGCGTATTCATGATTCATCGAGGACCTCTTGTCAGGCGCGGCCCCACCTGGCCCCGCGGCGGAAGTGAGCGGGGTCGGGGTTGGGGTTCAGGTAGTGGGCCCGGTCGAAGTGGACGAAGCTCTCGTACAGGCCGAGTCGGCAATCGCCACTCAACAGCTTGGCTACGAAGTCCCGGAAGGCCCGTGGGGTCATGGCATTCTGGTGGCAATCCAGGGCCGCGGCATACTCATGGGGGCTAGCTCCGGGCGGTGCGACGCGCTTGGCGGCCTCGGACCTGGAACCGTACTTCGCGACCGCAGCCTCGAAGAGCCGTTCCTGGTGCTTGCGGCAGCGATAGCCCGACGTCACCTTGATGGGCTGGCCAAGGGCCTCTCGGATGGCCTTGAAGCCCCAGGCGGTCTCGACCAGCAGCTTGACCTCGCCGCCACAGTCGGCGCACGGGTCACCCGCGTCGTCGTGGCACCGCACCTCGCTGAGCAGCAGGTGGCACTTGGTGAGATCTCCGCCCGGCCCGCAATCGGCGGCGGTGTAGAATCGGTTCGGCATGGGCGCTCCTTTCCGTGCAAGTCCCAGCAATGCAAAAGGGCCAGCCCGACGGCACAGCCCCAAAGTCCCTGGAGGATGATCCCGATGCCAAGCCACAGCTCGGCCGTCTCCGCCCGGCTCATGGGCCGTTGCGGAATAGACTTCCGCCGACGTGGCGCATGACGCTCCAGACCATCAACGCAGCGCCGATGAGCCCCCCGACGATGGCTGACGCGATCGCGCGGACGATCCCCCCGGTCCACTCCCGGCGAACGAGGCGCTTCGCTTCCTGGCGCTCGGCAACCTCGGCTTCGGCTGCTCTCGCAGGGGCCTGCTCGAGAACGGAGACGCGCCGCTCCACGGCTTCCGTCCGCCCCATGCCCTCGCGCTGCGCGTGCTCGAGGTGTGTGAGGCGGCGCTCGTGGTCCCGATGGCCCTCGAGCAACCCGGGGGCGCCCGTCCTCACGTCTCCGAGGATGGCGCGGTGCAGGTCCTCCACCATTCCCTCGATGCGGTGGAACCAGGCCTGAGGGCCCTGTTCTTCCGGCATGAATCGTCTCCTTTCTCCGAAGGTCAGTTCACCTGGACGATCCAGCTCGACAAGGAATGGCAAATGGCCAGCATCGAATGCCTCGGACCGGCCTGGGCGTTGTTCGCTCCGAACACCGTCACGGTGTCGGATCCCGTGGCGGCCAGCGTCACCGTGTTGGATCCCACGTTCCAGACGAATAGCAAGCGACCGGTGGGGGTCTGAGCTGCCGGGGGAAGCCAGAGGGTGGTCGTGCCCGTGGCGAAGACCTGGCCGGCCGCGGCCGGGAAGTTCCCCGTCTTCGTCACGGCGACTCCGACGATGGTCAGGTTCGCCATGGAAACTGCGCTGGAAAACGCCCCCGTGGTGCCGGCGATCGCCGAGAAGGCCCCATTGCGCTGACCATCGACGATGGTCGTTCCTCGAACCTGGTACAGGGGGGCATCCAGCGGGTCCAGAAAGGTCGAGCCGCCAAGCAGCATGGACACCAGGACCAGGCCCCAGCGACATCCGAAGGTCATCCTCATTCCATCACCCCTCACTGGCACCCGCTCAGCAGCGCGAGCGCGGTCTCCTCGGCCTCGATTGCCGCGCCGAGCGTGCGAATCTTTCGCTGTGCGGCTTCCCAAGCTCGCCGCAGCTCGCTGCGCTTGAGCTCGTACTCGCTCTCGAGGCTCTCGAGCTGGATAGCCAGCCCATACGCATCCCCTTTGAGGATGAGGACCTCGGCGTGCTTTTGGCGCAGGCGATGCTCGATGCCGGTCGACGCCGTCCGGACGCCCGTTGCATCGACGGTCTTCGTGGGCGCCAGAGGGCCGGCCGAGACGACGGCGGCAGGACCGGTGGGCACTCCTGCCTCGGGATCGACGATGACGTTGGGTTCGAGCGCGGGTCGGCGCCTGCTCGCCTTGGGCGAGGTGGGTTTGACGTGGTTCATGGCGGCTCCTCATGAGGGGAGGGAGCCCCACCTCGGTGGAGCTCCCTCTCGATCGGTTCGCGGATCAGGCGATGCGGGCCGACACCGGCTCGATGAAGATCTCGTACTGATCCTGGGTGGGCGGGTCCGAGAACACGAGGGTCAGGTTGTCGGCGTCGGTGAGGTAGGGGAAGATCCCCATCACCTTGTTGTCGCTGCGCCGCTTGAGCACGGCCACGACGTTCTCGACCCCCAGGTTGTGGTTGATGACGTAGGTCGTGTTCACCCCGTCCCCGATCTTGGCGGTCATCGTCGCCTTCATCTCGGGCTTGATCCCCATCGGCGGCACGAAAAGGCCGGTGGCATCGGTGGCGAGGCCCGAGTCGGCCGGGAGACGGATCTTCAGGCTGTCGCCGTCGAGACCCAACCCACCGGTCGACAGCAGATCGGCTCGAATGTCGTTGCCGACGAGCTGCACGCCCATGCTGGCGCTGAGTTCGGCACCCGTGATGAACTGGGTCCAGGTCGCGATGCTCGTGCCCACGACGAAGGGCGTGTCGCTCGTGGCCGACAGGTAGTACCACCGGCCACCCAGCGTGCCGTACTGGACCGGGACCATGACCATGGTGTCGAATTCGGCGGCCTCGTCCATGTCGCTCGCGCGCACGAGGGACGCGGTCTGGGCACCTGAGTCGACCGAGATCTGGGCCGAGGCCGAGCCGGACCCCGTGTCGATATCGGTCCCGACGGTCGTCGAGCCGGTGCCGTTCCACCCGTCACCGAGCGTCAGCACGACCTGGGAGGCATCGGGGAACGTGGCCGTGACCGTCGTGATCCCTACGGCCAAGCCGCCGAAGGTGCCGCTGCCAGCCGCGGTCTTGCTCCAGCTGTTCGGTCCTCCCGACACGAACAGGTCATAGGTGAACGTCCCGTTGCCATCGTAGGAGAGGTGCATGTCGAGGGTGTAGGAGCCGGCGGCGGGCGCGGGCGATCCCGGAGCGACGGCCGTGAACGCGGGCGCCTTGAGGTCGGGAATGGGTTCCGCATGGTAAACGGTGCCACCTGCGGCGAGCGCGACACTGCCACCTCCACCGCCCGAGATGGATGCGATCGTGTAGAGGCCGGCCTTCACGCTTGACGAGAAGATGCCGACTCGCTGACCGACCTGGTCGGCGCCGTCGGCCCCACCGAGGGGCAGCGATACGGCCGCCAGGTTCGCGGGATCCGTCGCGATGGCCGCGAAGACCGGACGCTTCCAGTCGATACCGGCGATCGCCGAGCCCACCGTCGCCTGCACGAAGGCCGTGGTGGCCAGCTGAGCGGAGTTGTTCCCGGACGTCGGCGTGGGGGCCTGGGGAGTGCCCGTGAAGGTCGGATTCGCGAGCGGGGCCAGTAAGGCCTCGGCCGCCTCGGCACGCGACGTCTCTGCGTCGGTGTAGGCCTGGGCGGACGCGAGGGTGGCGGCGTCCTGGGCCTGCACCCAGCTCTTGCGGGTGGCGTGGTTGGGGTTGGTGGGGTCGTGGTTGGGCAGCAGGACGGGGGACAACATTTCGAGGTCGTCGGAAAGCGGCATGCGAGACTCCTTTTCGCGAGAGGGGTGGGGGTCAAGTGAGGAGAGCCAGACCGGTGAAGGGCGCCGAGGTCACGATCGTGACGTCAAAGGCCGGGGCGGGGCCGAAGAGGATGGTGGGATGGACCACCTTGAGGCGTCCGCCGCCCCGGTCGGCGAGAACGGTCACGGTGTTCGGCCGGCGGCCGAAGCCGTGCTCGACGACGAACGACGTCGAGGGCGGGGACAAGGGGAAGTCGAGCCGTGGCGGCTGGACGGTCTGACTACCGTCGCGAGAGATCAACATGGGTTACCTCGTGCTCTGAATCGCCGAGTTCACGGCGGGACGATTCGGGCTCCCCGGCCAGGTCCGGTCGACGGTCACGTGGAAGTACGAGGCGATGGGCAGGTCGAAGACGTCACCGCCGGGCCCGGGGAGGCGCTTCTGGTACTGGGCGCAGGGGGCCCAGAGATGACCGTCCGGGCTCGACCAGAGGGTGGCGTTCACTTCGTCGGGGATGGCGTCGCCATTGAGCCAGAGCGTCCAGGTCTGCCGAAGGTAGCCGCCTTGATTGGCGCTCGGCCCAACGATCACGCCGGCCGCCGCATCTTGGGTAGTCAGGTAGACCAGGCTGCTCTGCTGGAGGCCTCCCGGCCCGCCGTCGTCATCGGGGCAGGGATCCAGGACTGGATTCAGGGGCCCCACGGTCAGCCAACATGGGTGATATGGACGTCGGGCGCGTCACCGTCCGGTTCGGCGCTGGCCTTCCTGAGAGCGTGATCGGCCATCAGGCGGATGCGTTCCTCGAGCGCGGAGGCGAACACGGGGTCGAGAGCGACGCCCGAGGCTTCGGAGATCTTGGCGACCTGGAGCATGAGGGCCTTGAGCTGCTCGTCCCGTAGGGGCTCGAATCGCTTCTGCGTGTCGGCGCGGACGTCAGAGTGGGTGATAGTCGGATCGATCCAGGTGAGGCCCTTGGCTGCGTCATACTGCCTTCGCATTGATGACCGTTCCCTTCTCGAGCGCCCAGGCTATGCGCAGCGGGTTGTCCTGGAGGTACCTGCTGAAGGCATCGAGCTTGGCGTCAGGCTCGTTGGACGACACCTCGATGGTGTGGCCGCTCGCCTTGGGATCCGTGTAGGAGTAGATGGAGACGACGCGCATGCCCGGATCGAGCCAGGTCCCCGTGCCCACCGGCAGGTCAGCCATGAGCAACAGGCACCGGGTCGTCCACATCTCCTTCAGGAAGGCCTTCCGAGCCTCCGACACGGTGTTCTTTTCGCCCGGGAAGACCCCGATGGAGACGCTGCCTGAGGGGTCCGACCAGACGTAGACCAGAAGGTCGCCATCGCCGTAGCGAGTGCGGATGTCGGCGGTGGTCAGCTCGATCTCGGCCATCAAGGCACCCGAGACCTTCAACGCTCCGGTCGCAGGGTCGAAGCCCACGTCGTACGCGACGGGCTCTTGCTGGTAGCAGTGGAAGTGGATCATTCTCATTCCCCCCAGAAGTACACGACCCGTCCGCCGAAGTTGCCGTTCGAGTCGGTCGTCACCTTGTTGCCCCCGAAGGAGATGCCCGGGCGGTGCCCGGTGTCGCCGGGATCGCCGTCGTAGGTGTCCTGGTAGGCGATCGCCCCGACGTAGCTCCGGCCCGAAGGCACGTTCACGGCCACGAAGTTCAGGTTGCTGTAGTAGTAGCCCGAGGCCTTGAACTTGGTTTCGGTGAGGCCGATTCCCCCTTCGCCATCCATCATATTGGCCAGGGCATCGGCGGTGCCGGTCGAGCCCGAACTGTCTGCGTAGTCGGCGTTGGAGACCCGGACCGTCCCTGCGTTCCCGCTGCTCTGGTTGGAGTCCGTGTTGCCCCAAAGATAGACCTTGCCGCCGCTCTGAACGATGCCGAGGATGCCCTGGCCGGATTGCTTGAGGGCCTGTGCATAGGTGGCGCTGCCGGCGCTCGTCGCGGATCCGGCACTGCCGGCGGTGGTGGCGCTGTCCGCGCTATTGGCATGCACCACTGTCGAGTTGGCCGACGTCGCTCCGGATGCGGAGCCGAGCTTCGCGAAGGGGGCGCCGCTCAGACCACCGGTGGCATCGTTCGCATGGGTGTGATTCCCGCGCGGGATCTTGCTGGTCTGACGCGTGCCATCGTCCCAGTCGGCCTGTAGTGAACCGTTGGCCGAACGGGTGAGGCCGCCCCCAGATGCCAGGGGTTGGCCGAACGATCCGTTGTAGAGCAGATCTGACGCAGTGTATCCATCGACCTTCTCGGCGTTCACTCCGGTTGCGATCCCATTGTCGTCGGTGGCGATCGCCGAGCCGGGGAGCTTACCCCGTACTTCGCTTGACAGGTCGATCTGGGGCGCGGAGCCTGGCAGACCGAGGTGATGCTGGCTCGTCAAGCTGGCCAGGAATGGCGCCAGGGGGTGGACCGTGATGTTCGGCGCGCCGATGCTGGTCTGGCCGTACGAGACCGAGACGACGTAGGCGGGGAGCCATCCGGAGGTTACGGGCGGCGTGTTCTGGGTCCCCGTGGCCGCGGCGGCACCTGCCACGACCTGGACGGCGAGGATGCCGGTGCGGTCGGTCGACTGGGAGGCGCCATTGCCCCCCGGCCCCACGAGTGGCACCTGAGGATTCGCCGAGTTGTAGTACGGCAACACCAGGGGGCGAGCGTCGACCTGCTGGAACTGGGCCTGGACCAGATAATCGATGGTCTGGCCCTGGATGGTCGGCGCCACGAAGCCCCCGAGGTTCCGGCTCGTGGTCGAGAATCCTTGCTGCATCACGGACGTGGCGTCAGCCAGGAGCGAGCCGAAGGCCGTACCATCCATCGCCCCTCGCTGGTAGACGGATCCGGGCCCGAGATCGACCGTCATGCTGGCCGGATTCGTCGGCGTGCATGCCAGACCCACCAGCAGAGCGGGCGAGCCACTGCTGGTCAGCACGTCTTGGGCCAACTGACCGATCGCCTGCAGGGCGTCCTTCTGCGCTTGCAAGAAGTCGGTCGAGAGGGGAATCTGGGCGGTATAGACGATTCTTCGGTTCATGAGGACTCCTCGTCAGCTGAGCTGGACCCAGACGGTGACGCCCTCCGGCTTCACGGCGTTGATGGCGTCGTAGACGACCGAGTCGGGCGTGATCTGGGAGCGCAAGGCGTCGTTGAAGCCGAGGAACGACTGATCCCAGCCGGCAAGACCGTCCCACGCACCGATCACGGGTCCATCGGCAGCGATGGACGAAGAGGGGCGCTTGGTCTGGACGAAGCCCTGCCATGGGAGGTCGAGGTCGCCCCAAAGGCCGGGACCGTCCCACCCGAGCGGGCCGTCCCACGCTCCGCAGTCGCCAGGATTCCAAGGCTCGACGATGACGGGTGCCTGACCGAGCAGCCGGGTGAGAGCGACGCGGAGGGCATCGCGCGTCCCACCGGGGAGGAAGAGCCTGAGCCCGATTCGGTTGCGGTAGGCATCCGGACTTTCGCCGTCGAGCGGCGGCAGCGAGGCACCAAAGAAATCCTTGGCGATGACGGCCAGGTCCTCGAGCGTCTCGGCCGAGTTGAGCCTGAGGCTGCGGCCGAGCGCTCCGATGCGCGTGTAGATGTCGGCGTCCGACGTGGCGAACCCCGAGACGATCGCCCAGAGGTTCCCCCCGGGGGCCTTCGCCGCGTCGTTGAACCAGGCCTGCGGCAGCAGCTGGATGATCCTGCTCGCGAAGTCGTCCGGTCCGAAGGGGATGCTTCCGTCGGAGCTCGGCGCCGGCGGGGGCTCGAACAGGAAATTCGGAGAGTACGTGCTGCTCATGCCGTCCCCACCCTGACGCGGTAGACCCCTGATCCGACCGCTCCGGACAGCGTCAGGCTCGCTTGGCCGGTGGTCGAGACGACCGCGTTGCTCATCGGCCGGTCACGCCCATCGACGACGATCGCGGTACACGCCGTACCCGCGGGATCGACCACCCAGGAAACCTGGATGGTCCCGGTGCCGGGGACCTGACGGGCCTGGACCGCGGTGATACGTGGCTCGGCCGCAGCCGAGGCGATCGCCGTGGCGATCGGACTGCTCGCCGAGACGTTGAGCGCCGGATCGAAAGCGAGGACTCGATAGCGGTTGCCTGCGATGCTGCCTCCATCGAACGTGAAGTAGTTCTGTCGGACCTCGGCCAGTACCCCGACGGGATTGCCAAGCTCGTCCACCTGGTCGATCTGGTAGTGGTCGATCGCGAAGTTGTCGCTCGAGGCGCCCCAGACGAAGATCCAGGTGCCCTCGGGGAGCTGAGCGATGTACAGGAACGGGGGCGCCGTGGGGGACGACGTGTCGGGAATGCCGTTCAGGACCACGGACACCGTGGCCACGTTTCCGAACGCGTCCGTCAGGATCCCGTCGGCATGGAGATCGGCCGAGGCGTGCCCCAGCGTCGCAACGAGGTTCGTGACGTAGGTGTTGAGGCCCGTGAGACCGATGACGTTGAACGGCGGCGCGGACTGATCGTTCGCGAAGATCCGGTACTTGATCTGGGAGAGGCCGAACTTCGCGAAGGCCGCGAGCTCGATCTGGTAGGTGAGCCCCGACAGGTTGAGGAACGGCCCGAAGGCGAGCCGTGGCAGGCGGCTCGTCGTGAAAGGCGGCTGAATCTCTCCGACGAACACGGTGAACTCGCCGTCGATCTGAGCCTGCGAGCCTGCGGGGTCGTTGTTCTGGTTCGTCGCTATCGGCCCGGCGACGGGGTCGACGACGTCGAAGGCTCCGAGCTGGCGCAGCGGGTACTGGTAGGACTCGGGCGTCGCGACCAGATAGGCCTGGAACGTCGAGATCGAGTCGTTGGTGCCGGCCCGGGGAGCCGGGTTGTTCGTGGTGGCGAGAGTCGGGGCGGGTGGAGCACCGACCTGGCCCTCGGCCTGGCCGACGAACCCTGCGAAGACGCCCAGGAAGTAGCTGGCCTCGTGGAACGACTCGGCACCCGCGAAGAGGGCCCCGAAGAGCATGGCCCCGGGATCGATCCCCAGAACAGGCGGATAGGAACGGCCGGCGGCCCCCTGGGTGGGAAGGCCGGTGGGACCCTGGGTCGGGATGGGGGGCGTGGGCAGCGTGGTGTCCGCTCCGCCGACGCCCCCAACATAGCCCAGGAGGCCGGCCTGGAACGAACCCGTGGTCGTAGGCGGGAAATCCGTCCTCGCTGCGAGCGAGCCCGAGGCCATCGACGGGCCGAAGTCACCCGAGAGGGCGACCAACCCACCGTAGTTCTCGCCGGCCGCGTTCCGCCCGAGTGCTCCCAGCAACGAGAGGTCCGCCTCGTCGAGCACGCCCGCGAACGTGGCGAAGATGACCGGCAGGTCCCCGACCGGGGACTCGCCCGCCAGATAGGCCTGGAAGGTGGCGACGAACGCGGAGTTGGAGCTGTCCTGGTCCGCGCCGAGCGTCGGGGGAAACGGCACGGACATGCCCTCCTACGCGGAGCGGATGGCGAAGCCGTTCGGGTTCATCCCCGGCCAGTACCCTAGGTTGATGTTCGTGATCGTGTAGGTCTCCGTGCCCGCGACGATCGGGTTGCCGTCGTTGCCGGCGTTCACCCCGCAGAAGACGAAGGTGGCCGGCAGCGTGCCACGGGTCATGGGGGCGGTATCCGTCGTGTTCTTGAGCTGCCAGACCACCGTCCGGCGCATGTGGAAGAGGCCGTCGGTGCCGTAGGTAGGCATGCGGTAGTTGGGCTGCCGGATGTTCGTCAGGTAGTTGGCGTTGTTCTCGTTGCCGGTGGTGTCGCTGTCGGCGTAACCGCTGTCCGAGAGGAAGTTCGGCACCCAGCTGCGCGAGGCGTCGCCATAGTTCTGGTAGACCATGATGGCGCTGAGCACGATCCAGTCGTTGTAGTTGACCGTGCCGTTCGAGTACCCGTTGGCCGATGGCCCGTAAGAGGCGTAGATCGGGCTGCCAAGGCTGGACCCTGCCATCATGCCGTAGCCTGGCGTCGAGAGCGAGATGCCGCTGTTATTCCCCACCGTGCGCGTGGGCAACGTGTAGAAGATGGCCGTGTAGTCCTTGTTCTGCTGCCCCTGGGCCGTCGGGACCATGCTCGACCACCGGACGATCATGCCGAAGGCGAAGTGGGTCTTGTAGTTCGAGCGGGCGGGCGAGTCCTTGGTGACGATCGAGACCCCGTTCTTGTCGGCCCAGCAGAGCACATTGATCTGGTAGGGGTTGTTCACGGTCGCGGAGCCGCCGTTGGTCACGGGCCAGAGCTGGTAGGGGCTGACCGAGCCGTTGACCACGTTGCCGGAGAGCCCCGGGGCCATCCGGATCTGGATGTTCTGGTGGTTGGTGTCCCACGAGAGCTCGGCGACGATCACGTCGCCGCCCGAGGGACCGTTCGACCAGAGGGTATACGTCGCGGGGTCGGATCCCGCGGCCCCGGCGAGCGTCCAGCCGCCGTTGGCGATCATGTGCCCCGCGATGTTCTTGAGCAGATCCCGGCCGCCGGGCGTGAAGCCCCCCCCTCCAGGTGTGAGGGAGGCCAGGTTCGACGGGGTGGTGTCCGACTGGCTGGGATCGTAGATGGCGGCCCCGAACGAGATGAAGTTGGGCATGGCCTATCGAGCCTCCTCATGGATGATGCCCTGGATGGGGCCTTCGGGCAGCGGGTGTTCGGGCGCTGGCGGATCCGGGAGACGGATACCCTCGGGCGGAAGGTGGTCGCGGGTGGCCTCGGCCATCGCTTCCCGGTTCTGGACGTAGGGGCTGTAGGGGTGGTCTTCCGTGCTGCCGGCCTGCCGGAGCCCGTCCCACTCCGCCTCCGAGATCTCGGTGAATCGGGCATCGTCCAGCTCGACGGCGCTGAACAGCGGGAACTTCCCGTTCAGGGTGTCCTTGTAGTAGGGCATCTCTCGACTCCTTGAGTGGTGGGCGTCAACCGATGAGGATCTGGCCCGGCCGGGCGATCTGGGTGGGGCCGATGACGACGTCGGCCGGGGCTCCGTTCAGCGAGACGTTCTCGACGGCGATGACGTCCGGTGATGCATCGATGGCGAGCTGTACGACCCGGCTGAAGTAGACCGTCCCGCTGATGCCCCGTCCGAGGAGGTAGCTCGCGATCGCGTTCCGGATATTCGATCGAACCTTCTCCTCGTCCGCGTTGCTCGCGAGCAGGGCGGTCATGGAGACCGAGACCTCGACGATCGACGGCGCGAATACCCCGAAGCCCACGGTGAACGGTCGCACGTCCTCCACTGCGGCCGAGATCGCGTCGTGGGTGACCGTCGGCAGCGCACCCGAGCCGTCCTCGGCCACCACCGAGAAGAAACCGGGACGAGGCGCTCCGTCCGGGGTCTGGTTCTCCAGCTTGACCCAGGAGAGCCCCTGCTGGACCTTTTCGATGGCGGCATCGATCGCGCCGGCCGTAGCCTTCGAGAGGGAGTTCAGGAACTGGACGAACCTGGCCCGGTAGGCGGTGTCAGTCTCCGCGTCCCTCGCGTTGTTGATCGGTTGGAGGTTTACGACCTCGTCGACACCCGGGATGGCCGAGGTGAGTACGGTCAAAATGCCGGCGATGACGTTGCTCAGGGAGCCGGGCTCCACGGCTTGGATCGTCGCTGTCACCGTGGTCCCGTCCGGCGGGAGCGGATAGCCTGCGAGCGCCTCGTCGTAGTCCGGATTGGACGGGTCGGCGAGCACGGCATATGCGATCTGGCCCGCGTTCGACTGGATGGTGGCGCCCACGGGGACCGTGGGGGAAGAGCCATTGGCCGTGAAGCGCGAGAAGGTCGCCTGGCCGACGTCGTAGGTCGCCGGGAGTCTCGGGAAGTCGAAGTCACCGAAATACGAGTCGAGGTCCGCCCCGGTCGCGGTGCTCGCCCGGCCGGCCGCCTGGACCTGCAACAGCAACACCTGCAGGTAGAGGTCCTGCAGGAGGGCCGCTTCGAGCACCGCGCGCACGACGGAGCCGGGCTCAAGCGCGAGCGGCACGCCACTTCGGGTGGCCACGGCGGATAGCGCCGAGTCCATCATCTCGGCGTACTGGCGCAGTTCGATCGGCACCCTGCCCTCCTATGGCGCGAGCGAGAACCCGGTCTGGACCATGCCGCCGTCGCGGGTGGCGTACCTCAGAAAGACATCCAGCTCCCCGGTGACCTTGAAGGCCGATGACGCCGACGGCACGGGCAGCGGCGCGACGCTCGCCTCGAGGCGCGCCTGACCGGCCATGAGCAGCTCGATCTGGCGCTGGGTGGTGGCGTTGCCGAGGCTGTCCACGTAGCGCCCGAGCCCGGTGCCATAGTTCGGATGGAAGATGTAGTCGGCCCTGGCGAGGGTCGCCCCGCTGGCGTCGACCTGCTGGGGATTGGTGAAGAACCGGCGGGCCAGCCGCTGATTGGTGAGGATGGATCCGCTCGCCAGCTGGACGTCTCCGTTGGGGGCGAAGTTCAGGTCGGTCCCGAAGTCGAGGTAGAGGTCGGCCATGGCCCATTACTTCGCGAAGACGGTGGAGCTGGCCTGAGCCACGACCGGGATCTGGCCCGGCACGGGAGTCGGCGGCACGGGCGGTCCGCTCGCGGCCGTCGCATGGACGTGCGCGTTGAAGGCCTTCACCAGCGCCTGGAACTCCTTGCTGCGGACCACGGCGTCGTCTGCCGTGAGGCCGGACCCGCCGAGTTCGACCCGGGAGCCCGTGATCTGGGCATGGCCATCGTTCGTCAGCTTGATGGTCTGCCCCTTCGCGTGCGTGAGCCAGATCTCGCCCGCCGGAGCGCCAGGGGCCTCGAAGCGATCGCTGAAGTGCCCGAGCACGATGAAGCCCAGCTGCAGCTCGGGATCCGGGAACAGGACGATACAAGGCTCGCCGAGGGGGTTCCCGCTGGCATCGGTGCCGCCACCCCGGGGGCCAGCCTGGATGCCCCAGCCGTTGCCCACCCAAGGCGTCAACAGAGGGAAGGGACCATGGGCTGCTGACGTATCGGGGGCCAGGAAGACCGTGGCCGCGTGGTCGTCCGGCGAGTAGGCGGCGATGAAGCCGAACTGGATGGGGTGCGGGCCGCGCTGACGGGCGGCGAGCCGCATTTGATCCCAGAGCTCGTGGAAATGACTCACAGCAAACTCCCTGTCGTCTGGACGTGATGGCTGGTGAGCGTAAGGCTGGTGTGGAAGCCCTCATGGGCTCCGTAGGCCAGGCGTACGGACTTGGGGCGGTAGACCTGGTGATCGATCACGCGCCCTGTTCCCCGGATCAGGTAGTTTTCGTGCACGTCGTAGCGGGTGTCGCCAGCCAGGCCGACGGTGCAGACGAACTCGTGGCGCGACAGGTCCATCCAGATGGCCCGGGCCCGCTCGTCCAGCTGATTCTTGCTCAGCCCCACGAAGTGGAATTTGTACTGCTCCCGATTACCGAGACGTGGCGCCTGTAGCCGTACGGTCTGCCGACTTGGTGCACGCCGGGACTTCGCCACTGGCTTTGGAGCGGAGCCCCCGAGACGGGCCCCCTGTATGGCCGCCTTGTTGCGGGCGCCATCCCACTCGGCCGTGAGGATCTGGCCATTCTTGGGGTGCAGGGAGGTGCAGGTCACCACGATGTCGTGGCTGAACTGCGCCCAGTGGGTGGCCCGGAGCTTCTCGATGGGTGCCGTGATCGTCCCCGGCTTCCAGGGGAGCGACCCGGCCGGCACGCCGCCCCAGTAGAACACGGCTTGAGGCTGGGCGCCGTCGGTCTGCTCGGGCAGGTAGTAAAGCTTCTTACCTCGCACGAAGATCTCCCGGCCCTCGAACTGGGCGAGACTGGTCAGGAGATCCCACTCGGTGACGTTGCGCCCCGCGAGGACCTGGGCTGCCGTATATGCCTTGCCGGCCTTCACCTGGGAACGGATCCCACCGTCGCTGAAGTCCAGGCCATGCTTGCTAGCGATCGCGCGCGCCACTTCCGAGGCGACGGTGTTGGGGTAGACGGTCGTCGTCTTGGCCGTCAGGAGTAGGTAGGCCCAGGATCTCCCCCCGAGGTAGTAGGTGTCGTCGTTCCAGTCGGCTTCGAGGGAATCCACGATGCCATCGAAGATGAGGTCGAGCCGCGGCGGCCCGAACACGCCGGGATTCACGTAGCCGCCGAAGATCTGCAGCTCGAGGGGCTTCTGGGTGCCACCCTTGAGCTCCTGCGAGAGCGCCATGAGGTCGGGCGTGCTCGATAGCGCCAGCTGCAGGCTGCAGCTGTCCGAGCCAGAGTAGGCGTGCCGCTCGGCATCCCAGGTCAGGACCTTGAGAGGCACGCCGCCGATCGTGACCTGGGTTCGAAAGGGGATCTGGCGCATCAGGAGACCTGCGGGATGAAGGCGCGAGAGGGGTCGGAGGGTCTGGAGACACCCTGTGGTGGGATCGTGAGCTGCACCGGAGCCGTGATGGCCGGGTCGCATAGGTTATTGCCGGTGAGGATGTCGAGGCCTCGGCTGGCATCGCCGTAGAGCCGGGAGCCGAGCTCCCAGACGCTCGTGCCCGCGGCCCAGATGCCTGGCGCGGCAGCACCCAGCAGGTGCGTGGCGATGGCCATCCGGGAGCTGCGCACGCCCGAGAGCGCTTCGGATGCGGCCAGCAGAGCCTCGAGGTCCGCCACGATCGTGGCATCGCTGGCCAGGGGCTGGATGAAGGCCTCGAGTCCAGCCTCGAGGGCCTCGCAGGCACTGGTCAGAAAACTCAGGGAGTCGAGGGCCTGGTCGGTCCAGGGGAAGAGCCAGTCCATGTCGACGGCCCACTGGGCGAAGAGCGTCGCGAGACTACTGGGGGGCCAGGGTCCGACCTTCACCTCGAATGCTGCTGCAGCCTGCTGCAGGCCCGCGAGGATCTGTGAGTTGGCGTTGGCCGTCTCGGCCACCGGCGGACGGGCGTGGTCGAGGATGACGATCATCTCGAGCGAGTAGTGGACCTCGAAGCGATCGAGTAGTTCGGGATGGTAGCGGGTGATGAGGACGTCGGCGAGCTGGTTGCCGAAAGACCAGCGGACGCTCAGGCCTGCATCGCAGAGAGCTTCCAGAGCCTGATGGCGCTGGAGGGCCTCGGGGCCCACCAGGATGCCCGACCAGGTCAATGGCCGACGGTGGTAGCCGAAGCTCTGCACCTGGCGATCGCCGCCAGGGAAGTCCTTGACCGCATGGGCCTGCTCGCCGCCCAAGGGGATCAGCTCCGGCACCTCGAAGCCCGAGAGCTCGAGAGGGCCGAGCTTGAAGGTCTCGAACGAGTTGACGCTGTTGGTATCGGCCACGACGGCCTCCTATTCGGGGTAGGCGAAGTTGCTGAGCCGTCCATTGCGCGGCACGCTGCCGCTACGCGCCGCGGCCCGGGTCAGATCCCGGACCAGGCCCTGGGTGTCGCTGGCGGTGGTGTGGATGGGACCATTGACGACCAGGGTCAGGTTGCCCGAACCCAGCCGGTGGCTGGTTCGCTCCAGCCGGTTGCGCAGGATTAGTTCCTCGAGGCGTCGCTGTTGCTCGGGGGTGAAGGTGGCTCCCTTGGGAAAGAGTCCCGCCAGGCCGCGTTGCATGCCATCCGCCGCCCCGGTGCGCTCCAGCTGATGCTGGATGGCGGTGCCGGCGGCCATGCCGATCAACGCTCCGGAGCCGATGGTGATGATCACCGGCCCGGCACCGGCGGCGGCGACCGACCCGGCCCCCGCCGCACCGAGCGCCGCGAGCCCCGTTCCCGCAGCGCCACGCAGCGCCCCGAGGTGCCCCCCGACGGAGGCCACGCCTCGGCCGATCGCTCCGCGCAGGGCCGCGAGGCGTGAACCGGCTGCCGCTCCCGCGGCCCCGGCGGCTCCCGCGGCCCCCGCTCCGGCAGCACCTGCCCCGGCGGCTGCGCCTCGTGCCGCCAGTCCGCCACCTCCGTTGATGACGGCCAGTTCGGCCGCCACCAGGCCCAGCACGCGAGCGGCTCCCCCGAGGGCCCCGATAGCTCTCAGGCTACCGATGATCGCGGCGATGGTGCCGGCCACGGACAGCAGGGCCCCCCCGCCCAGGATGCCCCCGATTCCGATCTTGCTCAGCAGGGGGTGGTTCTCGAGCGTCCGGTTGAGGCCCTCGATCAGCCCGGTCAGGGTGTTGATGCTCCGTGTCAGCGAGGGCAGGATCAGGACCGACATCTTCTGGCGCAAGGTTTCGAGCGCCTTCTGGTAGTCGTGTTCGGCCCGGAGGTAATTGTCGTTCTGCGCCAGGTCGCCCTCCTCGATGCTTCGGGCTCCCTGGTAAAGCTTGGAGTCCTTCTGGATGCGAGCGAACTGGGCGACGATGGTGGCCACGAGACCGGCGGCAGTCCGGTTCGAAAGGATGCTGTTGATGGTCTGGTCTTGCTGCGCCTGCGTCTTGCCCTTTAGCCTGGGCATCAGATGCTTCTCGACCCAGGTCACGGGATCCTCGCGCAGGAGATTGCTGTCGACCGTGGCTCCGGGTAGGACGCGCTTGGCCCGACCGACCTTGTCGTACTCGACCTTGCGGGGATCGAGTAGGCCCATGGCGAGCAGGTTCTGGGCCGAGGCATGGGTTACCCGGCCGTTGGCCAGGTTCTGCATCAGCGAGACCAGCGAGGTCCCGGTGCGCATGCCCCCCATTTCCTGGAGAATGGGGGCCAGGTGGTAGAGGCCCTGCTCGGAGAGGCTGAACTTGGAGGCCTGGGACGTCTTGGCAAACTGCAGGATCTCGCCGGGTCGGATCTTGCCACCCGAGCCGCCCATGACCTTGTTGATGAGCTCCAGTCGGCTGGCGACGGCGTCTTCTCGCTCAGCGTGGCTCATGCCCGGGCGCTGAGACGTCAGCATCTCGGCCGCCTTGATGGCCGAGTAGCCCTCGTCGACCGTGAGGCCGTACGCCACGCGGTTCGAGACGCGGAACCGGGCCAGCTTCTCGGCGAGCGGTCCCTGGGTCGCATCGTGCACCGAGCCCGTGATGTTCACCAGGTCCTTGATGACGTCGATCGCGTCCGCCATGTTCAGACCGCGAACGTCCTGCCGGACCCGTTCCGCGGCGGTGAGCGCCTGGCGGTTGCCCGCGGCACCGAGGTTCATCTGCTCGAGACTGGTCCGCTCGTGCAGATAGTGGCGTACGGCCTCGTCGTGCCCGAGGCCCGCGAGGGCCCGGGCCGGGGCCAGACCGCCACGGGCCAGGCTCAGTCCACCCGCGATGAGCGTGCCCGTCACCGGCAGAGAGCCCATGGTCTGACGGGCCAGATGCAGGATGCGCTCCTGATCCGCCGTCTGATGCCGCAACTGCCGGTGGATCCGCTCTTCGAGGTGGAGGGTGCGCAGCCGCTCCCGGTTCAGGCGCTCGGCATGGATTTCCTGACGGTGGGCCTGCAGCTGGGCAGCGACGGCGTTCCTCCGTTCTTCGCCGGCCAGCCGGTTGACGAGGGTGAGTCGCTGGCGTTCTCCGGCCAGCTCGGCCGAGCGGATGCGAGCGCCGGTCTGTAGGGCCTGGTTGACCCGCCCGATGTTCGCCGCGATGCGCGAAGTATTGCGCAGCGAGGCCGCCTCGAACTGGGCCAGCGAGGCCTTCCACCGGGCCGTGAGACGATCGGCCTCGCGGAGCTTCTGGCAGAGGTCGGTGAGGACCTTGGGCAGGTTCCCCTTGGCGGTGAACTCGATGCCGATCCGCCGAATGCCTTGCCCACCCGCTGCCATCTCACAACTCCGATCGCGTTAGCACCCCGAGCACGAAGGCCTCGACGTGGCGGTCGAAATCCTCGATCACCACGGTCCCAAACACCGGCCGGGGCGGCACGCGCCCCTGGCTGTCGCCGTACTCCTGCACCGCCATAACCAGTGCCGCGTCGACCCCTTTGCCGTCCGGACCGTACAGGGTCTGGCCCGGCTCGATCCCAACGAAGACGGAATCGCCCTCGACCCGATGATGCACGGCATCCCGAAGTCCGCCCGATCGGAAAAGGGGATCATTCGGGGTGAAGCCCTGCTGGCTGCGATCGGCCTTGGTGGAATCGGCGAGTGGGGACCAGCCAGCCTGGTAGGTACCGAACTTGCTCTTGGCCGTAGCCTCGATGGCCGCACCCTGCGCCTCAAGTTCTGCGGAGGTCGCCCCGGCTAGACGTCGCCGAACGCCGTCAAGATTGCCGGCGAGGGCACCAAAGCTGCGAAAATCCATAGCTTGTTGCCCCCCCTCACATGGGAGCGGTTGGCAGAAGAGCATGCCGCCCGCCGATCGTAGGCAAATGAGCCAATCAGGCCAACCCATTTGCCATAGGGAAGAAGTAACCTGGTTGGGCCCTGGCGCGACTGTAGAGCAAGGCGGAACGCTGCCGATGGTCAGTTTGATTGATGAACAATACGAGATCCGGGTGACGCTCAGTTGGCTACCCGTTGAGGGAGTTCGGTACGACTTCGAATTTCTCTGGAGCGGCGAGCCGATCGTGAACGACGCCATCCTGAAGCGGATCAACGACTACTGGAACAGCCGCCATCGCGGGGGGGTCTTCTTCACAGAATACGCAGGAGACAGGCCCTTGCAGGCCCTTGAGCAAGTCCTGGCGACTGATACCCCCAGCTGGTTTGAGCCCATCGATCCCGACCTGGCGTGGTCGTTCTACCCGGATATGTGGTTCCCCTTTTTGAAGGTCTCGAAGACCGGGGTCACGGAACTCGACGGTCCGCGGGACCGTGCTCAGCGGGAGACGGACCCCGACGACGATTACTTCACCGTGGCCTTCCACGGCGACACCTACAACTTCAAGGATGCAGATGCCTACTCGGGGCATGGCATCGGCTTCTTCTTTGTCGTCAAAAGGAAGGAACTGAGCCGATTCCTGGCCGATCTCGCAGCCGAACGAGCAGCGCTCATCAACCAATTCGGGCTGGGCTGGGAGCCGTGATGCTTGCGATATCGAGGGAAGGGGCCTAGAAGCAGCGTGACTAGCGGTCCTCGGACCCTACGGGTGGCACGACCCGCACCGCCTTGGCACTTGTCCCGTGGTTCGTTTCATCCAGGCCTCCAGTTCCGGCGGCAGGGAGCTGCAGGCTTTGACATACTGGTTGGTCAGAGATGGACCGTTGAAGGTGCGAACGCGAAGGCTCTTGCACGTTGCCAGGTGAAGGCGGTTGTAGGCCCGAGGGGTAAGCCGGGCCTCAATACTGAGGACGTATCCACCGGGATTGGCATCAAGCCAGTCCAGAAATGCCTGGTCTTGTCCCTTCTCAAACAGCTCCATCAACCGATCTCCGAAGACGAGGTTTCCCAGTTCAAAGGTAGCATGCCCGGTTCTGCCTGCCATCATCAGACCTTGCCACGGACCCACCGCATTCCTACCCAGTCCCAGCGTTCGCCATCGAGCTCTCCGCAGATAATGAGGCATGCGGTCCGCTCGTCATCGTCCATCTCGCAGGCCACGTCCCACGGGACGCCCTGCTTGACCAGGGACAGGATCTGCCGGCGGACCGGGTTTTCTACAAAGGGCGGAGTCCCGGCGACCCCGCTACGAAGTACTCGAGGTAGGCAGAGGCCACCTCGTCCAGGGCCTCGTCGCCGAGCTTCTGGGCCAGGGCCTCGAGCTGGAGCTTGGTCTGGGGTGTCGCTTCCTCCTGGCTGTCGATCCGTCTGACGTGAAGGATCGCGCGGTAGTGGATAATGAGCATCTCGTTGGCGCTGTTCTGCGGCCCCAGCCACTCGAAGATCCGTAGGCTATAAGCACCCCGGGGCTTGGACATGAGAATAGTGCGGCCATCGGCGAGCGTGAACTCGCGGGGACCGCCGATGGTGGGTGCCGTTCCCGTATCCGTCGACGTCGGGGCGGCCGGGGGCTCGACGGGGACCTTGATCTGCTGTGCTCGCATCCTACTTCACCTGCGTCCGCTTGGGACAATAGCCGTTGAGGGACTGGTCAATTTCCTCGTCCTGCTGGACGTTCGAGAGGTGGTTGGGCACCCAGACCACGCTGTGCGGGTACTTGAACTGGTCGATGGTGCCGTCCTGGTTTCTGATCGTCTCGGTGAACGTCGCGTAGATCTGGGTCTTGCCCGCGTAGAAGCTGTCCTGCAAGAGCTGGGCCAGCTTGTCCAGGACCCCGTTCTGGCGGGTGACCGTGAACTCGAGGTCCCACCCCTCCTCGGACGTGCGCGCCTGCGGAACGCCGCCGTTGTTGACCGGCTTCACCATCTTGAGATTCGTCCGCTGGCGCACCGAGAAGTTCTTGATGAGCCCCACCGTCGAGAGGCTGCCGATCGTGTCGAGTTCGAGGTCCATGGTGACCTCTTTGCCAAGCCCGAAGCCGTACATGAGGTCCTCCTATGGCTGCGAAGCGCTGGGGACGACGACCGTCTGGCCGCCTTCCAGGTAGAACAGGAACCATCGCACGATCGAGAGGTAGGCGACCTTCCCGTAGCCGATGAGATAGCCCTGACCGATCGATTGCGGCGAGTTATTCGAGAGGTCCATCCTCACGTCGTAGGAATCGATCATCCCGATGCCATCCGGCGAGGCCGGGGTCCTGAGCTTCTCGAGGAAGTTCGTGATGGCGTTCTCGGCCTTGCGCCGGGTCGGATCGTCGGGATGCGTGCTCTGCAGCTCCTCGACGAAGGCCCCCAGCCTCGAGGCGAGCGAGTAGGCGAGGAAGTTCGTCATCCGCGTGTAGTTGATCCCGTTGACCGCAGGATCCGTGCTCGAGTTGAGACCGTGCCTCATGCCGAAGAACGCGCCCCTCGGGATGGGGTTGGTGACGTAGTTGATGCCCGCGTTGGTCAGGAGGTCGGACTCGGCCTTGCTGTAGGGCACCCCGGCGATGGTCCTCTCGGTTCCCAAAAGGCCCTGTAGCGGCTTGTTGCCTGGGCTCTGCTCGGGCGATTGGTTACACAGGATCCCGAGCACCGTGCCCAGCGGGGTCACACTGCGAACCAGGTTGTTCTCGCTGTCGAAGAAGCTGACGAAGTCCTTGACCGGGGTGAAGTGCCAGTCGTCGATGCCGAGCGAGGTCTTGGTCGCAACGGCCTCCTGGCTCGAGGTAGCGGTTGGGAACGCGCCGATGGCGTGGCACCCCTCGCTGACAGCGAAGGCGATCATCGATGACCAGGTCGCCGTGTCGGTGTTGCCGGCCAGGATGAAGTGCTGGACGCCGGTCCCGCGCAGAGCGTACATTCCCGTCCGAACGAAGCCGTCGGCGCCGAGCTGGATCGCCGAGGTGACAGCCCCGTCACCGTTCGAGCCGCCGACCAGCGTGACGAGGTTCTGACTCGGAGCCTCGTGGGAGGCTTCGGCGGTCAGCGCGAGTCGCACGAGCTCGGAGGGCCCACGCAGGCCGCTCTGCCCGTTGTTGATCGCCGACACCAGGTATGGCCCGAAGGACGCACCGCCGGGAATCCGATCGAAGACCTCGGAGGCGTACCCGGGGCGGTTGATCGTGGCCTTCCAGGTCGGCTTCGTCGGGGTCGAGTTCGAGCCAGGGTCGATCTTGAAGGTGATCGCATTGCCCACGGCGCCGGTGTAGCGGGCGGTCACATGGGCGAATACCCCGGACCCGGTGTCGGCCAGGTTGGCCGAGGCAGCGGTATCCGTGCCATCGGTGACCCGCACCGCGCGCAGGTTGTTTGCCCCCTGGCGCATGGCGAGGATCGCGTCGGTCACGAGGTCGTGGGGCGTGAGGGCGATAGGCCCGAACCACCCCTTGACGTCGGCCGGCGTCCCGAGGACGACGGGCGTGTCGACCGGGCCCCAGGCGCCGGTGCCCACGATCCCGCCGACGTTGGTGGCGATCCCCTGGATGACGAGATTCTGCGGCGGGACGATGACGACGTAGATGTCGTCCGACCCGAGTGCCGCGGTATTGAGCGATCCCTGCGGATAGACGGGCATGCTTGGTCTCCTTCATCGCTCGAGCATCACTCGGGCGTCGATCACCTGCGTTGCGGGCAACTTGACGGTTCGCGCCCACTCAACCGAATAGGTCAGGGAGCGCCGAAACACCTGGAGGCGGTCTTGAGGCTCCTCTTCATAGGTGCTCTGGTAGCGGATGCGTCCGGGGAAATCGGACAGGGGGAGACGGTCCATCGTGCCGAGCCGATCGTCGATGGCTTCGGCCAGAGTCTCCCGGACGTCCGGGCCCGGAGCCCAGACGGTCACCATGAAATGCTTCTCCTGCTGACGCAGGAGCCGGATCAGGCTCCCGGTCCCCCCTATGATGACGTCCAGACGAGGCGCCGGGCTGCCCGAGACGGTCACGACCGCGCCATTGGCCGACGCGACGATTCCCGGAATCATCGCGCCGTTGATCGCATCCGCCACTCCGAGGGCCGCGTTGGCAAGAGTGGTGCCTGCCGGGACCCCGTAGACGATGGGTGAGGCACGGTCCATGCGCACTGCCACGTTGTGATCGCCCGAGACTGTCCCCCCGAAGGAGACGACCCCCGGGCCCGTGCTGGCCGTCAACGAGACGACGGGGGCGCGCTCGATCGCCATGGCCTGTGCGAATCGGGTTGTATTGCGTTCGCCCGGCAAGGCGTACACCGAGACGTGGGACTGGATCCCCTTGCCGACGACGTCCTGTAGGTTCGCCTGGGTGGGCCAGCCCGGATAGACGATCGCCAGATGGCTCAGTCCTTCGATCGCCGATCGCACCTCGCCCACCAGGGCGTCCACCACCTCTTGCAGACCGGCCATCAGCGGCGGGCTCCGACGGTCCAATCGCTGGCCAGAAGGTTCCAGCCCAGAGGGGTCGGGTAGGCAGCCTCGACTCGCAGCTCGCGCTCGAGATCGTCCACCAGGATGTCGTTCCGTGCGAAGTCGCCGTCGTGGCACCGGGTGACGAAGATCTGCCACTGCTCGGACCCGGTGTCGTCTTCCGGGTAGCCCGTGGCCCGGCGGGACTTCTTGAGCTGGATGGAGCATCGGATTCCGGTGGCCACCGTCTCGAAGGCCTCGTAGCGCATGCCCCGCTCAGGGACCACGTCCCTGGCTCGCTTCTGGGTCACGGTGCGGTCGAAGATGGCGCTCATCCCATCGATCCGATCGGCCGGTAGCGCAGCAGCTTGTCGACGAGGTCTCGCTTGCGCTGGCTCTTGGCCGCGACCTGCCGAGCGAACTCGTCTCGCTTGATCTCGCGATCGCCCACCTTGACGGTCTCGACCATGTCGGGATCGCCGAGCAGTGCTTCGCACGCCAGGTGGCAGGCCCAGGCCAGGACGATGTCGCTATCCGCATCGGAGAGGCTCCCTGGTTCCTGCTCGGTTGGCATCCGATGAGTCGCGAAGTAGAAGATCGGGTGACTGGCGTCCGCGATCGGCGCGGGACGGATCACCAGTCGAGAGGGCCGGGTGGAGATGAAGGTGTACGTGGGGCCGTCCGGAACCCCGTGCTGCCAAGGGTCGTAGGGTATCCAGCGGCCACTGAAGTCCATCTCGAGACCGGCCGTGGGGGCACGTCCCTGCTCGGCAGCGGCGTAGAGCAGAGCGTATCCCATCTGGACGGACGAGTAGCTTCCGGCGATGCCGAGAGTGGTTTCGAAGCTGGGGCGGTGGACGTCCAGCCAGTCATCGGGCAGGCTCACGACCTCCTCCCCCGCGACCAGCTGCAGCGTGAAGGGCATCAGCATGGGGCGGTAGCGGGCGAATTCCCGGAGGGCCCGGGCATGGAAGTCATCGAGCGCCGCGTCCGTGAAGTACGCGGCGTTCCCGAAATCCCGGAGGTCGTTGCGCTGCGTCGCGCGGTAGTCCGTGATCAGCATGGGCAGGTCCCCTCTCGAGCGTGCGATCTACTTGCTGGATCCTTTGCCGCCCTTGGTCTCCGGCAGAGGCGCGGTGGCTACCGTGGTGAGCGGGTCCTCCATGGGCGGCGCCGAGGACTCGCTGGTCCCTGGCGCGGGCGGGATCCCCGCCTCGAAGGCGATGACCCCTCCCGGCTGGATGAGGCGGCCGTGGGCATCCCAGTGGGCAGTGCCGGTCTGGTTCGTGATGGCTCTCATGGGGATCACCGGAAGTAGATCGAGCGGCTAACTGGGTTCAGGACGTTGCCGCTCTGGTCCGTGACCTGGGGAGTCGCGATGATCGAGTTCTCGGAGCCCTTGATGATCTTGGTATCCCGGATCCGGTTGTTGCTGTCGTAGGTCGGGAAGGGACCCTCGATCTCGAAGGGCGTATCGACGCCTAGCTTGGTGGAGCCGCGCTGGGTGAGCAGTAGGCGCCCATCGCCCGCGCTCCAGGGAGCGTTGTGGCGACCGAACATGATGCCGTTGCGCTCCGCGATCATGTTCCGCGAGGTGGCCGAGAGGGACGAGCCGTCCGGGCTGGCCAACTTGTAGAAGACCTGGGCGTTGATCACCCGGGTCATCGCCTTCAGCGAACCGATGCAGAGGTTCGGCGCCTTGAAGCGCGGGAAGCTGCCCATCAGCGCCGCGGTGTTGTCGATCTGCTCGAGCAGCCGGTTGTAGTAGAGCGCGTTCTCGACGCCAGCCGGCACCATGGGACTGAAGGTGTCGTAGTTGGTCACGTAGGTGTAGGACACCGTCGGCAGATGCGTGGCATCGACGCCCGAGGCCGCATTGAAGCAGATGCGGCCGTTGTTGAAGTCGACTGCGAAGGTGGCCCCGGGATTGGCGGGGTCATCGACGATCTGGCTGTTGGCATCCAAGTAGCCCTGAATCTGGCCTGGCGGGGCCGTCACCAGGGTCGGGTAGAGGGTCGAGCGAACCGGGGCACCATTGGCCGGCAGCGTGACGGTCCGGCGGGCCCGGACCAGGGGATCCATGTTGGGTGCCCCGACCGTCCCCGACCCGACGAGCTTGGCGTAGAAGGTGACGCTGCTCCCGTAGAACTTGGTGGCTCCGGTATTGGCGATGAGATTGGGCGCAGCGACGCTTTCACCGTTGATCGCGATCGCCCCATACTCGTCCGCGATGGCCAGCATCTCCTCGGCCAGGGCGCTATCCAACCGCCGCTTCTTGTCCTCGGTCATGTGGTAGACGATGCGGACCAGGGCGTCGTAGTTGAGCGGCCCGTTCCGGAGCGCCTGCGCGGCGTCCTTGGTCAGGCTGGCCGCGACACGCCGCCACTGGGGAGCGAACTCGAGCCACACCGTCTCGACCGAGGCCTCGGGGATGCCGGCATCCTCGCCGACCAGGAGGCCGTTGTCGTACCCCGGCAGAGACAGGGAATTGGCCGGTGCGGAGTAGACCTCGATCGGCACCCGAAGGACGCTGCCGACCTTGCCGTTGAAGTTGCGGCGCTCGAAGTTGTCGGGACCCATGCCATCGACCCACTGCCCGAAGACCAGGTCCTGGAACTGCTGGATGAACAGCACGGTCGAGATGGTGGGCTGGTTCCAGAGGTTGCTGGTGCTGTCGCTGGCGGAGTCCGTGAACGCCTCCCAGCCGCCCCTGCTGTCGAGCAGGGCCTCGGCCGAATCGAGCAGCGCCCGACCGTGGGCGCTCTCGGCCTTGGCCAGGAGCTGGTTGATTAGGTCCTGGTTGGCGGTCCGCAGGCCGGGATCGGGGATGAAATTGGAGGTCCGACGGGCATGGCGATCGTAGGCCTCGCCGAAGCGCCGGGCGACCTCGAGGTGGGGCTTCGGGTTACCGGTCACCTCGACGCCGCTCACATCCACCGTATGGGTCTCCGTGGACGTCGTGGCCCCATGTCCGGCGGCCGGCTGACCGTACCCCATGGCCGCGAGCTTGGCGACGCTGGTGATGCGGCTGACCAGGTCGACCTCCGCGGCCAGCGTGGTCTCGGCCTCGGCCCGCGAGGTCGCCGTGCCGATGCGATCGCGGATCAACAGCTGGGCCGGCTCCGGGAACCCCGCCAGAGCCGAGGCCACCTCGGGGGAGGCCACGAAGGACGCCACCTCGGCGCGAGCGGCCTCGGCCTCGCGCCGGCGGGTGTCCGCCTCGATGATGGCCCGGGCCTGACTAAGAGTCGCGAGGTCCTCGGCGGAGGGGATGCTGGCGACGGGTGCTGGCGCCGCTGCGATTGCCTGGGATGCCGGCGCCGGGATGGACGCCGCGACGGGATTGGACGGTTGCTGGGGGTTCAGAGTCATGGTTGAAGGTCCCTCCTGTGATGCGGGGTCCGTGGGGGCAGTGCCCGCTTCACGAGCGGGATCGGTGGCAGGTTCGTCGTCTTCCTCGGGTTCGACCTCGTCGTCGTCGGCGCGGGGCTGCAGATCAGCGTCGAGCAGGACCTCGAAGGAGCTCACGGTGTCGGTAAGGGCGGGATTTGGCACGAAGTCATAGGCTCCCAGCTGCAGGGTGGCGGAGACCTTCAGGTCCCGGCCGGAGAGTCGCCGTAGCTCGGTGCGCCCGATCGCTCGCTGGCTGATGCCGTATTTGCCGGCGCGAGTCTGGAAGCTTCCGTGAACCTCGAGCGCCAGGGGCGTCATCAGGAACTCGTGCTCGGTCCAGACCTCTCCGCGGTCGTTGATCTCGACGTTCGTGATGCGGCTGGTGCGGCGATCGGGATTGCTCTCGAACCCGACCACCTGACCGTCCTTCTTGATGGGACGGGGGTGAGGGCACTCGGCCCAGACCATACCGGTGCGCACCTTCGTGCGCAGCTCGGCCACGGCCGATCGCAAGACCACCAGGGGATAGACCCGCCCGTTGATGACCGTGTTGGCCTTGGTCGAGAGGATCCGCATCCGGGGCCCCCGGTCCGGGGCCGCAGCGTCGAGGAATTCAATTTCGCCCTCGGCAACGGCCAGGGCGTCGGTCAGTTCCTCGCCCTCGACCGGTACGAAGCGCTCGGCCACCTTGAGGGCCTGGCCGAAGGTGACCGTGTCATCGGCGTTGATCGTGTAATGGGCCTGCCAGAGGCCCTGGCAGCCCCAGCATCCGACTACGACCTCGCTCGAGCTGAGATCCTTGATCCAGAGGTAGGGGTTGGGCCCCTCGGAGCGGGCAAACCCCACCTGGTGGCCCCCACAGAAGGCCCCCGAACCCGGAGCTGCTCGGTCGAGTAGTTCGTAGATCTCGGAGAACGACCGCGACAGTCTCGCGGCGTCCACGAGCACGCTGGAGTTACCGGGGGGTTGCTGACGGCTTGGCACGGCTTGATTCCTTTCCCTTGGCGGCAACCGTTGAGGGGTGCTCCCGCACCTCCGAGGCATCACCGTCCGGCCGCTTGATACCGGTCTGGTGCAGTAGGGCGAGCGCCCGGGCATGCTTCTCGTCACGCTCGGCCTGGAGTTCAGACAGGACCGAATCGATGTCGTCGAAGTCGTAGTCCTCGCTGATGGCCCCGACGGCCACCCGCAGGGGGATCAGACCAGCCTGGAGGGCCTGGGCCACTCGGTTCTGCCGGTCGGTGGGCGTCTCCGTGCTGTTCTGGCTGAAGACGAGGTCGTAGGGGACGGTCGCGGGATCGATGCCCTCGAGGAGCAGGGCCAGGTCGAGGATGCCCCGGACGACATTCTTGAGGGCGTCCGTGAGATCCTGGACCTCCTTGAGCCACTGTTCGATCTGGTCCTTGAGGATGTCGCGGTTGATGTCCCGATCGGCCCAACCCAACATTGCCTTGGGAGCGCCCGTACCGCTGGCGAAGGAGTCCCGGAAATACTCGAGATCCGCGATCTCGTGGACGTTGGGATCGCCCGGGATCGGCACGACGTCGGTGAGACCGTTGCCGAAGTAATCGCGCAGGGCCACGGTGGGATCGAGGCCACCCCCCTGGCCTGCGAGGCTGTTGAGCGCCTTATAGTCCTCCACGTCCCGGCCCAGGCCCGGCTTGTCCTTGCTCCCCACCCGGTGCAACAGGCGCAGTGCGGCCCGGGCGATGCGCCGGATGACCTGGGCCTGCTCGAGTAGTTGCAGGTTACGGGCCGGCCGGCGCAGCTGCAGGTACTCGCTACGCCCGTAGCGATCGCCGTCGAGGTGGCTCCAGCGCTCGTGCTGGATCTGCCAGAGCGCGAACTGGGCGATGTCCGCGTTGGCCTGGAGGTCGATCTGGGCGAAGGCCCGGTTGACGTCGAAGAAGCGATCCTGCGAGTCGGTCATCCGCTCCATCGAGGCGCTGGGCATGCGCTTGGCGTCGACCACCCGGTTGCCCACCGCGACGCGCTGGATGAAGAGATCGCCCTCCAGGGGTAGCGTCAGGGCCCACGAGCGCAGCCGACTGGGGGTCAATCCACACTCCGCGATGGTGCGCTCCAGGACCGCGAGGGCACGACCATTCCGCTGGGCCAGCGCCTGCTGATCGGGGGTCTCGGCAATTGTCACCCGGAACCCCTTGCGAACGGCCTCGCGGGCGAGCTTGCGGACGGCCCTAGCGAAGCGCGGATCCTCGTCGTAGAGCCGGCGCAGGTCCGCGATGATGGCTCGCCGCTCGTGACGGAGGTTCCAGAGTTCGAATTGCTCGACGGCGGGGGATGCGGTCGCGCTGGTTCCGGCTTCGGTGGTGCCCCCCGCGTCGGCCGGGCGCGCCCAAGCCTTTTGAACCATCCGCACCAGACGGGTCACCAGGCCCGGGTTGCCGGTGGCCGGCTCAATCGGGCGATAGACCTCGAAGATGCCGGCCATCAGGATTCCTCCTGGTTGATTTGTGCGTTACACGGGGCTGTTGAAGGGATCGAAGGTCGTATCGGCAAAGCCGTAGACCGGATCCGGTTCCTCGATACCGGTCCCCAGGCGGTTCAGGGCCTGGCTGGTGGCATCCACTTGGTCGTCGTGGCTACCCTTCGGGAACGACGCGTGCTCCTCGATGAAGGCCTCGACCCAGGGTGCTAGGTAGGGGTGCGGTAGGTAGACGTTCCCGCTCTCGACCTGGGGGCTCGCGGCCGCCGCTCGGGCCTGCTTGGAGCCCTGGGGCTCCACGGGGATCAGCCCCGAGATCTGGCTCTGCAGGGCCGCGATCACGGCCGGGCCGTTGGCCTTGTCCTCGACCATGCGGGTGGTGGCGTCGGGATGCTGGCGTGAGAGCTCGAGGATGGCCTGCAGGGTCTCGGGGAAGTTCATCCTGTCGCGGACCTGGTCGAGCAGGAACTTATCCGCAGCCCGACGCCCCCAGACCTGCCCCACGACGTAATCCGAAGCCTTCGTGTCCTTGAAGGCCAGATCCCAGCTCTGCAGCACCAGGTCGAAGGCGCCGGGACGGGCGATCACCGGGCACTGGTGGGTCGTGCCGTCCGGTAGGCGCACCGTGACCGGCGGCAATGGTTGGCCTGGCAGGTGCCAGAAGCGCCACCAGACCCGCTTGAACATGCCGCCCTCGGCGGGCGCGGGCCGTTGCTGCAGCTGGCCGGCGGCGCCGTAGCTGCCCAGGCTTACCTTGAGGTCGGCAAGCTCCCGGGGGCCGAACTGGGCGGGCCACAGCAGCTCGCCCGGCTCTTGGCGGGGGTCTTGCCAGCCGATCGCCGTGACGTGGGCCTGCATCCGGGGCTCGAACTCGGCGGGCAGGCACAGGTGCTCCCATCCTTCCTCGGCGGCCAGCACGTAGCCTGAGAGGTCCTCTTCGTGGACCCGTTGCATGACGACCACCCGACCGACGGTCTTGGGGTTGTTGGCCCGCGTGCTCATGGCCTCCCGCCACCACGCGATGGTGGTCGAGCGGATGGCCTGGGACTCGGCCTCGCGCACGTTGTGTGGGTCGTCGATGACGATGCGATCGCCGCCCTCGCCCGTCACGGCGCTGTCCACCGAAAGCGACACGCGGTAGCCCATCCGTGTGTTGTCGTAGCGGCTCTTGACGTTCTGATCGCCCGTGAGCTGGTAGACGTCGCTCCAGCGGCGCTGGTACCAGGCGCTCTCGATGATGCGGCGGCACTTGACCGAGTCGCGAACGGCCAGTGACATCGCATAGCTCGCGAAGAGCCAGCCCAGCTCGGGCTTGGTGATCCACTCCCAGGTCGGCCAGAAGACCGAGACCGCCAGGCTCTTCATGTGCCGCGGCGGCATGTTGATCAGGAGCTTGCGGATCTGCCCTTTGGAGACGGCCTCGAGGTGCGCGGCGATCGCGTCGATGTGCCAGCCCGGGGTGAACGGCGTCCCCGGCTCGATGATGGGCCAGGCCTGCTGGATGTACTCCCTCAGGCTATGGGCCGCGAGAGTCGCGAGCAGGGCGTCGAGCTCCGCCTCCTTGGCAGCGCGATCCTTGGCCGATAGATTCCCCATGGTTATGCTCCTCCTGGGGCTAATCGACCGAAGTTGCAGCGATTTGATGCGTGATCAGACAGACATCGAGGAGGTAGTGGAAATGCCATGGGAAACCGTTGTCTATCGTCGAAAAGAACTGTACGAGCAGGTTTGGTCTGCTCCAACACAGCAAGTAGCCAAGAAGTACGGCATATCCGACGTTGCGCTCGCCAAAATCTGCCGTCGATTGGAGATCCCTAAGCCGGGTAGGGGCTATTGGGCAAAGAAAGCCGCGGGCATTGCGGTGAAGATGCGCCCACTCCTGCCGTCGAGCCCGGGTCAGGTGACCGAACACCGGGTCAGCAGGTGGCGAGAACCCGATGGGGACGTCATCAGGGAGCGTCGTGAGAAACGACCGCGGGAAGCCCCGATTCCCGTCGACTTGGACCTCACGAACCCCCATCCACTTATCAAGAAGGCGTTGCGTCACCTGAGGAAATCGGAGGATCGCTGGGATCAGCTGTTCCAGCGTGAGGCCTGCCTTGACTTGCGAGCCACAGGAGAGGCTCTTGATCGGGGCCTTCGGGTCATGGACGCCTTGCTCAAGGCGCTCAGCGCTCGAGGGTATGCGGTCGAGGTCACGGAGCCAACGAGGGAATCCGTTCGGGATTCACACCGCTATGGCACTCCAACCGAACGAATCGTGCCGAGCAAGACCGGAGTTCACATCGGCGCGTTCTTCGTCGAATTCGGCATCGAAGAACTCGTCGATATCGTCAAGCTGCCGCCCCCTCGGCCAAAGCCGGGACAGTGGGTGTCGAACAAGCCGGAGTACGAGCGGATTCCCAACGGGAAGCTCGCCCTGAAGATCAGGAGCGGATTCAACGCACGGAGCACCTTTGCCGACGGAAAGAAGCAGCGAGTCGAGTTGCTACTGAGCAAGTTCGTGGAAGCACTGTTGGATGCGGCAGAAGCAATGCGGCTAAACAAGGAGAGGCGCGAGCGCGAGCACCAGGAGTGGCTTGAGGCTTCGCGACGGCGGGAGGAGGAGGCGAGGAGACGGGAACTCGAGCAGAAACGGCGCGGTGACCTTCAAGTCAGGCTGGCCCAGTGGACCGAGGCCAGGGACATTCGGGCTTTCATTGCGTTCGCCCGATCGCATGCGTCATCCGAAGCGTCATCCTCTTTGCCGGATTCTGACTTCGGTACATGGAGCGGCTGGGCTGAACAGCTCGCCGATCGGCTTGAGGCTGAGGCGATCTCAGGCCTTGGAAGCCACCAAAAGACGCTGCAGCAGCAACCGAGTTTGGCTCGGCCCTGGGGGCAGGCATCAGGCTGATCGGAAGTTACCTACTGCTCCGAGCAAGGATGTTCTTGACGGTCTGCACGTGCCAGCGGCCGCCCCGCTTGGTCCCGATTCCTCGCCGCGTGAGTTCAGCAGCGATCTCACGGAGGGTGTGCCCCTGGCCCCGTAGATCGAGGATGAGGGTGATGGCCTCTTGCTCTTGGGGAATGGCCACGAGGCGCGTGCCGTCGAGTTCGAACCCGAAGGGACGCGTGCCCCCCACGTACTCGCCCTTGGACTTCTTGTGGTCGAGGGCCGCCTTGGTCCGTTCGGCGTTCGCCTCGCGCTCCCACTGCGCCACGCTCACCAACACATTGAGCACCAGGCGTCCGCCCGCCGTGCGGGTGTCGATCTGGTCGGCCACCGACAGCAAGGCCGCCTTGTGGCGCGACCGCTCACCGAAGAACTCATCGATGAGCCGCGCCATGTCGGCGACGGAGCGTGTCAGGCGGTCGAGCTTGGGGATGAGGAGCGCTTCGGCGTCCCCGGCCCGCATGCCGTCGAGGGCGCGCTGCAAGCCCGGGCGGTCGAGGTTCTTGCCGCTTTGCCCGGCGTCCGTCTCGATCCTGACCAGTTCGAGATCGTAGAGTTCGGCGTAGGCGCGCAGTTTCGCCTCTTGCGCCGCCAGGGAGTGCCCTTCGCAGGCCTGCTCCTGGGTGCTGACCCTCACGTAGCCGACAACCTTCGTCTTCGTCATCGTTCCAGCCCTCCGTGACTGTGTGTTACCACACGTTCAGAGGGTTTCGTCGCTTCACCGGTCGGTGAGTTGACATTCGAGGGTTAAGTTTCGCCTTAACCTTCCGGAGTGGAATAATTTGAGGTCAGAGCGAGGCCTCAGCCGGGATCGATTTCCTCGGCTTCGACCTCGATGACCTCGCCCGTGCTCGAACCCGGTGGCAACTGGTAGCCCAGCTCGCTCGCGATCTCGATGATACGCGCCTTGATTTGCTCGGGGTCGATGACGGGCTGAAGTTGGATGGGGCCTCCCCGCGGGCCGGTGTGCTCATGGCGATCGACCCGGGCCCACTCGCCGGGAAACTTCCGCTCAAGCCACCAGGCCGCGGCCTGCCAGGTGCCGTTGGCGGCGGCCTTCTGGATGAGCGCCACGTTGCGAGCGGCGGCTTCCTCCTCGGCCTTTTGGACCGCTGCTGCAAATGCCGCATACTCCTCGTCGCCCTCCCGGGTGCTGTGGCGTTCCTCGCCCCGCGTGCGCCACTCCCTGCCCGTGCTCCAGCCGATGCCCGCGACCTCGCAGGCCGTCCGGAACGTGTTGCCCGCCTTGAGCAGCTGGCAGACTTTCTCCTGGACCTCGGGCGTGAGCTTCGAGGGGCGACCTTTCGGGGCCGTGGCCATGGTGCGTCCCTCCTTCGACGGCGATGGCGAACCTCTTTTGATGATTGTCAGAGGTTTTTTGATTTTGTAGTTGATTTCCTGCGGCTTCCGAGCTAATGTCTGACCATCGAGAGAGGCGCACGCAGAAAGGACGGACCGAGATGAAGAGCAACAACCGCAAAGCCGAAGTCGCAGCCCTCAACGCCGCCGCGATGAACGGTACGATCCCTGACGAACTCAACCCGCTCTTCATCTTCGGCATGACCCACAATGAGCTCCTGATGGCGATCGCCACCGGCAAGATCGACGCGGCCCAGCTCGCCAAGGAGCAGCTCGCGGGCCGCGGGATCGGTAAGGGTGGCGAATGGGTCGGCTTCGATCGCGCCGAGACCGAGTGGGCCCTGTGATGCCGAGGGGTGGTCACCGGCCCGGTGCCGGGCGGAAGGCCGCGGGCGGCTCGGCGAAGGGGCAACCGGTGGCCGTCCGCCTCTCTCCCGACGTGCTCCTGGAAATCGATCGGCTGACCCAGGACCTGGGGCTAAGCCGATCCGGCGTCGTCGAACGGCTCCTGCGTCAGGCGCTTGCGAAAGAGTCTTGACCGCTGGCCAGATCGGCCTTCTTGCCCGTGAACTGCTCCCAACGCCGAACGATCACGTCGCAGTAATGCGGATCCAGTTCCATCAGGAAGGCCGAGCGGCCGTTCTTCTCGCAGGCGACGAGCGTCGTGCCCGATCCCCCGAAGAGGTCGAGCACCTTGCCGCCCCGGACCGACGAGTTCGCGAGCGCCCGCTCCACCAGTTCGACCGGCTTCATCGTCGGGTGGTCTTCGCTCCGGTTGGGCCGATCAAAGTTCCAGACGGTGCTCTGCTTGCGGTCGCCGTGCCAGTGGTGAGCGGTGCCTGGCGCCCAGCCGTACAGGATCGGTTCGTGTTGCCAGTGGTAGTCCTGCCGCCCCATGACGAACGCCGACTTGACCCAGATCAGGCACTGCTTGAGCAGCCATCCGGCCTCGACCAGCGCCTTGCGGAAGTTGGTACCCTCCGAGTCCGCGTGGCAGACGTAGATGGCGCCGCCTGGCTCGGTGTGCGTGAGCATGCACGCGTAGGCGGCAAGCAGGAAGCGGAAGAAGTCCGCGTCGCTCATCGAGTCGTTCTGGATCTTGAGCGCATCCTTGGTCTTGCCCACGTAGTCCACGTTGTAGGGCGGATCGGTGAAGACCATGGTCGCCTTGTGACCGTTCATCAGGCGCTCGACGTCCTCGGCTCGCGTGCTGTCACCGCAGAGCAGCCGATGGCGTCCCATCATCCACAAGTCCCCGGGCTTGGTGATCGGTTCTTCGGGAACCTCGGGGACGTCATCGGGATCGGTCAGGAAGGCCTCCTGCTCCTCGAGCTCGGACAGCAGGTCTTCGAGTTCCTCGGCACCGAACCCGGCGAGAGCGGCGTCCTCGGGGTCGAGGTCCTTGAGGATCTCGGCGAGGAGCGACTCGTCCCACTCGGCAATCTCGCCGAGCTTGTTGTCGGCGAGCGCCAGGAGGTGAGCGTCGGCGGGATCGAGGTCGAGGTAGCGGACGGGAACTCGGTCGAGGCCGAGCCTCTCGGCGGCCTTGAGCCGCGTGTGGCCGGCGATGACCTCGCCGTTTGGTCGGGCGAGGATCGGCGAGCCAAATCCGAAGCGTCGGATGCTCTCGACGACCTTCTCGACCGCGGCCTCGTTCTTGCGCGGGTTCTGGTCCCACGGCGTCAACTCGCCGATTGCGACCCAGACCGCGGCGGCCTCGGCCGTCTTGGGAGTCGGCTTCGGCATCAGAAATTGATGACGGCCGGGGGTGCGGGCACCAGCTCGAACCGGCCATAAGTGACGGGGTGGCGGTAGCTCAGGTGGGAGAGCGTGCTCGTCACGAGTGCGACCTGCCCACGATCGCCTGCCAGCAGCCCGCCCGGGGTTTGGCTTTGGCGCTGGATCTTCTGGTTCAGGGCCGCCTGATTGCGGGCCCCTTGCCAGCGGCCTCCGCGCTTGCTGGTTCCTCGTCTCGTCTTTGCCATCTTGGACTCCTGAAAATTCGCATGGCTTCGCCGGACGCTGCGCGCATCAGGTAGGGCCGAGGCCCCCGAGCGGGCAAAGTGTCACGGTCGAGCTGAGTTGTCGGACGAACCGATTTGCGTGGGGCGGCGCCTTGCCGTGCGGCCTCGCCAGCGGGGCCAGCGACGCTCACCCAATCGAACCTGATATCCAGCGTAAGTCCCCTCATGAGTCGTGGTCAATCTGAAATGGGGGTCTTTCGAGAATTACTTGAACAATTTTCGAGGAACTTGGTTGCAGAGGGTGTAGGAGGTGTAGCGGTGTAGGAGTTTCCCCCGCTCTGGCCAAAACGCGAATAGAAACACATGATCCATGACACATGGGATGGGGGCTGTTTCTGGCCCTTCTCGAGGCTCGAGAAGATCTACACCATCTACACCCACCTGGCCGAAACTAAGTGCTGGCGCCAAAAATAGGGGTGTAGATCGATTTCGCGATCTACACCCCTGGGCCTGGATCTACACCATCTACACCCTTCATGGGTCGATGCTGTCCACCCACCACCTCATCCCCGACTTCGCACGATCGCCGACCGACAGGCACAGGCCACCGAACACCCGCCCCTGGTAGCGCCGGAAGCAGCTACGCACGCGGACGGGATCCCAATCCTTGCCGTCCTTGCTGGGCGCAAGTTCGATCAGGGCATCGCGGAGGATTCCGACGTCGCCATCCATATTGCCGTCCGTCGTTCGTTTGACGACCTGGAGGGTCCGTGGCTCGTTGCGGAAGAGCTTGTGCCACGCCTCGAGCACGGCACCAAAAGCCATCGTCTCGCCGTCCTGCCTGCGAATCTCCTTCTTGCCCTCGAGGATGTCCGGGAGCCTGTGCCAGACGAGGGGTGCGCGAACCAGGTCGTCCCACTCCTCGAAACCGCCGAGCCGCGGCAACCCGGCCGGGCGCTCGGGTCTCGCGACGACGTGGGCACGCACGACGGTGAGAGCGGCCTTCACGAGCTCGGACCGGTTCTGCCGGACCCAGGCCAGCAGGTCGGGATGGACGAAGTCCTGCCGGGTCTCGGGGTCTTCGACCATCGAGGCCATGCGGATGGAGACGACGCGCCGGACCATGTCGCCCTTCACCGGGATGTTGTTCCCGGTCGCGCCCCAGAAGGGCTTGAGAGGACCGCTGAACGTGCGGTTCGTGCCGAGGATACGGCCCCTCCACCAGGTCGACGTGAGGGCGGCATCGAGTGCGGGGCCACCGATCGAACGGGCGACGTTGTCGAAGACGACCATCCGCGCGCCTTCCATCGCGAGCGACGTGATGAGCTTGCGCATCTCCTCGTCGTCCGACACGGGCGAGATGATGGGGACCCGGCGCCCGGTCGCCACGATCGAGATGACGTTGGCGAGCAGCCCCTTGCCCGTTCCTGGCGTCGTCGCGTCGAACAGGAACATCGGGACGGGGCCGGCGATCGCCGGACGGATGACCGCGGTGATGAGCGCGGCGACCGCGGCCGCCCGGTGGTGGGGAGCCTGGAAGGGGAAGTCGACGAACGGCTCGTTGAGCCACAGGAAGGCCTCCTCGACCTGGTCCTTGGTCGGCTCGTCCGGAACGGGCTCCCAGGCCTCGGCCCCCGAAACGAACATGATCCCGGTCTGCGCATCGAAGCCGGGCGCATCCAGGATCGTTCCGTCGGGTCGCAGAGTCGGGGTCTCGACGATGCTCGTTATCTCAGGCAGGTCCCAAGCTCCCTTGTTCAGCAAGCCACCGAGGACCTCGTCGGGCGGCCAGCATGGTCGGTACTCCTTGCCCGCGGGCTTCGCGAATCCGATGACCTGGTTGACCATGAGTCGGAGGTGATCCTTGGCGGTCAGGAGCAGGCTCGGGCCCCCCGCGCCGCTGCGCACGGTCACGAGGCTGCCGCCGAATGAATAGATCGGCTGCATGCGCAGCGCCCGCTCGGAAGCCTTGACGAGGTTCGGCAGCTCGCCATGGCTGCCCGTGATGGCGAGAATCCGGACCTCTTCCGCTTCGCCTGGTTCCGGTTGCTCGGCCTCGACCGCGCTCGTGAGCTGGCTGCCGAAGTAGGCGCGCCGTGGCGGCTGGAGCTTGTCGGCGATGCCGCAGATGTAGCTCTTGGTTCTCGCTTCCCGGATCTTCCGCAGGAGGCTATCCGCAGCCTTGGCCTCGGGCCGATCATCCCAGGGCGGGGCGCAGCGAGCGTTCCAGTCCGACAAGGCCTCGAGGGCGTCTTCGTCACGCTCGAGGGCGAACCCACGGGTCACGACGGAGCAGAGGCCCATCGTGTGGCTGCTGCCGCCCTGGCCTTGGACTGCCGGCTCACGGCCGGCGAGCCATGCTTTGGCGCGTTCGATGCGGACCTCGACGGGCGGAAGCCCATCGGGCTCGGTCCAGGCGGTCGTGTTCGTGACCGGGATCTGCCGCGTCCCAATCAGGATGAGGTCGAGCAGCCAGCGCGGAGCCTCCGCGAAGGCCATGTCCTCCGGATGGTGGGCGATCTCCCACTCGTAGACCTGTCCGCTCGCATGGACGCTGCCGGGACCGACAACCAGCCCCCCGTCGCAGCGAAGGTCGAGCCCGGGGCCCAGCTTCTTGACCGAGTTCCCGAGGGGCAGACCGGGGTGCCGAAAGTAGATGTGGCGGCCGCGAACGCCGTCGAGGTTGGAGCGTCCCGTCAGGACCTCTACCGTCTCCGGGAGTGGACCGTGGGCAGCCTCGAGCGCGGCGAGCGATTCGATGCCCTCGGCCGCGGCGTCGACGTCGAGCACCATGGTCCCGGGGTGCGACGAATCGGTGATGCGGCCGGTTGCCACCCCGATGTTCGCCATGGGCCAGTGCGCCCACCACTGGCGAATCTTGGTCTCGTCGGTCGTCGCCTCCTGCTGCCAACCCAGGATGCGCGGGTGCTTCCCGGGTTGCCGACACTCCCGGCCGGCGCGGCAGGCACAGCCGCCATCGCGGGGCCACCAGAGTGGAAAGACCGGGAGCCCGAGCCGCGCGATCTCGAGGGCATGCTCGGTATGGAAGATACGTTCCTGCATTTGCCGCCTACGCTTCGAGCAGACGGCGGTCGAGAACCTTGATCGCCCCGCGCTCGACGGCGACGGCACCCACCTTGGCGAGTTGCCGCAAGGTCTGCGACACAACCTCCTTCGGACAATCGGTGGTCATGCCGATCTCGTCGTGCGAGAGGCGAATCGTCGCCCCATGGCTCGAGAGGTAGCGCAAGAGGCTGGCCACGCGCTTGGACGGGTGCTGACCAATCATCTCCGCCATGCAGAGCTGAGCCCGGTAGAGTCGGTTCACGGCCAGGCGATTCAGTTCAGCAATGTCATCGGGACCGAGGTTGCGCAAGAGGATGGGCGCGATGACGACATCGCAGGTTGCCTGAGCGAAGCATTCCCGGCTTTCGAGCCCGAGCAGGACCTCCGCCTCTCCGAAGCAGACGCCCTCGCCGAAATGAGCCAGCGTGGTCTCGTGCCCGTCGAGCGACAGCCGAGCCAATCGGACGGATCCCCAGCGGAGGAGGTAGATGGCCTCGACGTCGTCGCCCTGGTGGTAGGCGAACTGAGCGGCCTCAAGTCGGCGAGGCTGCCCTGCGATGCGGTTGAGACGAGCGTAGTGGGAATTCATAGGGCCTCCTCGACGGCGAACACTGCTTCTTCCAGGGAATGGGCCACGACGTAGAGGCCGCCGAACCTCGTGATCATGGCGCCGAAGTGGAGTTGCTCGGGTGTCTGACTCCCACGAGGGCCCTTGATCTCGATTTCCAGGCGCCGTCCGCTGGCGAGGATCCCGGACAGGTCGGCCTGCCCAGGGATGCCGAACCGGACCATTCGCCCCGTGCGGGAATCGATCGCTGCCCCCGAGTTCGCCCGCCAGAGTCGGAGGTCGGGCCGGGCGCCGAGCACTCGGAGCACGGCGGCTTGGATCTCAGCTTCTCTCATGAGGAACCTCCGTCACTTGGGCGGCCGAGATCGGGACCCCGGCGGACGCCTCATCTGCCGAGAACTCCGTGTAGCGCTCGGCGATTCGCTGGTACATCCGAGCCTCACGGCTCGGCACCTCGGCTCCGAGCTCCACCAGAGCCTGCCAGGCCTCGGCGATCTCGCGGATCGCCCACCGGCAGCGCTTGATGAAGTAGGGAATCTCGAGGTCGAGGATCTCGGGTGAGTACGGCTGGCGATAGAAGGGCGACGCCGGGTCCGCGCCCGAGAGGCCCATCTGCACCGGCGTCTGGGCCGGTGGGAAGAGTCGTTCCTGCGCCATGGCTACGCCTCCCTCAGTCCGCCCAGGAGAGCGCGACGGGGACGGATGTCGAACTCGGCAGCGATCTCGAGTGCCCGGGACTCGTCCCAGGCGGCGGTGATCATCTTGACCGGCCAGACGCCGTACTTCTCCTGGTAGCGATGGGACGCATAGCCCGGTTTCCAGCCGTTCATCCAGGCCTCGGCACGCCAGCGGAGGTAATCCTGCTGACGGCGACGGACGCTCGGCGATACCGGGATCTCCGGCCTGTCTTGCAGTTCGACGAGATCGCCCGCGACGACCTCGGGCGTGCGATCGCCTCCGGCTCCGGCGGCAACCCCGAAATTCATCCCGCATCCGGGGCAGCTCGGCGTCCCGGAAGGAACGACGAGGAAGCAGCGGGGACAGCTCTTCACGGGGGCCGCCTGACGGCGGGGCGTCACCTCGAGCGAATGGACGCGGTCCTCGTCCGGAAAACCATGCCGCTGGACATTGCCCGCATGGTCGACCAGGAGATAGTCGGTCTTCCCCTCGTGAGAGCGGGCGCCGCGGCCGCACATCTGGATCCAGAGGCCGGTGCTCTGGGTGGGGCGCGCGACGATCACGGCGCCCAGCTTCGGAAGGTCCCACCCCTCGGTGAACAGCCCGACGTTGGTGACGACGTCGAGCTCTCCTCGAGCGAGCATATCGAGGTACGTCTTGCGGACGTCCGAATCGGTATCGGCGTCCACGTGGACGGCCCGAGCCCCGACACCCTGGAGCGCGTCAGCCAGATGCTTCGAGTGCTCGATGGACGCGGCGAACGCGACCGAGAGTCGGCCCCGCACGATGCGGCCCCAGTGATCGGCCACGCTGCCTATGAGGCGCGGGGTGTCCACGCGCAGGACCAGGTCCTTCTGGTTGTAGTCACCGGCTGTGGTGCGCACGCCGACCAAGTCAGGAGAAGAAGGCGCAAAGACGCGGGGCGGCACGAGGATGCCCATCTCGAGCAGCTGGCTCGGCGTGGCAATCTCGACGAGTTCGGTGAAGATGTCTCCGAGCCCCCTGCCATCTGTCCGGTAAGGAGTGGCGGTAAAGCCGAGGATCGTGGCGTCGGGCAGACGCTCGAGCAGCTGGCGGTAGCTTGCGGCCATGGTCCGATGCGCCTCGTCGATGACGACCAGATTGGTCGGCGGGATGGGACGACGGATGAGGCTTTGGACGCTCGCCACCTGCACGGGCCAACAGGGCTGAGGCTTGCGCCCCGCTTTGATGACCCCATGAGCGACACCCGCTCGGGTCAGCTTGTCGCTGGCCTGGTCGAGAAGCTCCTCGCGGTGGACGAGCACGAGCCCTGTCCCGCCCTTCGCGACCATTGCGGAGAGGATGGAGGAGAACATGACGGTCTTGCCGCCGCCCACGGGGCAGACGGCCAGGATCCGGCGATGGCCGGCTCGCATGGCGCGACGTAGGGCTTCGATGCCTTCGGCTTGGTAGGGATGTAGGGTGAAACTCATCGTTCCTCGCAGGGTCGAATGGCGCGCGGCGGCGCGCAGCCTGGAGCAAAATCTCCGGCTGTTGAGGTAATTCGGTGCGAGGGACCGGTCGGGCCCCTCGCGAAGCGGGACTAGAAGTCGAGGTCGTCAGCGTCCTCGGGGGGAGCGGCGGGCAGAGGCGGTGCCACCGGCGCTGCCGCGGCCGATTTGGCCTTCCCCTTGCTGCCGGCGGCGGCCGGTGCGGCAGCAGTCGCCGGGGATGGCGTCTGCGCCGGACGAGGGGGCGCCGGCAGTGGAGGAGCCTCGCGGATCACCCGCTGGAGGCTGGTCACCTTAGTGCGCTCGGGCTTGTTGGGGTCCTGGGCAACGATGACGTAGCACTCGTAGCCGATGAACTGCTCGATGTCGATCGGCTCCTCGGGATCGGGGGCGTAGCCCAGGAGGCTCGTCGCCCACTGATAGCACTTCGAACGCGGAGACCAGGCGAGGCTGGTGAAGGCCTCGGCGACGTCCCCGTAGTGGGGCCCCTGGCTGCCGAGGGCAAACTTCCATTCGGCGCCACTGGCTTCGCCGCCTTTGCCATCGGGGATGGTCTTGGGGCCGATCGACTGGATCACGGCATAGTAGGTGCCGGCAGCAATCTGCTTGAACTCGGACTTTTGGGTCATGAGGGCCATGGCGATCTCCTTCTTCAGTTGCCGGCGATCGCCGGCGCTGGGGTGGGGGCTGCCGTCTCGGACGGCGGGGCCTCTGGGGCGCAGAGGGTGAGTTGGATGTTGATGCCGCGGTTGGCCTTGTCCTCGGTCCCGCCAGTTACCTCCGTGATGATGGCAAAGGCGTCGCCGGCGCGACCGTCGACGAGGCCGAGTCGGTGCAGGTGGGCGCAGACCTTCCCGGCGGTCGAGGACTTCGTGGCCGGCAAGTATCCGAGGAAGGCGTCCGTGTCCCGGTGAACGACCTTGATGGCCTGCGCCAGGTCCTCGAGGTAGCGAGGCCCCTTCGGGTTCAGGTAATCCCATTCGAGATCCAGGCGATCGCCAGGTTTGAGGTTCGCCCACGGGATGTCCGAACGGTGGGTCGTGCCGACCACTTTGGAGGGCCAGCTCTCCCACTGAACCCGGATCGCTCGTCCGTCTTCGACGACGAGCGTGTTCCACTGCTCGACTCGAGAACCGTCATCATCGGGCGCCGGAGCTGCGGGTTCGGAGACCTGCGCGGATTCCCTGGCCTGGCGGCAGAGCTGACGAACCTCGCAGAAATGGCACTCGCCCTTGTAGGGCACGAGCATCTCCGCCGCCGCGTCATACGCGGGCAGCGTTCCTGCCGCGACGTGGTCGAGGATGCGCGCGGCCTTCCGGTCGGCGGCCCGTGCGAGTGCCGGATCCGCCTGGAAGGCGATCGCCGTGAGCGTCTCGCTGGCACCACGATCGTGCTCGAGCAGGCGGCCCCATTCCGTGGTCCGGCGCAGGTGCTCCGTCAGCTTGAGGTTTCGATTGAAGTAGACGATCGCAACCATCGAGCAGCCGTGCATGACCGCATACCAGTTGGCCTGGATGACGTGCTCGGTCTTCTGGGGGCGGATCCCGACCGCCACGTCAAACCAGTCATCGACGAATGCGGTCTTGTAGTCCACCAGGATCCCGTCGGCGACGAAACGGTGATCGGAGTGGCCGCGAAGCCAGGCGTTCTCGATCGTTTCTTCGGCAATCGCCTCTTCGCCCCAGCCGGCCTCCTGGATCAGTTCGTGGACGAAGGTTCCGATCCGCGTGGAGAGGAAGTTGCGCAGGTGCTTCTTGACGATCGTCCCCTCGGGGAGACTTGCCTTGAGCACCTGGGCTCGCTCGCAGTCGGAGATGCCCGAGGCTCGGGGCTTCTCCCAGAGAGCGATCGACTCGTTGCCATAGGCCTCGATCAGCCTGCCCTCGATGCGCTGGACGATGGCTGGGTCCCGTCGAAAAACGACGTGGCGAATCTTGTCGGCAGGAATCATCTCGCGACCACCCGGCCTTCCTGGAATATGCGCAGCCCAGGAATCTCCCGTGCGCCGTTCCGGATCGCCGCCTGCAGGGCACCCGAGTTCACCTGCAGGTAGCTCTCGGGGACGGTGCCGTCGGCGAGAGCTCGCGCCAGTACCCGGATGTCCTCGATGTCGTAGGTCCAGTGCTTCGCCATGGAGACCCCCGCGGCCTTGGGCGGCGGCGCGACGTAGGTGGGAACGGTGGCGGCGATCCCCGCCACCTCGGGGGCGGAGGCCGAACCGATGAGTTCGCTCTGCCGGACCTGCGCGGCTTGCACCTCCTTGGCTCGCTCGGCCTCGAGGTAGGCCTTGGTGATTTCCTTGAGTCGCTTTTCGGTGACGTCCAACAGGTCGGTGAGGGGTTTGAACTGGTTCTTCGCCAGCTTGGCCGCCGTCTCCAATGGGGTGACAAAGATCGCCTTGAGGCCGTCCAGTTGCTTGGCCGCGCCCTTCACCTCGGCCAGGATGTCGGCAGCAGCCTGGAGGCTGGGCTGATCCACGATGGCGAGAACCGATGCATCGCTCGCGAGTTCGCGAATCCGGGTGGCGATGGGGGCCAAGGCGCCAGCGGCATCGCCACCCTTCGGGACGAAGACAGCGGTCGTTTCGGAGGGCGGAGGAATGTCGGGGACGGCGGCATCCAGAATCAAAGGCATGATGGAATCCTTTCGATGACACGGGCGAGGTTCGGGGTGAGTTGCTGGGGGATTACTTCCTGGCTCTCCACCGCTGGAGGGCGTCGTGGCGGTAGCGCTCGAGCTGCCGGTTGACTTCCTGCCATTCGGCTCGGAGCTGGGAATAGGAGCTTTCGCAGTCCAGGTACCAGCCGGCGTCGTTCATATCCTCGACGTAGGGTTTGAGCGCATCACGAACGGCCAGGAGATCCAGATAGGTCAGGGCTCTCTTGCTCGCCAGGTGCTCCTCCACGAAGCGCTGGACCTCGATGACCTTGGGATCGGTACTCATGGCTTCCTCCGAAACATCGTGGCCAGCTGACGAAGCAGCTTCAGCAAGGGATGGGCGCTACCTCGGGTTCGACCGCGGAGCTTGCCGTCGCGATCCGGGCCGATGAGAAACTCGACCCGCTGGGGTGAGGCCTCAGGCCGTTTTCTGAGATTGTTCATCGTTCTTGGTCTCCTTCGGTGGGGTGTTCTCGGCCCGGATCGCCTTGGCGCGCTCGATTTCGATGAGCTTGCGGATCCGCTGCCGGAGCAGGGCCTTGAGCGGAGCCAGGGGATCAAGTGACATGGGTCGTCTCCTCTCTTCAGCCGTTACGGGCGATCGGCATGAGATGTTCAGTAGTCTGAACAGGATCGGCAAAAAAATAGGCTTCCGTCTTGCAGAGGGCCCAGGCCAGCAGCGCGAGGGTGTTGCATAGCGGAACGTTCACACCTCCCTCGATCGCCGCGATCGCGGCACGGCTGAGGCCCGTCTTTCGCGCGAGCATCTCCTGGCTCATACGGGCGTCGCGGCGCGCCTGGCGCAGCAATTGGGGACTGAAAGTTCGCATCGGTATCCCTCCCTCGTATGTCTAGAGTAGTGTTTGAAAAATCCTCTGTCAATTACTCTAGTCGTCAATGTCTAGACAGATAGACAAGAATTTTGTAAGATGGGCTGCAAAGGGGGCCAGCTATGGATTCCAGCAATCGCAATCCGCTCGGAGGTTTCCTCCGCTGCTATCGAGACGAGCATGGACTCTCGCTGCGGGCTCTCGCGGAGAAGGCGGGCGTGAGCCCCGCCTACGTCTCGAACCTCGAGCGCGGAAGCGACCCCATGACCAAGAAGCCGGTCAAACCGAGCGCCAAGAAGCTCTCTCAGCTGGCCAAGGCCACCATGGTGGAGCCGGCCTTCCTGGTCGCGCTCGCCACGGGTCAGGATCCCGGATCGCCTCGGCAGGCCGATCCGCGCACCGAACTCCTCCACCTTCTGGAGAATCAGGCCCGCGAACTCGAGCGCTTCAAGGTGCGCATCCAGGAACCCGGCATGCGCGAGATTCCCCATTTCGGACCGGTCGCCTGCGGCAACACCGGCTACTTGCCGAACGAGCCACTGTCAGTGACGGCTTGGCCCACCTTCCTGGTGGGATCGGCCGACTTCAGCGTTCAGGTGAAGGGCGATAGCCTCGATCGCCAGGGCCTCATGGAAGGGGACTGGGTCTTCCTGAAGACACTGTCGCCCGATCGTCGTCCGAGGGAGGGCTCGATCGTTCTGGCCAGCCTGCGCGAGGGTGAAGACTACCTCGCCACGCTCAAGCTCTTCTCCAAGCGTGGGGGGCGGTACCGGCTCGAGCCGGACTCCACCAACGAGGATCATCACCCCGTGGCGGTCGATGACGACGTGCGCGTGCTCGGCCAGGTCGTCTGGCACTGCTCGGACCCAGCGCGGTTCGCGTAGGCCAATGGATGAAACAGTGCTGACTCTACTGGCCTAGGGTCTCGTTACCGCGCCACTTGGTGGGGGAGGTGCGAGTAGATGCCTGGTGCTCGTTTGGATCTAAAATGGTTACCGCAAGAAACGACGCTGGACGGAGATGACCACGCCACGGATTCTCACCTTGGGCACCACGATGGGTTCCATGCTGGAGTTGGCGGGCTGCAGCCGGACCCAACCATTGGACTCACGGTAGAAACGCTTGAGGGTCACGCTCCCGTCTTCGAGCATGGCCACGACTACCTGTCCCTCGTCAGCCGTATCTTGGGCCTTCACCAGCACGATGTCGCCATCGCAGATGTGGTCCTCGATCATGCTCTGTCCGCGGACCTTGAGCGCATAATGGCTGCCCCGCCCCAGCTCCTCGTCGGGCAGATGGATGAACTCATCCACATGCTCGATGGCCTCGATAGGAACACCCGCAGCAATGCGCCCTAAAACGGGGATGCTCGCGAAGGAGACGTCCACGGTCGGCCGATGGGGCAGGCTGATCGAGCGCTGGGTGCCCGGACGGTAGACGATCAGGCCCATCTCCGCGAGCGCCGTCACCTGGCGGTAGATGGTGGATGACGACGTCTTCCCCACGCCCTCGCCCACCTCACGGATGGTCAGGGGACCGTGCCCCTGTTCGCATCGCTCCCGGATGAAGCTGAGCGTCTGCAACAGCGGCTCGGTGAGCTCACGATGCTCTTTTTTGTGTCTGCCCATGGGGCGATTATACGTCGAAAATGTGTTCCAGTTCAAGTGACGATAGGTCAGACGTCCCGCGGGGTTTCATTCGCACCATTTCATGGCCCTCATATGCACCTCGGCACAGGCCTCATAAAGAGATATTAACGCAAGAACCCTTGTCAGATGCCTGATAAATGGAACATAATTTCATGGAAAATATGTTCCACGAATCATTGCAGGGGAGGAGCCAGTGGAAGCAGCAGACAGCAACAGAGGCCAGGCCGATCCGGAACTGCGGGCACACCTGGCAGAGCTCGCCCTGGCGACCGCCTTCGCGAGAACCGAGCAGCGATGGGGCAAGGGGGCGATTCTTCGTCTGGATAGCGCGCCCTTGGCAATTGATAGCCTGCCGACGGGCATCATGGCCCTGGATCACGCGATCGGTATTGGCGGGCTACCCAAGGGACGACCCATCGAAATCTACGGAGCCGAGTCCTGCGGCAAGACGACTCTTGCGCTCGAGCTGATGGCGGAGACACAGCGGCGCGGGGGAACCTGCGCGTTCATCGATGCGGAGCACGGCTTCGACGCAACGTACGCCCAAGCGGTCGGAGTTCGGTTGAGCGGGCTCTTGCTCGCTCAACCTCGATCGGGCGAGGAGGGCCTGGACATCGTCACCGAGCTCGTGATGTCCGGGGCCGTGGACCTCATCGTCATCGACTCGGTGGCGGCGCTGGCTCCAAGAATCGAGATGGACGGCGGCGATGGAGACGAGCTGACCGGCGCTCACGCCCGGATGATGAGCCAGGCGCTCCGTCGGATCATGACGGCGCTCGGCAAGTCGAAGGCCGTGGTGGTGTTCATCAACCAGGTGAGGGAAAACCTCTCGAACCGGCAGTGGGGGATGCCCAAGGAGACGACGACCGGTGGCCGCGCCCTGAAGTTCTACTCGTCGGTCCGCATCGAGCTGCGACGCACGGAGGTCCTCAAGAAGGGCGGTCAGCCCTATGGCAATGTCGTGAAGGCCAAGGTCGTCAAGAACAAGGTGGCGCCGCCCTTCCGCGAGGCACAGTTCGAGATTCACTTTGGTCGCGGCGTGTGCAAGGAAAGCGGGTTGCTCGATCTCGGCCTCGAACACGGCCTGGTGACCCAACACGGCTCCTGGTTCGCTTTCGGCGGCACGCAGCTGGGGCAGGGGCGGGAGGCGGCGCGATCGCTCCTCGCAAGTCAGCCGGCAGTGCGCGAGCGACTCGAGGCTCAGCTCCGCCAGCGGCTCCAGGGGGTGGTCGCATCTCCCGTCGAGCCGCCAACGACACAACAATAGACTGGATGTTCCGGCGAACCAGAGGTAATGTCCCAATGCGCATGAATAGATGATTTCAGAGGAGATCGTCGATGCTTCCAGCCAACATCGGAACGCCGTCTCTCCACGGGCAGGCGATCGGGACCTCGGAGCGGGTCGGTATCTACGCCCGCGTCTCGACCTACGGTCAGCTGAAGAACACGAGCCTGCACGAGCAGCAGCGCAAGCTGCAGGATCTCGCCCGCGGCAAGGACTACCAGGTCTTCGACACCTATGTCGATGGCGGGGAGTCGGGAACCACCTTGGAGCGCCCGGAAGTGACGCGCATGCTGGCGGATGCCCAGGAGGGGCGTTTCCACCGGGTGCTCATGCTCGACTACGATCGAATGACACGCTCCGATCTGGTCGACGCGACCATCCGGTCGGTCTTCCGGTCCCTGTCCATCAAGATCGAGACGCCGAACGACGAGTATGATCTCGAGGATCCCGACGACAACTTCGAGGTGGCGCTGTTCGGGGCCCTTGCTCAGCGGGAGTGGATGAAGATCCGCAAGCGCATGGTCGATGGTCGAATGGCCGTTCAGGCCGCGGGGGGCTTCACCGGTGGGGCCATCCCGTTCGGCTGGCGCCGGAATCCGGGCACGGGCAAGATCGAAATCGATCCCGACGAGGAATCGGCCATTCGTCGGTTGTGGGAGCTTGCGGCGAGCGGGTTGTATGGATACCGCAAGATGGCCGACATCATGGCCAGCGAGGGTCATGTGTTTCGGCGCAAGCAACTCGAGCAGGTGGATGATTACAACAGGGCCCTGGTCTACGAGGTGAAGCCCTTTGATTCCAAGAATGTCCGGAACATCCTGCGCAACCCCCGGTATGCGGGCCTTGAAGTAGCGAGGCGCGACTACACCCGGCGAGGCCATGGCAACAAGCGCGGTTCGGTGACGGTCGAGAGCCGAGAGTTCCCGGCGATCGTTACGCCCGAGGTCTTCGAGCGCGTCCAACACTCGGTCCAGCAGCGTAAGACCTACGGCGAGAAGTGGGACCGTATCGACCGGAACCCACTGTCGGGCATCGTGCGATGCCCGGTCTGCGCCACCCCGATGATGGCCAAATATGGCTATGGCAACCTCTACTACGGCTGCTACGTCAGAAGCTGCGCGAAGGGGATGCTGTACCGGATGGACCTGGCTCACGAGGCTGTCCTGCGCCTGATGCGTCAACTCGTCCCCCAACTCGTGGCCGAGGAAGAGCTGGCACTCGACGAGAGCAACCTAGAACTCGGGCAGCTCAATGATCGTCTTGCCGAACTCATGGGCAAGGCCGATCGCCTGGCGGAGGCGCTCCTAATCGACGAACGCGACGGCGGGCTCTCCCCGCTCATCTATGCCAAGCTCAATAAACAGATCCAGGAGGACATCTCGGCCACCAAGCAGCAAATCGGTGCCCTCTGCCGCCGCGAGTTGGTCTACCCTCGCCTCAGGGAGGCCCTGCTCTCCCTCGACGCCGATGATCCAGATCTGGGCGAATACTGTCGGTCGGTCTTCAAGGACGTCTGGTTCAAGGTCGACCGGGTCGAGCGCAACACCAAGTACCTCTCGGTGGCGAAGGCCACCCTGGTTACCGAGGCGACCTGGGGGACCGACGAGGCGACGATTCCCAAGCCGATGAAGCGTCCGACGATCGCAGCCAGGCCGACCAAGGAGGAACTGGCGGCGCTTTTGGTCGAGGAGTCCTATTCCGCGATCGGCCGCCGGTTCGACGTCGCCGACACGACGGTGAAGAAGTGGGCCAGGAAGCACGGGTTGGTCGAGTAGGTGTAATGACGATGGCTCGTGATGCGGAGTTCTTAAGGCGGAAAAGTGGCCTTGGTCGATCTCCTACGCCAAGAGGTCGGGGCTGTTGATCTAGCCCTTGATCGCATGCTAATCTAAGCCATAGAACGTTTGTTTGAGCGTTCAATTGCAGCAGAAAGGAGGTGATAACTATGGCAGACGGAAAGAGCCATCACGTGGTTCCCAACCCAAACGGGGGCTGGGACATTCGCCGTGCAGGTTCGGAGCGAAGCAGCGGCCATTTCGACGTGAAGGTCGATGCAGTGGGCCGTTGTCGGGATATTAGCCGTAACGCAGGCACGGAGATGATCGTTCACAACAAGAACGGTCAGTTTGGCTATCGTGACAGCCACGGCAAGGATCCCTTCCCGCCTCGCGGCTAATAAGGAGGTTGTCCTGTCTATCAGGCGCTAGATGACCCGTCACGGTGTGGACGGGTCTTTTTTATCAGGTGTTCCGAACCCGGACGGGGTCGGAACACGAGCCATCGGTCACCTAGTAGGGTAAAGACGGGCCGTCGGGTATTGGCAACCGTTGCGCCATTTAGGAAGCGACGCTACCGCTCAAGCGTTGATCAGGTCCCAGCCAAGCTTGCGGTAGTAACTTGCCATCAAGTGCTCGAGGAATCGGCGGAATAGTTTGTCGTGAAGGTCGCTCTCCGAGAACTCTGCTTCCCCAACGGCAAAAGGATCGAACCTCAGCCTCTCGAGCACGATGGTGACGCCCTCGGTTGTCAGCCCCTCGAAGAGTTTCCGAAGGCGGTAAGAGGTCTGTTGCCTTGGGCCACCGTTTCGATAGTTGCCGATTCGGTCCACCAAGCATTGGGCCTCGCCGACGTAAAGGCGCCCGAGGTCTCCGTGTTCCGTTCGGTACGGAACCCAGCGATAGATGGCAGGAACTGAGTATTTGCCCCTCATTCCAGGTGTGGGCAAAGCGGGAAACCTGTAGGGACGCCCGTCGGACTCGAGCACCGTATCCCAGCGAACGTGCAGTCCTGGCAACAACTCACTCCCGTCACATGACGTCAGCGGCTTGGCCGCCGCTGCAGCGACAGGGGATTCCGAATCGAGCAAGATTGCCGGTTGTGGTGAGGGTGACGTCCGCTCTGCAACGGTCGCCGGGGGAATGCTCTGGGCCAACCAGCTGACGGATTTGATCGTCCCGCAGTATGCGCACCTGTTCTTGGTTCGGCCGATAATGCCCTCGGCCAGGAGCTTGTTGCCGACACGATTGGCCTGCTGACGGTACCTCAGCGACGCTCGCTTCTCAAGGCAATCATCGCAAATCGGGCCATGTGCCCGACCTAGCTCGGATAGGATTCGCTGCTCGACGTACGGCGATGGTGACACTGGGTATCTCCTCACGGGAGAGAGCGCATTCCGCAATCCCCTCCCGATGAATTATCGCATGCCCCCATTTGACGGCTGGCGGGAGGTGGCTCCGAAACGCCCCCTGCGGATACTTCAGTCTGCTCTGAACAGAAAAACCGCCAACTCCGGTCAAAGACCCAGAATTGGCGGTACAGTGGGCACAACTGGATTCGAACCAGTGACCTCGTCGATGTCAACGACGCGCTCTAACCAACTGAGCTATGCGCCCTTACGGGATTTGGGGCCTCACTAGTAAGCAAGATTGCTTGTTGAAATATCAACATCCGAACCAGCGAGTTCAGACCTTTCGTTTCAACGTAGCGCTCTAACCAACTGAGCTATGCGCCCTCAACACAATCAACATTAACCGACGGTGATGGTTGTGTCAAGCTTTTTTTTAGACTACCCCAAGGGCAAGACCAGCAAGCCAGGCTGACGGCCGGCTTCGACCGCCTGCGGATTGCGGTTGGCAGGGCAATCCCGGTTGATGCAGACGCCGCACATGGCCTCGTTCTGGTGGGATTCGCCTTGATAGCGCAGGACGTAGGTCGTCTTCTCGGTGACGACGGGGTTCTTCTCACGGGTGGCCTCGCTCGCCGAAATCCGCACGAAGTACATGTTGCAGTGGCGCTCGGCGTTGCCCTCGCGCACGTACTCGGGCTGCGCGAGCGGGTAGAGGCCGGTCATGCCGAAGGCCCCCTGGACCAAGAGCGTGTTGTCGAGCTTCTCGATTTCGAGGCCTGCGCTCGAAACGGTGGCGGGCATGGTCATCGAATGTCCGTCGCGGGTGCTCATCAGGGTCATGGCGTCTCCTCTTGCTGCGTGAGGATCCAGTTTAGCACGCGGAGCCTCATGGCCGAGTGTGTTAGCATGGGCAGAGCGCCTGACAAAACTGTTCCTTTTAGCCGCCCACCGCGGCCAACAGCCGTGACATGCCTGGTTTTGTTAGGTGCTCGCTATCTGTCCCGCATTCGCTTGCAAGGAGTACCCGTGACAACGATGCTCGCCATACATCCCGCTCTTGAACACCTCCACCGCTTCGAAGCCGACATGCGCGCCAACACCTTCACCGGCTCGCTGCTCGGTCTCGGCCTGCCCGAGCGCGATCGCGTCCTCGCGGCCGAGTTCGAACGCTTCGAGGCGGAGCTCGAACAGGCCACGGCCAAGGCCAAGGCCACCGGCGAGCCGGTCGTGATCGACGGGGCGCGGATCTCGCTCACCGAGAGCGGGGATGCATGGCGCATCATGCCGGACGGCCGGATGGAGCGCGAGTACAGCCAGTTTGATGGCTTTGAGCAGCTGGTGGCGTCGCTCGGCAATCCGCCCGAGCTGGACCCCTCGCGGGCGATCGCTCCTAACGACCTTTACCGCGTCGCTTACCACGGCTTCTGGTCGCCGTCTGCGACCAACTGGCAGCCCACCCGCGTCGTCGAGCTGAACGGCCCGGCCAAGGCGCGTCTCTTCGCCCAGATCGGCTGGACCCTCGAGACCGAGCTGCCGGCCCTGGTCCTCTTGCGCCGCGACCACTACGAATCGCTCCTCGGCGACGTGCTCGAGCCCTACGGCCTCGCCGTGACTGCCCGTGAGGAGTCGATCGACGCCGGCATCTTCGCCGAGACGCTCGCCATGTCGGCTCTCAGCCGCGGGCTCACCTACCGCGAGCACGTCTTCGCCCCTGGTGAGCTGAGCGCCTCGACCGCGCTGCTGCGCGAGGTCCTCGACGAGCGCCGCGCCGCGCTGACGGGCGACGACGCCACGGCCGTCGCCGAGCTCTCGGAGGCCCTCGGTTCGGGCAAGTACCTCCTCGACAGCGTCATGGTCGTGGGCCATGCCCGCGAAGGGATGGCCGTCTCCTTCGAGCGCTTCGACGAGCTGATGGATGCTCACTCGACCCAGCGCGTGGCCTCGCCCACCCGCGAGTTCTCGAAGGAAGAGACCGACACCCTCTGGGCCCGCACCGTCGCGGCCCTTCCCGCCCACGAGCGCGCCTGCGTCGACTTCGTCTTCTTCCACTGGAGCCACCAGACGCCTCCGATGATCGGCAGCGCCATGTTCGAGGCCCTCTACGGCGCCGGTGCCGACCCCGAGGCCAAGACCGGCGGCGAGGGCGGCCTCTTGACCGCCGTCTCGGTCCGCAACTACCTGCAGAACCTCGCCAAGAAGGATCCGGCCTACGTCGCCTCGGTCGCAGGTGACAACTGGCAGGAGCTCAGCGACGCCGAGCTCCAGAAGGCCACCCGTCAGGTGGGCCTGCGCGCCGCGGACATCGGCCCCTACCTGCGCGAGCGCATCCTGCGCGATGGCAAGTACATGGTCGTCGATGGGGTCATCCAGGACGCCGCCGGCAAGCCCCTCTCGATCCCCGTGCTGGTGCGCCTCAACAAGTCGCTCGCCTCCACCTTCGGCAACTTCTTCCTGAAGTTCCAGAACACGCACCCTCAGAACGGCGTGATCCTCGCGAACACGGCGGCCGGCGAGAGCCACTGGGTCTACCGCTCGGTGGGTAAGGCCTCGGCGGTCCTCACCTACATGGCGCGGGCCATGGGCGCGTCGAGCATCATCAAGACGGGCCCGATCGACCTGGCGCGCGATCCCATCAGCCAGATCCTTGCCAACAACCCGGATGCCCAGCCCGAGGTCACCAAGCTGCAGCCTGCGATCGCCGCGGGCACCGTGCTGCCGGCGATGACCTTCCAGGTGGGCTACCCGCTCGCCGGTTCGGACATCATCGAGCCCGGCACGCCCAACGAGCATTCCGGCTATGAGGAGCGCAAGCGCGACAAGCGGCCGCCCCGCGCCCGCTTCGTCTCCCATTACTTCCCGGCCCTCTAAATCCGACCACGCCTAAGCGGCCCGCTCGTCCCGAACTAGGGATGAGCGGGCCGCTCGGCTTGTGGCGGCGTCGATCAGGTGTGGACGTCTTCTGTCGCGAGCTCCGAGGTGACCAAGGCGCGCTCGCAGATCCGGCACTCGTAGATCAGTTTGACCTCGCCGTCCGGAAAGGTCAGACGCTTGGTCTTGTGCATGTCACCTTGGCAGTGACGGCAGCGGTCTTGAGGCATGCCGGGCGTCCTCCGCATCGAAGTCTCGTCGTGGCGCTATCGTAGCAACCCTTGCCCGCTAAGCAGGCAACCAGGGCAACACCCCGGGTGTGAGAATTCTCACATGCTGTGGGAGGCGTCCTCTTCGAGCAGGCCGATCACTTGCTCCAGCTGGATGCTGAGGGCGCGGCCCGCGCTGAGCAGGGTCTCCACCTGCTGATCGATGAACGGCACCAACTCGGGGTGCTCGGGCAAGAGGAAGAGCTCTTTTTGCTCTTCCATGTCGTCGATTTCTTCGTTGATGGCCTCGAGTTTCTCGTAGAGGCGCGTCTTGACCCGACGCAACTTGTCGCGGCCTTGCTTTTCGAGGATGACGGTGAAGTAGGTGGACCAGTCCTGCGGATGGGTAACGCTCGTGGGGGCCATGCGTGTCTCCTTCTGCAAAGCGGCAAACAAGTAAATTGTAACATTGTCTATAGTTGCATGGATGGACGATCTCAAAATGTCGGTAGCCTCGCCGCAACATTCATGCAAGGTACCAAGAGTTCAATCGAGGGGTGGGACGGACATCATCGAAAGGAACGAACATGGCGAGCTATCACTTGAGCTGCTCCTGGATAGTCGAAGGAGAAGTCGTCGTCATGCGGCCCGAGGGCTACCTGAACGACCAGACCGAGCGCGAGTTCGAAGGAATCCTGCGCGAGGCGGCCAGGGGCTCGCAACGCATCGTCATCGATGCTTCCGGCTTGATTCACGTCTCGAGCATCGGCTTCGGTACCCTGCTCGCGGTGGCGTCCGACCTGCGTCGCGGGCACGGGGACCTGCGCATCGCCGCGCTGAACCCTTCGCTCACCCGGGCCCTGACCCTGGTGTTCGGGCCTTACTTCAGGCTCTTCGAGACCGTTCCTGATGCCGTTCGCTCGTTCGACGCCGTGGCGGCGGGCTAGGAGGGAGCATGATTGCGGTGACTTCACGTCCGATCGACGCGCAGGCCTCCTTCACCAACGCCCTCAAGAACATCTACGGCATGCACCAGTTCGTGCGCCAGATCGCCATCGAGGCGGGCTTCTCCAACGTGGCGCTCGGCGACATCGAGCTTGCGGTGGTCGAGGCGTGCGCCAACATCGTCAAGCACGCCTACCGGGGCGTCCCCGAGGACACGGCCAAGATCGACATCCACGTCACCTACGACTGGGGCACCCTGACGATCACCATCACCGACTGGGGGGCGCCCTTCCAGCCGCCGATGCAGCGCCTGGCCGCCCCCAACGTCGAGGTGATGGTCGCCGAGCAACGGCGCGGCGGCATGGGGATCTTCTTCATGCAGCAGATGATGGACGAGATCGCCTGGGACATCCGCCCCGGCGTCTCCAACCGCGTCCGTCTCGTCAAGCGGCTCGTCTGAGCCCGCCCGATATCAACTGAAGCTGGCAAGTCCCGCCCTGATGGCCTCGTACTCGGCCATCAGGGCGTTCACGATCTCGCCGCAGCCCTTCACCTCGTCGATCAGGCCCACCCCGTGGCCCGCGCTCCAGACTTCCTTCCAGGCCGAGGGGCGAAGGGGCTTGCCCCCGGCGCTCTCGCCTCGCGCGCGCATGGCTTCGAGGCTGGACTTCAGGAAGTTGGCCGGATGCCCCGAGACCTCGGGGGTGTACTCGATGTCCTCGGGGGAGGCTTCGAGGATCATGGCCTTGTAGGCCTCGGGGGCAGGCGATTCGGTGCTCGCAATGAAGCGGGTGCCCAGGTAGGCAGCGCTCGCGCCGAGGGCCATGGCGGCCGCCATGCCGCGACCGTCCGAGATGCCGCCCGCAGCGATCACGGGGATGTCGAGCGATCGCTGTAAATAAGGCACGAGCACGAAGGGGCTGATGGTGCCCGCATGACCGCCGGCCCCCGAGGCGACCGCGACGACCGCGTCGGCGCCGGCTGCCTGGCACTTCTGCGCGTGCTTGAGGTTGGTGACGTCGCAGAAGACCTTGAGGCCCCGCGAATGGGCCACCTGGATCACAGGCGCGGGGTTGCCCAGGCTGGTGATGATGACCGGCACCTCCTCTTCGAGGCAGATTTTCAGGTCCGCCTCCAGCCGCTCGTTGCCGAGCAGGATCAGGTTGACCCCGAACGGCGCCTTGGTCTGCGCCTTGATCGCACGCACCGCTTCGCGGAACTGCTCGCTGGTGCGGTAGTTGAGCGCGGGGAAGGTCCCCATGCCGCCGGCCTCCCCAATGGCGACCACCATCTCCACGTTGGAGATGAGAAACATGGGCGCGCCGATGAGGGGATAGCGGATGTTGAGCATGCGGGTGATGGCGGTGTCGTGCATGGATACCTCGCGATTTCCAAACAGGCGGGCGAATTCCCTGAAATCCCGTGCCGAAGCGGCAATTAGGGTGTAAAATAGACTTCAGTATATCTTACCCCGTCCTCGTGAGGAGCAGGACATGGCAACAGGCGCAGATTTGAAGAAGCTCTCCCATCGCGAGCAAAAGAAAGAAGAGTGCCGTCAGTCGATCGTAGACGCGGCGCTGACCCTCTTCGAGCAGAAGGGCTACGACGCCACGACCATGGACGAGATCGCCCAGTCCGCCAAGGTCAGTCGCCCGACGGTCTTCAACTACTTCGCCCGCAAGGAGGACATCCTCGCGGTCATCGGGGTCAAGCTCACCGCGCGCCTCAAGGCCGAGATGGAGGCCATCGCCCCCAGCGAGCGCGAGGCGGCTCCCGTCGCGACCCTGCGCCGCTTGCTCGTGAGCATGGCGGTCCTCTTCTCCGAGTACCCCGAGACGTCGCGCGCCTTCCACAAGGTCGCCGTGATGGAGCAGCACCTGCGCCGCAAGGCCGCCCCTCGCTGCCCCGTCGTGCCCCACGAGGATCCCCAGAAAGTCGAGATGCAGCGCTTCTTCGAGCACCTGATCGAGGCGGGGCAGCGCCAGGGCGAAATCCGCGGTGACTTCCCCCCCAAGGAAATCCTCTTGCACCTGGTGATCGGCCTCTTCGCCTCCACCTTGGGGCCTGCCGAGCAGGGCCTCTTCGGGGACGAGCCCCTGCCGAGCGTCGTCGCCCGCCACTTCGACCTGAGCCTGTCCGGCATTCGCGCCTGACCCTAGACACATAAGCAGAGAGGCCCTCGCCCGATACCGGCGAGGGCCTCTTGTTTCGCGAGGAAAAGAATCGGGGGGCCCACCGATTGGTGAGCCCCCCGAGGGGTGTTACGCCTTGACGAGCGTCGCGTCGGCCTCTTCGGTCACGCCTTCCGCCTTGCGCCTGAAGACCTTGCGCATGAAGAACTCCTTCATGTCGTCCATCAGGGTGTAGGCGACCGGGATCACGAACAGGGTGAGCAGCGTCGAGGTCAAGAGACCGCCGATGACGACCACCGCCATGGGCGAGCGGAACTCGGCGCCGGCGCCGATGCCGAGGGCCATCGGCATCATGCCGAGCACCATCGCGGCGGTGGTCATGAGGATCGGGCGCATACGCACCTGGGCCCCACGGATGACCGCCTCACGGCGCGAGTAGCCGCGATCGCGCATCGTCAGCACGAAGTCGACGATCAGAATCGCGTTCTTGGTGACGATACCCATCAGCATGATGACGCCGATGAGGGACATCATGCCGAGCTCCTTGTTGAAGAGCAGCAGGCCCAGGAAGGCGCCGCTGATCGACAGCGGGAGGCTGAACATGATGGTCAGCGGGTGCAGGAACGAGCTGAACTGCAGCGCGAGGATGAAGAAGATCAGGATGATCCCCATCACCATCGCCTGGCCGAAGCCACTGAAGGCGTCCTTCTGCTGCTCGGCCTGGCCGCCCATCTCGAGGGTGAGGGTGGGAGGCAGCTGGACGTTAGGCAGGACTTCCTTGGTGATGTAGTCCGTCGCCGTGCCCACCGAGACCCCGGGGATGAGGTTGGAGGTCACATGGACGAGACGCTGACGGTTCATGCGCTCGATGGTCGCGTAGCCGCCGCCCATCTCGAGGTCGGCGACCGACCCGAGGCTGGTGCTGCCGCGCTGCCCCTGGACCGTGAGGCTGCCGAAGGTGCTGGCGTCCTTGCGGTAGGCGGGGTCGAGGCGGACCCAGACGTCAACCTCGTTGGCGCCGATGGTCATGGTGTTCGGGGTGTCGCCGGTGGTCGCCAGACGCAGGGTGTTGGCGAGCGCCGTCGACTGGATGCCGCTCTGGGCCATGCGGACGCGGTCGGGGATGATCCGAAGCTCGGGCTTCTCCTCGCCGAGCGAGGTTTCCACGTCCGCGAAGACGCCCGGGTTCTTGCGCATCAGCGCGGCGATCTTGTCCGAGTAGAGACGCATCTCCTCGAGGTTGTCGCCGTGGATCCAGAGGTCGACCGGCTTGTTGCTGCCGCCGCCGACCATGCTCAGCTCGTCGGCCAGGACCTGGGCGCCGGTGAAGGTCGCGAACATCTCGCGGGCTTCCTTGCCCAGCTCCTTGTCGGTCTTCTTGCGCTCCTTCTTCTCGACGAGCAGGACGTCCAGGCGGGCTTCGTCCACGTGGCCGTAAGCGCCGATCATGGTGATGACGTTCTTGACGCCTTGGAGCTCCTTGACCTTACGCGCGACGTGGTTGGCGGTCTCGGAGGTCTCGTGGAGGGTGCTGCCCTTGGGCAGCTTGATCCGCAGGACGAACTCGCCGCGATCCGCCGAGGTCATGAAGCCCTTCTGGATGAAGGCGTTGAGGGACAGACCGCCGATGAAGGCGGCGACGGCGATGGCCATGACCCAACCGCGGTGGTTGAGGCACCAGGAAAGCAGGCTGGGATAGCGGCCCGCGACGGAGCCTTCCTCGTGGAGGGTGTGACCCGGCTTGGGCTTCACCTTGAGGAGGTAGGCGGCCATCATGGGGGTCAAGGTACGGGCGACCAACAGCGAGAAGAGCACCGAGAAGGTGACCGTCAGGCCGAAGCTCTTGAAGAACTTGCCGATGTACCCGGACATGAACGACATGGGCAGGAACACGCCCACGATGGTAAGGGTCGTCGCGGTGACCGCGAGCTGGATTTCGCCGGTCGCGTTGATCGCGGCCTTGATCGGATTCTCGCCCGCTTCCATGTGGCGGAAGATGTTCTCCAAGTCCACGACCGCGTCGTCGACCAGGATACCGACCACCAGCGAGAGGGCCATCATGGTGATGTTGTTGAAGGAGAAGCCGGAGAGCTGCATCGGGATGAAGGCCCCGATGATCGAGATGGGGATGGCCAGACCGCAGATCAGCATCGCCATCCAGTTGCGCAGGAAGACGAACAGGACCAGGACGGCCAGCAGGGCGCCGATGATCAGGTGCTCCCACACCGCTTCGTTCGACTGCTCGATGAAGTGGGTGGTGTCGGCGGCCTTGGTGATCGCCATGCCCGCGGGCAGGGTGGGAGCGATCTCGGCAATCTTCTTGTCGAGCTCGCGGACCACCTCGACCGCGTTGGCGTCGGTCTGTTTGACGATCGAGAAGAAGACCGCGTCCTTGCCGTCGATGGCCGCGTAGGTGGTGCGGTCCTTGATGGTGTCACGGACCGTGCCGAGGTTCTTGAGCTGCACCTGGGCGCCGCCCGGAGTCGTCACGTACATCCGCGAGAGGTCTTCGAGGTTCTGGAACTTGCCCATGGTGCGCAGGGTCAGCTCACGGGGATCCGCGTTGACTTTGCCGCCGGGCAGGTTGTAGTTCTCGGCCTGGATGGCCTGGAACACGCCGGGCAGGCTCAGGTTATAAGCCTGCAGGCGCTCGGGGTTGAGGGCGACCTCGTAGGTGCGCTCGACGTTACCCAGGAGCTGGACCTGGGCGATGCCCTGCACGCGCTCGAGCTTGGGCTTGATGATGTCCTTCATGTACGTGGAGAGGGCCACGTCGGACATGTTGCCGGTGATGGCGTAGTTGACGACCGGCGCCATGCTGGAGCTGTAGCTCAGGTAGGCGGGCGGACGGACGTCCTTGGGGAGCTTCCAGAGGATGCCCGAGACCTTGTCTCGGATGTCGTTGGCCGCATCCTTGGACGAGACCTCGAGCTGCATCTCGCAGATGACCTGGGAGACGCCGTCGTTCGAGGTCGAGGTCAGGTTCTTGAGGCCGTTGATGCCCGAGAGCGCGTCCTCGATGGGCTTGGTGACGAGGGTCTCGACCTCGGCGGGAGCAGCACCCGGATACACCGTCTGCACGACGACGATCGGGAACTCGATGTTGGGGAACAGCTCAAGGGGCATGCTGAAGAACGACCGCAACCCGAGAAGCCCGATGATGAGCATCATGATGATGGTCGTGACCGGGTTCTTGATGAAGAAGGTCGAGAAGTTGTAGCCCTGCTTGGCATTGTCCCCAGGGAGCTGGGAAGTGCCGTGGCTCATTAATTACCTCCCTCGAGCTTGACTGCAAGCCCTTCCTTGACGAAAGCGCTGCCCTTGACGATGACTTGCTCACCGCCCTTGAGGCCGTCGGTGATCTCGGCCCAGTCGGTGCCGCGGATACCGGTCGTGACGGGCACGCGCTGCGCCTTGCCGGCGCTCGCGAGGTAGACGATCTGCTCGGCGCCGTCGGTGACCAGGGCGCCCGCCGGGACCGTGAGGCCCTGGTGGGTGGGACCGGCGATCGCCGCCGACACGTTCATGCCGACCTTGAGGCGGCCGTTGCGGGCCAGATCGACCTTGACCGGGATGAGGCGGGTCTGCGCATCGACCATGGGCGCGATCTCGCTGATGCGGCCGCTGAACGACTCGCCGGGCAGCGCGACCGAGGTAATCTGGACCTTGCCGCCGTTACGCACCAGCGAGAGGTCGCGCTCGGCGATGGGAAGCTTGACCTGCATCTCGCCCGCCTCGGCGACGGTGACGATGCTCGAGTTCGGGCTGGCCATCGCACCCATGTCCAGGCCCTTGGCGACCACGACCCCGGTGATGGGGCTCGTGACGGTGCCGTTGGCGAGCTGGGTCTCCATCAGGGAGATGGCGGCCTTGCTCTGCTTGAGCTGGCTGCGCGCGACGCGGACCTGGGTCTCGGCGCTCTTGAGCTGCTGCTTGCTGATCACGCCCTCGGCGGCCAGCTCCTTCATGCGGCCGAAGTTGTCCTCGGCCTGGTCGAGGTTGGCCTCGGCCGAGATGAGCGCGCTCTTCTGCTGCTGGAGCTGCCAGCCGAGCTCGGGGGTCTCGAGGCGGGCGATGACCTGGCCCTTGGTGACGCGATCGCCCTCGGCGACGGTCAGCTCGATGATGCGGCCGCTGGTCTTGGGCATCACGTTGACCTGGCTCTTGGCGATGATGGTGCCGTTGACGACCAGGTCCTCGGCGACGGCCTTGCGGCTGACCACCGTGGTCGAGACGGGAATCGGAGCGGCTTCGGGCTGCTCGGCCTTCGCGTCAGGCTTGGCGCCCCGATGGCAGCCTGCCGTGACGGCCACGAGCAGCGGGATCATCAGTCTCGTCAGCTGTTGACGCAATTTAGTTTCCTTTCTTGATCAGCTCAGGGCTGTTCTTGGTCAGCTCGAGGCTGCTCTTGGGCTGGGCCGCGCTGTTCACGGCCGCGGAAAGATCGACCCCGAGGGCCTGGGCGAGGCCGACTTCGGCCGATTGCAGATCGTAGGTCGCCTGAACGTAGTTGTTCTGGGCCTGGACCAACTGGGTCTGGGCGTCGATGACCTCATACCCGGTGCCCACGCCCGCGTTGTAGCGGACTTGCGCCATGCGGTAGGACTCCTGCGAGACCTGGAGGCCCTTCTGGGAGATGGCCACCCGGTCGCGGGCGTCCTGGCGGCTCAGCAAGGAGCTCTGGACGTCCATGGACAGGTTGCGGCGCGCGGACTCGAGGTTGAAGTCGGTCTGCGCCAGGTCCAGCTCGGAGGAGGAGACCTTGGCGTCGGCCTTGCCCCAGTCCAAGACGGTCCAGGAGAGGCCCGCCATCAGCATGAAGTTGCGGCCGGTGCCGAGTCCCTGCTGGCTGTACTGGGCCTGCGCCTGGGCCTTGGGGAGGTTGGCCTTGCGGTTGAGATCCACCGTGGCCTCGTCGATCCGGCGCTTGAGGACCAGGGTCTGGTACTCGGGCCGGTTCTCGATGGCCGTTTGCAGGTCGAGGTTCATGGCCACGTCGAGCCTGGGCAGCGCGATTTCCGATGCGAGTCGGCGATCGCCCACGGGCTCGCCCATGGTCGTCCCCAGGCTCAGGCGCGCAAGTTCCACGTTGTTGGTGGCGCTACGCAGCTGGCCCTGGATGTTGGCGAGCTGGGCTTCGGCCTGTAGGACTTCGAAGCGGGTGCCGGTGCCGGCGCGCTCCTTGATCCGAGCGGCCTCCACGTGGGCCTGGGCCTGCTCGAGCGAGCGCAACGCGACCTCGCGCAGCGAGGTGGCCTTGAGCACCTGGAGGTAGCCCTTGGCCGTGTCGTAGGCCGACTTGCGCAGCTGGTTGCCGCGATCGACCTCGCTCATCTTGACGCTGGCGTCGGCGATCTTGAGGGCCGAGGCGGTCTGGAAGCCGTCGAAGAGGACCTGGCTGACGGAGACCGAGTTCTGGATCAGGCCGAACGAGCCGCCCATGCCGGCCGCGCCGGAAAGACCGCCCATTCCCATGCCACCCATCCCGCCCATGCCACCCATTCCGCCGGCGCCACCGAGCCCACCAAGGCCCCCCATGATGAGGGCGTTGGAGTCGATGATGTTGTAGTTGATGGCGCTGCTCGTGAGGGTCAGCTGGGGGTAGAGGCCGGCGTAGGTCTGGTCGATCTGGCGCTTGGCCTGGGTGATCTTGGCTTCGCTCGCTGCGACCGAGAGGTTGTTACGCTGGGCGGTCGCGATCGCCTCGCTCAGGGTGAGCGAGGGGGCAGCCTGTGCGGAAAGGGGCACGGCGACCGTGCTAGCCAGCGCGAGCGCCGTAAGGGTCAGGCGAAGGCTCATGGCGTGACCCTCTCAGGGTGATAGCTGAGCCCGATGCCGTAGAGCTGCGACGACTCGTAGGTGTTGGTGGCGCCGCCCCACTGCTGGGTCGCCGTCAAGTCGAGGCGCAGGCCGGGCACGACGTTGTAGCCGAGCAGCAGGCCCACGTCGCCCCAGGTGACGTCACCCAGGTTGTAAGGCGCCGACGAGGTGACGGAGCGCAGCAGCGGCAGCTTGCCGCGGCCGATCACCTCCAGGTTGCCGAAGCGCTTGCCGGCCTCGAGGCCGACGGCGAGGGCATGGCGGCTCTGGGCGAAGTCCATGGGGGTGCCGGTCCAGGGGGTGGTGTAGCTCGGGGTGATGAACGAGTTGGTGTAGACGAGTTGCGGCAGGAAGTCGAGCCCCGCCATGCGCACGGTGTAGCCCGCGCTCAGGCTCCACTCGCTGTAATCGACGCTCGGGGCGACCGCAGGCTGGGTCGTGAGCGGCGCGAGGTTGATGGGCGCCTTGACGCGGTAGCCCGAGAGGCCGAAAACGGCGTCGCTCACGCGGTAGCGCGCATCGGCGATCAGGCCGTTCACGGCGAGGCCGTCGACCGTGCGGCCGCCGGTGTTGACCTGCTGGCCGCGCAGGCCGTAGCCGAGGCCGATCTGGGTGTCGAAGAGGGCGTTGCCGACGGCGACTTCCTGGCGAGGGGCGCTCGAGAAGGTCGGGCGATAGGCGGGCATCGGGCGCAGGGTCACGCTCTGGGCGCGATCCGCCGGCACCTCTTGGCCGATGAAGCCGACCCCGGTGAAGACCAAGACCTGGCGACCCTTGGGGTCGAGCTTGAGGCTGTAGCTGCCCTTCTCGTCGGTGATGGCCGAGCTGATGGCGCCCTGCTGCTGAACGAAGACGCTGGCGAGAGGCTTGCCGTCGGGGCCCATGACCTTGCCCGTGACCGGGGCCTCGGCGGGGGCCGCGATGGCGGGCGTCGCGGCGCTCGCGACAAGCGCGAGGGTGGTGATGATGTTTCGCATAGATTCCTCTGTGGTCGCGGCTTACTGGACGGTGACGTTCGCCGCCACGACGTGGTCGTTGTTGACGACGAAGGTCATGACGGTGGCGGAGCCGTCGAGCGTCTTCTGGCTGGCGGTCTGCGGCGCGACGAAGGTGTTGCCGACCTTGCTCATGGGATAAGGCACGCCGCCCGAGAGCAGCTTGAGGCTCTTGGCCGAGGCGAACTCGCTCAGGCCGTTGTCGGGGAAGGCGAGGGTGAAGACGGGGGTGTTGTTGACGACGGCCATCGACTCGGTGGCGGTCATGGCGGTCAGCGCGCCCGTCTGGCCGAGGTTGGCCTTGTAGGCCAGCCCCGAGTCGCAGCCTGCGATCGCGACCAGGCAAAGTGCCAGGGTGAGGATCTTGGAAGTCATGTGGCGGATTCCTTTCGCCGTGTGTGCGCGGGAGCTTGAAATCGTAAGTGACGGTTGTTTTTGTACTTGGGTCTATTTTTTACCACTAATCAAGTTAGCTTCGCAAGCGCCCCGCGCTTGGTTCTTTGTCCTGATTTCTTACGTTTCGTGACGTTTTCAGGGGCAATCGAACGGGGGTCGAGGATTCTCAGGTACCATGGGCCCATTCTTTATAAATGCGATCACTAGGAAAGAAGGATTCTCTTGACTCAGCCCCAGCCCCCTCGCTTCGAAGACTGGTGCCTGCGCCCCGAACTCAGCGCCGCCGTCGCCCAGATGGGCTTCACCCACCCCACCCCCGTCCAGCATGAGGCCTTCCCGGTCGTCGTCGAGCGCCACGACGTGATGGTCCAGTCGCGCACCGGCACGGGTAAGACCCTGGCCTTCGGCCTGCCCCTTTTCCAGCGCCTTGAAGCGGGCGAGCGCCGGGTGCGCATCGCGGTCATCGTCCCCACCCGCGAGCTGGCCATGCAGGTTGGCACCGAGCTCGCCAAGCTGGCGCGCACCCTCGACGTGAAGGTAGCGACGCTCGTCGGCGGCGCCCCCTACGGCGAGCAGCTCCGCGCCCTGCGCGAAGGCGCCGCCGTGGTGGTCGGTACCCCCGGCCGCGTGCGTGACCACCTCTCGCGCGGTACCCTCAAGCTCGAGGCCTGCGACGCGGTCGTGCTGGACGAGGCCGACGAGATCCTGGACATGGGCTTCAAGGAAGAGCTCGAGGAGATCCTCGGCCAATTCCCAGACGATCACCAGACCCTGCTCTTCTCGGCCACCCTCGACGACGAGATTGAGCGCATCGCGCGCACCTACATGCGCACCCCCAAGCGCATCACCATGGCCTCGAACGGCGTGTCGACCACCATCCGCCACGCGTTCTACGAAGTCTCGCCCGCGGCCAAGTTCGAGGCCCTCGCCAACGTGCTGCACGTGGAGCGGCCGGAGCTCGCCATCTGCTTCTGCCACACCAAGGCCGAGACCGAGCAGATCGCCGAGCGCCTCGGGGCCGAGGGCTTCAAGGTCGGCGTCCTGAACGGCGATCGCGTCCAGGCCCAGCGCACCCAGACCCTCCAGGCCTTCCGCCAGCGCCAGATCGCGATCCTGGTCGCGACCGACGTAGCGGCCCGCGGCATCGACGTGCGCGGCCTGTCGCACGTCATCAACATGGGCGTGCCCCGCAACTCGGAAACCTACGTCCACCGCACCGGCCGCACCGGCCGCGCGGGCAAGGACGGCGTCGCCATCACCTTGGTGGCCCCGCTCGATCGTCCCAAGGTGCGTCGCCTCGCCCTTGACCTGAAGATCGACGCGACGCCCCAGCCGGTCCCCCAGGCCGCCGAGGTCCAGGCCAAGGGCCGCGAGACCTTCTTCGAGTCCATGGTGAAGCGGACCGACGAGAGCGCCTCCGAGCAGTGGGGGGCGTTCGCCGCGACCCTCGTCGAGAACCTGGATCCGGTTCGCCTGGTGGCGGCCCTTCTCGAGGACCTGAACGCGGCCGACGGGCGCCTGCCCACCGGCTACGACGTGCCGGTGCCGACGCCCATGCGCAAGGAGAAGCCCCTGCGCGACAAGCCCAAGCGGGCCGAGCGCGTCGAGCGCAAGGACGGCGTTCGCCCCACGCGCGGCAAGGAAGAAGGCATGACCCGCCTGAGCCTCAACATGGGGCGTCAGAGCCGGATGATGCCCGGATTCCTGGTCCAGTTCGTCTGCAAGAAGTCGGGGATCAACGGCAAGTCCATCGGCGCCATCGAGATCCGCCAGCACCACACCGTCTTCGACGTGCGCGACGCTGACGCCCAGCGCGTCATCCAGGCCATGAACGGCCAGACCGACGAGCGTGGCCGCAAGCTCACCGTCTCGGTCGTGTAAGGGCTGCTGAAGACTAAGCTCAGGTTAAATTAAAGAAAAGAGCTACTTAACAAAGGCTCGCGCGCCTGCTATGATTCCCTCGTATCCCACCGGTTGCGAGGTGATCATGCGGGCGCGTCTTCTTTCTATGGCAGTGGCAGGCCTCGTCCTGAGCGGCTGCGGTCTCGCGGCCATCGCGCCCCGTGCCCAGAGTCCCGAGACGCGTCTTACCGCCCAGACGCACCGCGGCATCGAGCAACAGGTCAGCAAGGAGCGTCTCGCGGCGCACCTCTCGGTCCTGACGGGGAAGACTCCCATGCCCGGCGGGACGCTGATTCCCGAGCGCGGAACGGTGGATGGCCGGGCCAGGACCCGTCAGTACCTGGTGAGCGCCCTCGAGCAGCTGGGGTATACCGTCGAGCGCCACGCCTATCGCACGAACGGGGAGAACCTCTTCGTCCGTCTCATGGCGCCGACCCCCACCAATGAGTACATCCTTCTCGGTGCTCACCTGGACTCGGTGCGCAACGCGGGGGCCAACGACAACGGCACCGGGACTTGCGCCGTGCTGGAGGCCGCGGCGCTGCTGAAGCAACTGGAAGGCCGCAAGGTCAACATCCTGTTTGCCTGGTTCGACGAGGAAGAGCTGGGTCTCATCGGCAGTGTGGCGATGGCCAAGGACTTCAAGCGCCAGGGCATGGCGATCACCTCCGCTCACACCATCGACATGATGGGCTGGGACAAGGATGGCGATCGCGCGGTCGAGATCGAGCGGCCTGATGGCGGGCTCTGGGACTACTACCGGATGGTCAACGAGACGCACGGGCTCAACCTGCCGCTGACCCGGACCAACTCCGGCTCGACCGATCACGTGGCCTTCCGTGAGGCCGGCTTCGAGTCGGTGGGCCTGTGCGAGGAATGGGTGGGTGGCGACACCACGCCTCACTACCACAAGCGTACGGACACCTACGAGACCATCGACTTCGATTACCTGGCCTCCACCACGCGCCTGATGGTCGCAGCGGTTGGCGATCTTAGCCGCAAGGTCCCCGCTCCCGCCCCCAGCAGGCGCCTGCCGCATGACATGTTCCCGGGCCGCGATCGCCACTTCCACCAGCACTAAGTACGCCCCACAAGGCCATATTAGAGATATGACGATCAAGAGATTGGACCACGTCAGCGTCGTCGTCGACGACCTTGCAGCCGCTATCGCTTTTTTCACCGCGCTCGGCATGTCGATCGAAGGCGAGGCGCCGGTCGAGGGCCCGTGGGTGGACCGCGTCAACGGGATCGAAAATGTCCAAGTCGACATCGTGATGATGCGGACCCCAGACGGGCACGGGCGGCTTGAACTGACGAAGTTTCGCAATCCAAAACTGGTCGCGATCGAACCAGCGATCGCACCGCCAAACGCGCTGGGCCTCCGGAGCATCATGTTTGCCGTCGAAAGCGTCGACGACACTGTCGCTCGCCTGCGCGTCAACGGCGCCGAACTGATCGGCGAGGTGGCCCAGTACCAGGACCTGTATCGACTCTGCTACATGCGAGGCCCTGCTGGCATCATCGTCGCGCTGGCCGAGGAACTCTTCTGACGCTCGAAACGCAATCTTTCCTTGATGCGTTCGTTTAACCTGCGCAAAACACTTCTTTTACTCTATTAAAGTCCCCTTCGGGGCTCGGAAGAGAGAAAGGAAGGCGCAGGATGATCGGCATCGGTTACGCATTCGGGACGGGTGATCGCCACAATTCGCCTTACACGCCTCAGTACGCGCAGCCCAAGAAGGAAACGCCCCAGCCCACCGGCAAGCCCGCCTCGTTCGAGGACGTGCTGAAAGGGGCGATCGCCCGCCTATCCCCCTAGCTCGGCGGCAGAGATCCGGGCACGGAAGGCGAGCGCTTCCATGGCATCCTGGTAGCTCTTGAGATGGCGCAGCGCGATCTCGGCAGGCGGCGGGCACAACAGCGCCCACTCGCGGGCGCGCTCGACGAGGATGCCGGCCTCGCGGAAGATCGCGACTGCCGCAAGCCCCATCAGCGGATTCTCAGGAGCCCGGCGCATCGCCAGCGTCCGTAGTTCGATGGGCGGGGATTCCGCCAGGGCTTGGTAGAAGCCCTGCAACCAGCGGGGCGTGAGCTCCCAGGTCTCGCTCATCGCCTCCCACGCTGCCACGACCCGGGTGGCGCTCCCGCGCAAGGCGGTCCAGGCATTCTCGTCGCACGGCGGATCGACGCACACGACGATGCCGGGCGTCCCACCGAGACCGTTTCCGGGACAGGCGAAGCCGGCCTTGAGGCGCTTCATCTCTTGCTGAACGGCTTCCGGAAGGTCGTGGCGATCGGCGCAGTTCGCATACATGGTCACCTTCACATCCGGTTCGAACGCCGCGAGCACGGCGGCAGGCATCTGGCCGCGGCGATCCTCGACGAGGGCCGCAGGACGCGCCGCCAGCAGGCCGAGATCGATCGGAGGCGGTGGCTCGGCCGCATCGATCCGGCGGACCGAGAGCTGTAGCGTTCGGTTGTCGCGGTAGGTGTTGATTTCAGGCTGGTAAGCGAGGTTAACCCAGCCGCTGTGGTGCTCGATCTCGTGGGGCGTCTCCGCATGCTGGCGCCAGAGCACCACCTCTCGTACCTCGCGGCCGTCGTCGATCTGGAGGGCCACGCGCTTGCCGCTCTGCCGCTTCCCGATGAGCCGTGCATGCTTGAGCCCGAAGACGGGCGCCGGATTCTTCTGGCCGAAAGGCTCAAGGCCGTCCAGGTGGCTGAGCAGCTCGAAGGTCGCCTCGGAAAAGGGCAGCTCAGCATCGAGCCAGACAGCATCAGGCGGGCGCGTCCAGCCAATTTCCCGGACGTGCCGATTGAGGGCCTCGCGCAAGGGTCCGAGGGCTTCGCCGCGAGCTGAGCACCCAGCCGCCTGGGCATGTCCCCCGAAGCCGATCAGGTGATTCCGGGCGGCGTGCAGGGCCTCGTAGAGGTGCAGGCCCTCGGGGCTGCGGCCCGAGCCCTTCCAGATCCCGTCCCCGTGATGCGAGAAGAGCAGGACCGGCACCCGGTACCGCTCCTTGATGCGGCCGGCCACGATCCCCGTGATGCCGTGGTGGTAGGCTTCGTCGGCGAGCAGCACAAAGGGCTCGGCGTCCAGGTCCAGCTCTCGCTCGATCCGCGCGAGGATGGTCGCCTCCAGCTCGGCATTGAGCTCGCGCCGGTCGGCGTTGATGGCATCGAGCCTTTGGGCGAGGGTTCGGGCCTCGGCCGCGTCGTTGGTCGCGAGCAGCTGGAAGCCGATCTCGGGGGTCTCGAGGCGGCCCGCCGCGTTCAAGCGAGGGCCGAACTTGAAGCCGATGTGCTGGGGGCCGAACTCTTCCCAGGCGGTGCGAGTGATCTCGCCGAGGGCTTTGACGCCGGGGAGCACCTTGGCGGTGCGCATGCGCTCGATGCCCGCCCAGACCAGCGAGCGGTTGGGCCCGTTGAGGGGCACCATGTCCGCCACGGTCCCGATGGCGACCAGGTCGAGGAAGTGCTCCATCCGAGCGGTGAAGCCCTTTTCGAGGGCGAGGGTGAGCATGTAGGCGACGCCAACCCCCGCGAGGTCCTTGAGGTGCGCAAAACCTACCTCCGGGTGGACGATGGCGTAGGTCTCGGGCAGGGTCTCGGGGACCTGGTGGTGGTCGGTGACGATGAGGTCAACCCCACACTCGCGCGCCTTCTCAGCGGCTGCGTGCGCCGAGATGCCGTTGTCGCAGGTGACGATCAGCTTTACGCCTTCGCCCGCCAGGCGTTCGACGGCGGCGGGAGTGACCCCGTAGCCGTCCTTGAAGCGATCGGGCAAGTATGCGCGGGCGTTGGCCTTCATGCCGCGGGCGAGGTAGCGGTAGAGCAGGGTAGACGACGTGACCCCGTCGCAGTCGTAGTCGCCGTAGACGACCATGGACTCCTGGGTCTCGACTGCGCGCCGGATGCGGGCGACGGCGCGCTCCATCCCTTCGGTCATGGGCGGATTGGCGAGGAAGTCGAGGCTCTCCCGGCTCGAAAGGAAGGCTTTGACCGTCTCGGGGGAGGTGAGGCCCCGTAGCCACAGGACCCGCGCGATCGCACGCGGCAGCCCCAAGCTCGAAGCGATCCGCTGCACTGCCGCCTCATCGGCCGTGCGGACGTGCCAGGTCATGCGCGGTCCTCCAGGCTGAAGCTCGGAAGGGGCAGAGTCCGTTCGGCCTCGTCGCGACGCGCGTGGGTGGGGTTGCAGTACGAGTCGAAGGCGCAGCGCGCGCAAACCGTCGGATCCAGGGGGCGCGGGAAGCGCGGATCGTCCGGAGCCCCTTCGTCGAAGGGCGCCATGACGGCTTCGGTCAGGCGCTCGAAATCGCGCCGGTCCGTCTCGTAGCTTGCGCCGTCGTAGGCGAAGGCTTCCTCGCGCCCTCGGTTCACGTCCCAGTAGACCATTCGGATGTTTTCAGGCTGGATGGGTTCGCCGTCGTGGTAGACATGGCCCGCCTCGACCAGGGCGAATCGATAGAGCCGGGTCTGCCAGCTCGCCTGGAGGATCGCACGATTCTCCTTGCCGGTCTTCCAGTCCAGGATGCACCAATTGTCACCTTCTTTGACCAGGCGATCGAAGCGCACCATGAAGGGAACGCCCTTGAACTGGAAGTGAAGCGGAGCTTCCGTCCAGCTGTTTGCAGGAGGCTTGGCGTGAGTGGAGCGTGCGAACATGCCCCAGAGCTGTTCGAGGCGCGAGAGCGAGGCCTTCTCGGCTTCGAGCACAGGCGTCACGTCTAGGCCGAGCGCGTGCTGCTGGACCATGCGGTGGAAGACCTGGCCAGTGAGGATGCGCTCGGAAGCCTCTGGGTCCAGGTCTCGCGCCTGGGGGCCCGGCCAGTAGCGGCCCACCCGGTAGCGTAGGGCGAAGCGGCGCTTGCAGGTATCCCAGTCCTTGAGGCTCGCGCTGCTGATGCGGGGCAGCTCCAGTGTCGGGGTCATGCGCCCAATCCCTCCGTCAAGGCCTTGAGGTGCCAGGGGGCCATGCGCTCGGGCTTGAAGCCGTAGGCCGAAAGCGTCAGACGCTCCTCGGCGCGGGTGATGCCCACGTAGAGCAGGCGCAGCTTCTCGGCGACGGCCACCTGCCGGGCGGCGTGTTCGAGCGCTTCAAGCGCGGGGCGCGGGTTGCTGCGGGCGTGGATGAGCAACTGTTCGGCCATGAAGGCGTCCTTGTCCCAGATCTCGACCTCGTCGAGGCGCCACGGGAACCAGGTCTTGTTCTCGTAGTAGTAGCCGAGGTTCGGGATCCAGACGGCTTCGTACTCGGCACCCTTGGACTTGTGGAGCGTCAAGAACTCGACCTCGCCTGGCTTGGCGGGCGCGAGTTCCTGGTTGGTGGTGGCGATGGCGCGGCGCTCGACGGTGATGGCGAGCTCGTCGAGGGCGGCCTGGACCTGGGCGAGCGGATCGTCCAGGTCGATCCAGGCGTCGCCCTCGGTCGTGGGCTGGTACGGCAACCGGCCCTGCAGGTCGCGGGCGATGGCGGCGGCCTTGGAAGCGAGCACCTCGGCCTTGGGGTCGCCGAGCAATTCGTGGGCGATGGTCGGCAGCAATTCCAGTGGCGGCAGGTGCCGCGCTCCCAGGAGGGTGCGGATCCTGCGGGCGAGCAACACGGCCGAGGCGTAGTCCGCCTCGTGCAAATTCGCCGGGCGGCTCGGGGCCAGGCCCTCGGTCGGGTAGATCAGGCCGTCCAGGACGCCCTGGCTCATGAGGTGGGCGCGCGTCCCCTTGAGGTCGAAGAGGGGCTCTCGACGCGCGCTCGCCGTGGCTTCGAGCAGGGAGACGAAGGCCTCGGCCTGCCGCTTGGCGGGGATCGCCAGGAAGTGCAGCGCACGCTTGAGGACGGTGATGACCGGGCCCGCCTCGACCTGATTGGCGCCCCCTTCGTAGACGGGGATCCCCATCAGGCGCGCCCCATCCCGATAGGCATCGGCCATGGGGTTGGTGGGGCACAGCACGGCGACTCTCGCCTCGGGCTTCTGCTGCAAGTAAGTGCGGATCTCGGTGAGGATGCCGTGGCGCTCCTCGTCCTTGGAGCCCCAGGCCTTCCAGCGGACCCCGCAGACGCGCGAATCGGGGTTAGGTTTGCCCGCGGTGGCCGCTCGCACCGCGATCCGGTCGAAGGCCTCGCGCACGACAGGGTCCGGATGCTCGCGCGAGATGGCGATGAGGGTGTTGGCCAGGTCCATGATGGGCTGGCCGCTGCGGCTGCTCTCGTCCATGGTCACCCGGCGGCCCTCGGCGGCGCAGGCCTCGCAGAAGGCGCGGAAGAAGCGTGGGTCGTTGAAAGTGAAGCTGCTAGTGATGGCCTGGTTGGAGTCGCCTACGCGCACGAGGTTGCCCGAGCCGCCGTGCTCGGGGGCGGTCAGAAGGCTGATGAGCCTATTCTGGGCGGGCGTCGAGTCCTGGGCCTCGTCCTCCATCACGAAGCGGTGGCGCTTCTGATACCAGCGGCGAAGGTGCTCGTTGGTCTCCAAGAGGGCGATCGCCTGCTGGACCTGGTCGTCGTAGTCCACGGCGCGCTTCAGCTTGAGCTCGGCCAGATACGCTCGGTAGAGGTAGGGGATCTCGGGCTGGAGGGTGCCGAGCACCCCTTCGACCTCGTCGGGCGTCAGGGCGAAGTTCTTGGCCGCCGAGATGGCCTTGCGCGCGGCGGTGACGCAGCGGCGGCGAGGGTCCTCCTCACGGGGGTTGTTGCCCGACGTGCGGTAGCGCTTCTCCCAGTCCTTACGGGCGGCGGGATCCTGGAGATAGACATCCAGGTGCGGCAAGAGCAGCAGCTCCTGCTCGGCTTCCGAGAGGATCAAGAGGCCGTCGCCCGTCTCGTCCGGGGAGGCATAGCGCTCGTAATGCCGCTTGATCACCGAGAGGCAGAAGGCGTGGATGGTGCTCGCCGTGAGGCCGTAGGCCGAGAGGTTGCGCTCGGCAAGCAGGGTCGCGATGCGGCGCTTGAAGGTGCTTGCCGCCGAGCGCATGTAGGTGAGGATCAGGATCTCGGAGGGCTTGGCGTGGCCTTCCTCGATGAGCTTGGCGGAGAGCCGGGTGAGGATGAAGGTCTTGCCGGCGCCGGGAACGGCGGCGATCGCGAGCTTGCCGCCCGTGTAGGCGAGAATCTCGCGCTGCGCCGGGCGCAGGGACTCGGTCTGCTGGGTCATGGGCGCCTCCCGGCGATGGTCTCGAGCAGCCAGGGCAGCTCACCTGCTTGCTCGCGGCCCTCGGCGTCGGTCATGCAGCCGAAGACCCTGAGGCTCTCGGTCGGCAGGCGGCAGAGGGCCCAGAGGGTCTTCGCCAGCTTCTCGGCGGCGTCGCGCTCCTCTTGGTCCAGGTCGTAGATCCCGCCCGGATAGCGCTTGGCGAGCACCCGCGCGTTGGTCAGCTCCTTGCGATCGCGCTTGAGCCAGCGGGGCGAGCCGAAGTCCAGGAGGTAGAGGTGCTTGAGGGCGCGCGAACGGTTGCCCAGGTCCTTCTCGGCGAGCTGGCTCGCGCTGGCGAGCGTGACCGAGACCTGGTGAGGCTCGCGGCGGAAGAAGGGACGCTCGGCGATGGTGCCCGCGTGCAGGAAGCGCAGGAAGGCCCAGCCCCAGCTCTCACGGCCGGCGACCACCGGTTCGTCCTCAGGGGCCGGCGCCGGGCCGATCCGTTCGAGCAGGTCCCGGTAGTCCTCGGCGAGCTCGATGAGCTGGCCGATCTGGCTGATCTCGCGCTGCCAGGCCTCTTGCTCGGACGAAGTGCGATCGCGCCCGAGTCGCGCCGGGGCATAGCGCTCGGCGAAGGCCTGCCGGATGAAGGCCGCGAGGTCAGGCCGCGGGTGCTCGGCGCGCTTGGCCTCGACCCAGGCGAAGAGCGCGCGGTAGTGGCCCAGGGCCTCGTCGCTGACGGCTTCGCCCGAGAGCAGGAGCCGATCCGGGTGGGCGAGGCCGCTGGCTTCTGTCAGGTGGTCGGCGAGCCGGCCCAGCTGCAAGGGGTTGAGGCCCGTCTCAAGCTCGAGCAGCTCGATCCACTCGTAGCGGCCGGGAGGCAGCTCCCACTCGGGATGACAGAGCTTGGCGAGCGTCATCAGGATGCGGACGGCCCGGTTCTGGATGAGGCGGTTGGTGCCCGCGAAGACGTAGAGGGGAATCCCCTTGGCCGCGAGCCGGTGCTGCATCCCCCAGAGCAAGAAGGCATCGATCGCAGGCGCGACGACCGCGACCTCGTCCCGGCCGACTCCGTCCTCGAAGCGCGCGACCAGGTCTGCTGCGACCGCATCGAGCATCTCTTCGAAGGCATAATGGTCGGCGCGGTACAGCACCCCTTCGCTCAGTGTCACCGGCTCGGCCTGATAGCCCCCGAGCACCCCTTCGTGAAGGGCGGCCCCGAGCCGGGCGAGCGATTCTTGCGCGGGACTAGGCGCTGTCGGTATCGAAACGCCATGGGCCTCCCAGCCTTGGACCAGCTCCCAGGCGCCCTGGGGATCGGCCCCCACGTAGGCGCGCAAGCCCCCTCGAATCGGACCAGCCCGGCTCACGTCCGCCTGAAGGGTGGCAAAGACGCTCACCCCTTCGGCGGAAAGGACTCGAATGATGCCCTGCAAGCGCGGGGAGAGCTCGTCTAGGCGCTCGACGAGGAGGTAGCCGAGCCGCTCGCACAGCTGATGCCGGTACTGGGGATCCGCGAAGAGGAAGCTCGCGTATAGTTCGAGCTGCATGCCGTGGTCCAAGAGGCGATACGTCAGCATGGCCGAAACGTAGGCATCGAGGCAGGCCTCCACCCCGTCGAAGAGGGCCGCATCGCCCACCGCCCCTTCCGCCAGGCGCCGGGCGATGGCACGGGCGAGCGCCTGGCTTGCGCTCAGGCCCGTCCGATCGAGATCGAGTGCAAGTAAGCCTGCTTCTGCCGGGGCGCTCGCCGGATCGAGCAGGCCGTAGCCGTTCTCGATGCCGCGCGCCAGGGCGTCGAGCAGCTGGATGTTCTGCAGATGGGCCGGGCTCTCGGCCGCCGAGAGGGCATGGTCCTCGCCGGTACGCAGCGAGGCCGTGAAGCGATTCATCAGGTACTGGGAGAGGTCGATGGCCGTGAAGCCCGGCTCGGCGTAGCGTCGAGGCAGGCCATCGGCGCCGCGCGCCGGATAGCCGAGGTTTTCGAGCTTCTCCTCGATGAAGGGCCAGTACAGGCGCAGCTCTTCCTTGATGAAGGCGGCCGGGCTCTGCACGCGCTGCTGGCCGGTCGCGAGCGTCAGCCCCGCCTCGCGCGGCACCGGACGGGCCTCTGGGGCGATGTGCGGGTCGGCCTCGCCCTTGAGCAGCCCGGTCCACCGGGTGCGCGTGGCGCCCTCGAGCCAGACCTGCACCGACTCGCTCGGGACGCCCGCCGTCAAGAGCGCAACGTAGCGATCCCAGAGGCCATGCGAAAGCTGCTCGCGCGGCATGCCGGCGAGGTAGGCACTGGGCATTGCGGGGGCGGGCGCACGCATGGGCGGAGTCCACATCGAACGAGCAAGGGGGCCTTCCCATCTTATCAGGCGAGGGTTTGCCGCTCAAGGCGAGCGCCGGCCTCGGGGTGGACGCTCGGCGAGGCCTGTACGAGAATGGAAACGAACGAGCAGGATCAAATCGTGGTTGCACGCCCGTGCGGCCGCTTTCGGAGGACGAGGCGTGCGCAAGGCACCGCAAACGGGGAAGTCGACGAGACCGGACGACGCCTCCGCCCAGGAGAACCCCTACCAGGGGAGCGACGGCACCTGGGCCTTTCAGGCCTTTGCGCGGGTCAAGTCGGAGCTGCACCAGCTGAGCGGCGAGGTCCAGCGCCGCCTGCAGGAAGCCTGGGAAGAAGGGGCCGAGGCTGGTGCTCGTTCGGCCGAGACCCGCCTGCGGGACGAACTGGTCGCAGCCCTCGCCCAGGGCCGCGACGCCCTCCAGCGTGAGCTCGCCGAGCGTCTGCAAGCCGAGCGCGCTCTGCGCGACTCCCAGATCGCTCAGGAGGTCGAGGCCCGCCTGCATGCCAAGTACGAGGCCGATTGGGCCCAGCGCGAGGCGGCCATCACCCAGCAGGTCGAAGACCGCATGCGCCGCGAGGCGCGCGACCCGGCAGAAACCGAAGCCGCCTTCGCCAAGGGCCGGGAGTCGGGCTATGCCGACGGCGTGACGGACGGCTATGCCCGTGGTGGGAAGGAAGCGGCGGCCCGATTCGAGGAGCGGCTGACCCAGGCGACCTTCGAGCGCCGGGCCGCCGCCGAGGAAGCCTATGCCCGGGGCTACGCCGAGGGCAGCGAGCATGCGGAGGCCGAATTGAAGGCTTCCTACAACGAGGGCCACAAGAAGGGCCTCAAGGAAGGCCTCGGCAGCGCAGGCTTACCGACGAGCGGGGTTTCGGCGCTCGCCCTCGATGAGGCCAAGCGGCAGGGCTACGAGAACGGCTACGAGGACGGACGCGGCGTGGGGATCGCCCGCGGGCGCCGGGCTGCCGAGAGCGAGGCGGCAAGCAAGCTCCAGGAAGGTGCACGCAAGGCTTATCGCGAGGGCTTCCTGGACGGCAAGAAGGTCGGCGGCGACGCGGATCGCGCCTGGGCTTTCGGGGTGCTCCACCTTTCACCGGCGGCGGCCCCTATCGAGATCAAGCAGCATTACAAGCGCTTGAGCCTGCTCCTGCATCCGGATCACCACCCGGGCCTTGCGGACGATTACATCAAGAACCTGAACCGAGCGCGGGACCTATTGGACGCTTGAAGGCTGGACGCGGGCGATGGCGCCGTGTAACCTGGGAAGCGAGTCGTCTATTATTTCGAGGTACCATCCGATGCCCATGCTCGAGTTCAACCGTGCCGAACAGCAGACCCTGCTCGAGGCCATTCGTCGCTATATGACCTCCAACCAGTCCCCGCCCGTCTTCTTGATCGGCAACCAGGCGATCACCGCGCTGAACCAGCGCCGCCGGACCCCTGGCCCGATCCGGGTTCAGGTCCCCACGGCGACCGTCACCCTCATGCGCGCGGCTCTGACCGACTACTCGCGCCATCACGAGGGCGACTTCGAGCCGCTCCTCGCCAAGCTGCCTTCATAACGCAGCCTCTTGCCTCAAGCCCCCTCCGCATCGATGCGGAGGGGGCTTTTGATTGCCTGAAATGTCAAAGTGAAATGTCAAATGTCGAATGGTTGACATTAGCTATGTCGATCGCGTACATTTAGACATAGCAACCGAGCGCGGCCGGAGGGGCCGTGCGATCTCCCGACAGGATTCCGCCCATGACGCCCGACACGAACCTACAACAAGGAGCCAAGGCGCGGCTGGCAGCCGCTCGCTCGCGCATTGAGACGATCGTTGCCGCGATCGCCGAGCACGAGCGGGCGATCGCAGCCCTTCGCGCCGAGCTGCCCGACCTCCAGTTCGAAGAGGCGGCCATGCGCTACATCGTCGAAGGCACCCTGCCCACTTCGACGCCTGCCGCCAGCCCGGCCCCCAGCGTCTCGCGCCGCAAGCTCAGCCGCTCGGAGCTCATCACGGTGATCAAGGATCGGATGGCCGCGGTCGCCGCTCCCATCGAGGTGGGCGACCTGCACGCTTACCTGGAGCAGGAGGCTGCGATCGACCTGGGGGCCAACGCCCGCAACTACCTCTGCGGCGTCCTGAGCCGCAACAAGGACACCCACTTTTCGAGTCACGGCAAGGGTGAATGGTGGCTTGCCGGCCACCAGGCCCCCTGAGCCGGGCTCGGTGCCAAAAAGAAACGAGCGGCGCGTTGCCGCGCGCCGCTCGTTTTCCTGTCCTCGCCGTCGGGTTGCCGCCCTGGCGAGGTGTCTCCCCCCGTGTTCAGCAAGAGGAGGCCTTTCATGCCCCAGCATAACCCACGCCGCTCCACCGCGACAAGCCCCGACCCCGACCACTTCCGCCGGCTCTACGCCCACACCTGGAAGCCCGGCTGCGAGCGGGTTCGCTGGGTTACCTCCCTCCTGGAGGCCCGGGGCATCCGCTTCGAGGTCGACGGCTTCATGGCCGACAGCGACCAGTGGGCCACCGAGCGCCCTGCGGAGCGCCACGTGCCCGACATCCGGATCCTGGCGTCGTAGGAGGGCTGGTCATGCAAGACAGTTCGAAGCGTCCCATCCGACTCGAAGTGACCGGCACCGACAGCCCCGGCGTCGCCTTGCAGGCCCCCTTGTGGATCCTGGAGGGCAAGGCGCGCTATGCCGATGAGCATCCCGACGAGGATGTCTACATCGTCCACGTGCTGAACGGCCCGCGTGCCAAGCGCCCCATCGTCCGGGTCCTACCGGCGCGTGGCCTGCGCGATCGCTATCCCGTCGAGGTCAAGCGCTTTTACGGCACCCCGGAGCGCTACCTGGTCATCCCGGTGACGGCCCCCGAGATCATGCGCGAAGAGGTCTTCTTCCGGTGGCTCGCCGAACGCACCCGCCCCGAGGATCGCCAGCAGCGCCTTCCGCTCTTCGCGCTCTAAAGGCCGGTTGTCGTCCAGGCCGGGGTCGTCCATAATGGATATGGCCGCTCCGGCCGCATTTTCAGCGCAAGTTACAGGCAAAGGACGAAGATCATGACCGAACGCGTGACCGATATCGCCGCCCTCATCGACCAGCTGCCGATCTTCTCCGATCTCTCGACGGTAGAGGCCGACCAGCTCGCAACCTACTTCCGCCTTCGGAAGTGGGCTGGCGGCGAGATCCTCTTCAACGAGGGCGAGAACTCCCGCGATCTGATCTTCATCGTGTCGGGCTCGGTCACCATCCGCAAGAAGGACAAGCTGGGCCAGCAGAAGGACATCGCCAAGATGGACGGCAAGAACGTCCTGGGCGAGGCGGCCTTCGTGGACAACAGCCTGCGCTCGGCCACGGCCGTCGCCAACGTCGACACCCTCGGCATCGCGATGACCCAGGAGCACCTCGAGTCGATCTGCGAGTACAACCCCGCCCTCGCCATCAAGCTCCTCAAGAAGATCAATCGTCTGCTTGCGCTCAAGCTCCGCAAGACCTCCAAGGAGTTCGCCGAGGTGGCGTCCGCCTCGAAGGCCTAGGGGCGCACGATGCAGCTGACCGACGAAGTCCGTCTCGAAACGCGCGGCCCCATCGCGATCATCACCCTGGCGCGCCCCGACAAGCTCAACGCCCTCACTCACGCCATGGGGGACGCGGTCCGCGCCTACGTCGAACGGCTCAACGCCGATCCCTCGATTCGCGTCGTCTTGGTGCGCGGCGAGGGTCGGGCCTTCTCGGCCGGTGGTGATCTGGCCTTCCTGCGCGACAACGCCGCGCGGACCGAGGCCGAGAACCAGACGGGCATGCGGGACTTCTACGCGAAGTTCCTCTCGCTGCGCGAGCTCGTGGTCCCCTCCATCGCCCTCATCCACGGGCGCGCCACGGGCGCCGGCCTCAGCTTCGCACTCGGCTGCGACATGCGGGTGGCGGCCGAGGACGCCAAAGTCTCCGCCAACTTCGTGCGGGTCGGCCTCAATCCCGGCATGGGCGCGACCTACTTGCTCGAGCGCCTGATCGGTCCTGCACGTGCGGCCGAGCTGGTCTACACCGGCCGTGAGGTCGAAATGGGCGAGGCGCTCGCCATCGGCCTGGTCAACCACATCGCCACGTCGGATCGGCTCGAAGCCGCAGGGTTCGAACTAGCCGAGCGCATCGCCGCGAACGCCCCGGTGGCCGTTCGCCGGACCAAGGCCCTCATGCGCCGTGACGACGACGCTCTCGCTCGGGCGCTCGATGGCGAGGCGGCAGGCCAAGCGGCATGCTTTGCCACCGAGGACCTTCAGGAAGGGATCCGGGCGATCCAGGAACGCCGCACGCCGCGCTTTACGGGCGCGTAGAGCCGCTCGCCTCCCGGCCGCGCAGCATGCTCGGCATGTTGCCCCGGCGATCGAGCAGTTCGAGCTGGCGGCGATGCTCGGCCGTGCGCAGGGCGCCCTCGGGATCGATCAGGACCGCCTCGATGGCTTCGAGCGGGTCCCGCGTGACCTGGGTCGTGGCCACCCGCCGATAATTCGCAATCAACGTCAGGATCTGGTCCCGGGCCTTGCCGTCCAGGTCCGAGCGCAGGGCGATCGTGCCGAGCTGTTGCAGGGCGGTGGCCGTCGGGCCGTTGAGCGTGCTCGCCTTGAGCGTGCGCACGAGGATCTGCTGGGCGCGGGCCACCCAACCGCTCGGCTTCACCCCTTCGAAGGTGGCCGAAACATCCGGCGCCTCGTCGACGAACCCGTCCGGCCCCGCGTGATCGAGGCTCCGCGTAAGGAAAGCTGCTTCTTCTCGATCGATCAGCAGGTCGTTCGTGAGGGCCGCCAGGATCAAGCGATCGAACTTGGCGGCATCGAGCGGCTGATCCTGCGTGAGCTCGGTGAGCAGGCGCTCGAGGCGTCCTACGTTGGTCAGGGGAGCGGCCTGCGTCATAGGCATAGCTGCCAGCAAGAGGGCGCAGGCGAGGGCGAGCGTGGCGTAGCGCATGGCGAAATCCTCGTCTCGACAGGGGAAGCCCGGCAGGTCGATCTGACAATCGATAGCCCGATCCAAAGCCCGCTCCACCCTACTCGATCCCGCTTCGCCCGACAATGGGCGGAATTGCCAGATGGTTGCTCGCTGTCAAGCCAGAAGGCGCCCAACAAACTCCATGGGCGATTTTTGCCATGCGAGAGGGCCCCGCGTAGAATTGAAACGAGCGAGCAAGCCCGAGCGAGCAATTTTGAGGAGAGCGCCCATGACCCGCAACACGCCCATCGCCCTCGCCGCCGTCATTCCCTTGATCGCCACCCCGGCCCATGGGGCCGTGCCGACGGATATGGGGCTGATCCCCTCGGTGGCGCTGGTCGACGATGCGGCGGCCCTCGTCGTCAATCCGGGCGGTCTCGGCGCAAGCCCGGGGGCGAGCGCCATGCTGACCCGCCAGGGCTGGGCGACCGGCACCACCCGCCTGCTTTTCAACGCGGGTTCCCTCGGGCTAGGCTACACCCACGACAACGCGAGCCCCTTGCCCTACAACGACTACGCCATGGGCCTGAGCTTCGGCCTCGGCGAGGGCGCCCGCTGGGGCATGACCTATCACCTCCCGGCCGAGGGACGCCCCTGGAGCTACGACCTGGGCTTCATGAGTCGGCCCTTCAACTACCTCTCGCTGGGCTTCGCCGTTCGCAACGTCTTCGCGACCCCGGGAGCACTCGGCACGGCCGGCCGCGAGTACCAGCTCGGGGCGGGCTTCAGGCCCTTCGGCCCGGGCTGGACCTTGAGCATGGATGTGCCCTACGCCGACGGCGCCCCCTTCAACCTCTCGGCCGTGCAGCCCTTCTTCGGGCTGGATGCTCAGGTGCGCGATGGCGTGCGCCTGCGGGGCCAGGTCTCGACCGCTGGCGCCTACATGGTGGGGCTCTCGCTCAACACCGCCCAGCTGGCGTTCGGCGCCATGGGGGCGGCGGGGACTGTGGGGACCCACGTCAAGGTTTCGAGCCTGCGGGAGCGCTCGGCCCTGGGCGCCATGGGCAGCCAGTGGGCCACCCTCGACCTTTCCACCGCGCTCAGTCGTAGGGGCGCGGACCTGCCCCTCATCGGGACCATGAGCGACGTGCCGCCCGTCTATCACGCCCTGCGGGCCCTCTCGGACGCGCAGGCGGATCCGGCGGTGGGGGCGCTCATCGTCAAGGTGGACGGGGTGAGCGGCGGCTGGGCCACCCTCGAAGAGCTGCACGCGGCCCTCATCCGCTTCAGGGAGAGCGGCAAGCCCGTCTGGGCTTACGTAGAGGATGCGAACTTCCGCACCTATTACCTGGCAAGCGCTGCCGATCGGGTCTTCCTCAACCCCATGGGGACCTTGGAGCTTGCGGGGATGAGCCGGACCAACACCTACTTCAAGGGCTTGCTCGATAACCTCGGCGTCACGCCCCAGTTCGTCTCCGTCGGTCGGTACAAGACCGCCATGGAGCAATTCGAGCGCAAGGCCCCGAGCCCCGCGGAGCGCGAGCAGAGCGAGGCCCTCTTGGACGACCAGTTCGAGCGGGTGGTTGCAGCGATCGCTAGCGCCCGCAAGATCCCCGTCGAGCGGGTGCGGCAGACCATCGACGCCGGCATGCTCGACGCGCCGGCCGCTCAGGCCGCCGGCTACGTGGACGAGCTCGCCCACCGCGATGAGGTGCCCAAGCGCCTCGAACAGCAGGTCGGCCACCGTCTTGCCGGGGTCAATGCCCTCAACCTCCGCTACCGGACCGTGGCCTGGGCCCCGCCCAAGGTGGCGGTCGTGCATGCCGCAGGCTCCATCGTGGAAGGCACCAGCGGCAACGACCTGCTCCAGGGCTCGACCCTCGGCTCGAGCACCATCGTCGACGCCTTGCGGGACATCCGTAACGACGGGTCCGTCAGGGCCGTGGTCTTCAGGGTCGACAGCCCTGGCGGCTCGGCCATGGCCTCGGATATCATGCGCCGCGAGCTGATGCTGGTGGCCGAGAAGAAGCCGGTCGTCATCTCCATGGGAGACGTAGCGGCTTCAGGCGGCTACTGGGTCGCCATGATCCCGGGGGCGCCGGTCTACGCCGATAGCGGGACCATCACCGGCTCGATCGGGGTCATCGTCGGCAAGTTCAGCATCGATGGCTTGCTCACCAAGTGGGGCATCACCAGCAGCACCATCAAGCGCGGCGCCCATGCCGACATGATGAGCCCGCTTCGCCCCTTCACCCCCGACGAGGAGGCCAAGCTCCGCGCCAACGCCGACTTCTTCTACGGCAAGTTCGTGAGCCTGGTGGCCTCCAACCGCAACCTCTCCGAGGGCCGGGTGCGCGAGCTCGGCAGCGGCCGGGTCTACTCTGGCGCCATGGCCCAGCGCCTCGGGCTGGTCGATCGCCTCGCAGGCCTCGACGAGGCGATCGCCGAAGCTCGGCGCCGCGCGGGCATCGACGGCCAAGAGGTGAAGCTCGCCTTCTTCCCCGAGATCAACCCCTTCGGCGCCATCGGCCTGAATGCTGACGGCCAGCTGAGGGTGCGTGGGGCGCTCTCGTTGGCCCACGAGCTCCAGGAGAGCGCCGAGCGCCTCGCGCCTTGGGGCCGCACGGGCGTATGGCTCCTTCCCCCCGACTTCCCCCAAAAGGACTGACATGCAAGAACAGCCCCGTATCCTCGCCCTCGACGTGGGCACCAAGACCATCGGCGTCGCCGTGAGCGACCCGCTCGGCATCACCGCCCAGGCCGTCGAGACCATCCGCCGCCAGAGCGTCACCCAGGACCTGGCCCAGTTGCAGCGCCTGGTTCAGCTATACAACCCTGAACGCTTTGTGGTAGGCTATCCCCTTAGCATGAGCGGCGCTCCGGGGCCGCAGGCCCAGTTCGTGGAGACCTTCGTCGAGCATCTTCGCGGCCTCGAATTGCCGATCGACTATATCGACGAGCGCCTGACCACCAAGCAAGCCGCTACCGCGCTCATCGCGACCGGCATGCGCCGGGACAAGCGCAAGGCCGTGATCGATCAGCAGGCCGCGGTCCTCATCCTTCAGAGCTATCTCGACCGCCGCTCGAGGCGCCAGGCCGCCCCGGACGCTCATCAGGAGCCGTAGCGGCACCGCCTTGTATCATAGAAAGGATCCCGTCATGGAAGAAGCCAAGGAAGATATCGTCACGCTGGTCGACGAGGACGGCAACGAGCACGAGTTCGCGGTCATCGACATCATCGAGGTCGACGAGAAGGAATACGCCCTCTTGTTGCCCGCCGAGAGCGAAGGCGATGCCGAGGATAGCGAGGACGTGCTCGTTCTCCGCTTCGAGGACGACTCGCTGGTGATGATCGAGGACGAGAACGAATTCAACCGCGTCGTTCAGTACCTCGAAGAGCTCGGCGAGCAAGTCGAGAGCTAGTCTCATCCCTCATCCCTGACGTACCGACGCTCGCCGCTTTTTAAAGGCGGCTTGCGCGGGTATAGGTGCAGCATGCGGCCCCGAATGACATCGCTTACGGGTCGCAAGGAGGATCGGTGCCCAAGCGCGACGAAGAACTAGAGTACGAGTACGAAGAAGACGACGTCGAAGAGCTCGACGACGACGAAACGTACGCGTACGGCGACGACGAAGAAGACGACGACGCCTACGACGAGGACGACGACGAAGAGTACGAGGACGACGAGGACGAAGAGCCTGCCGGCGGTGGCTGGCAGAAGAAGGCCGCGTTCGTGCTCGTGGGTCTGCTCGTGCTCGGCGGGGGCGCCTACGCCTACATGAAGGGCATGCTTCCCTTCTCTCCCAAGACCGAAGAGGTCGCGCAGGAGAGCGACAGTCCCTACGCCAACCCGAACGGCTTCGGCAAGGTCGCGCCCACGCCGGGCGTCCCCTCGCTGAACGAGGCTGTCCCGGCCGAGGGGACGGTTCCCAAGGAAGCTCCCGAACCCAAGGCACCGGTCGCCGAGGATCCCAAGCCCAAGGCGCCCGCCAAGACGGCCGAGGTCAAGGTCAACGCCGAGCAGCCCGCTCTGCCGGTCGCCAAGCCGCAAGCTCCTGCCAAGCAGCCTGCGCGCCCCGCGGCCGTGGCCCAACAGCCCGCCCCTCAGCCGCCCAAGGCGGTCACCGCTCCGGCCGTCCCGGCAGGGCCGGGCGTCTACGCGGTGCAGTGTGGCGCGTTCGCTTCGAGCGCCAACGCGAGCAACCTCACGAACCTGCTTTCGGCCAAGGGTTTCCAGGCCTGGCAGACGAGCCCCGGCTCGGCCACGACCGGCGCGTTCTCGGTTCGTTCGACCGTCGTGAACACCAAGGGCAAGGCCGACACTCTCAAGGCTCAGTTCGCGAGCGCCGGTCATCCGGGGGCCGTGGTGCCCGCGGGCGGCGGTCGCTACTACCTGCAGCTCGGGATCTTCTCGGATCGCAGCCGCGCCGACGTGATCGCAAGCGAACTGCGCGCCAAGGGCCTGTTCGTCTCGGTCGCGGGGGGCACCACCCGCGTGAGCACCCCCAACCGCGTCCTGGTCGGCAAGTTCTCGACCATGGCCCAGGCTCAGGCGATGGCCTCCAAGGTCCGTCACCAGGGCGTGCCGGCCATCGTCGTCAAGCTCTAGTCGCCCACTACCTCGAAAAGCCTCCGCGCAGCCACCGGTTGCGCGGGGGCTTTTCTCATCTGCGCTTGGAAACGAGCACCGAGAGAGCCTGCGGCCGGACCTGGAAGCGCAGGGGCGAGACCATGTCGTGGGTCTCCCCGTCCAGGTTCACCGTCACGCGCTCGGTCGTCGTGATCTCGAGCGAGGGAGTGCGATAGGTTCGACTCCCGAGGCGCCCCACCAGGGTCATGCCCGCCGCGGTGATCTGCCGGGCGCGCCGCCACCAGCCTGGCTCGATCACGACCACGTCCAGCAGTCCTTCATCGAGCCGTGCCTCGTGACTGATCCGGAAGCCGCCGCCAAAGCAGCAGCCGTTCGCGATCGCGACCTGGTAGGCTTCGAACTGCTCGCAGCCGTTGTCCAGGCATAGCACGAAGGGGTGGAGCCGCGGCGTGCGCAGCCGATGGATGAGCGCTACCAGGTAGGCCCATCGCCCCCAGCGGCGCTTGTGCTCAGCGGTGATGGCTCGCGCGATGGCCGCCCCCATCCCGAGGGAGGCCACGTTCAGGAAGTGGCGGTCGTTTACCCAGCCCACGTCGATCCGCAGGCGCTCTCCGTCGCGGATGGAGGCGAGAGCGTCATCAATGCTCAGCGGGATACCGAGGGTGCGGGCGAAATCGTTGGCCGTCCCGCATGGCACCACCCCGAGGGCGACCTCGGTCCCGAGCAGGGCGCCGGCGCAGAGGTTGAGGGTCCCGTCCCCGCCGAGGCTCACGACCGTGTCGACGCCGCGGGCGATCGCCGCCTCGATCACCGCCGTGGTGCGGGCGCCCTGGCAGCGGGCGGTCTCGACCGTCCAGCCCCAAGCGCGAATCTGCTGGGCGATCGCCTCGACCGAACAGGCCCCCTGGGCGCGGCCCGCCCCGCGATTGAAGACCACCAGCGCCCGTCTTGCCATGGCCTTCTCAACCTCCTGCCTTTACATCCCGCTACAATTTTATCTCCGATCGGAAGAGGGATTTTACCCAAAACTCTTGTCAGCAAAGGATTTGCGGTGCTTTGGGAAGCTTTATGAAGTAGTTGACGCGATTAGACCAGGTAAGGTAGGATTGGATCAAGTTCTTGTTTTACACGGGTTTCCGGCTGGTAACACGCTCTGGAAGTTCCTAGGCACTCGCTTGTCCTGTAGGGGTCAGCACGGTGAGCAAGAACGGTGGTTCCGAATCGTCTTTGGGAGGATTCTGCTGACGATGCAAGACAAGATCATTACCTGTCGCGACTGCAGCGCCCAGTTCACCTTCACCGTGGGTGAGCAGGAGTTCTACGCACAGAAGGGTTACACCAACGATCCCCAGCGCTGCCCTTCGTGCCGTTCGGCGCGTAAGGCTGCGACCGGTGGCACCTCGATGGGCGCCCGCCCCCAGCGCGAGCTCTTCCCCGCTCAGTGCGGCGAGTGCGGCGTGGACACCAAGGTTCCCTTCCGCCCCACCCAGGGCAAGCCGGTGTTCTGCTCGGACTGCTATCGCAAGATGGCGCCCGCGCGCTAAACCCCGTCGATCGACAACGGCAAGGCCGGGAGCAGCATGCTGCTCCCGGCCTTGCCGTTTGAGCGCGCGTTTTCCGCGACGCGCCCCGGGCGTAGAGTGGGCCTGTCCAGGCCCGCGATTCCGGAGGTGGCCATGACTCAGCATGCCAATCCCGATGCCAAGCTGCCCCAGGGGGGCGTGCTCGAAAAGCAGGGCTCGCCCGAGCACGTGGGCGCCCTGCCCGATCTCAAGGGGATCGAGGAGCTCCCGCCGACGGAGCCACCTCTCGTCGAACAGACCATGGAGGCCGAACGGGTGCTAGAGGCCGTGGCGGAGGGCTGCGTCGGGTCGCTGCCTGCGGAGGCCGCCGAGGCAGAGGACTACTCGCCTCCGACCGATACGCCGTGGGGACGCGAGAGCCCCGCCGAGGCACGGTGCGGCCCGATCACCTTCGACGCGAGTGTGCGAGAAGGCGTGGTCCAAGAACCGCACCGAGAGATCCCGGATTCGCCCCGGAGTCGCCGCTCCGAGTGAGGTAGGACTAGACTTCTTCCTTGGCGGGTTGGCTGACGGGCTTGCCCAGCGCGCCCGTCACGTAGAGCAGGGCGGTGTAGAGGCCGATGGCGTTGCGCTGGAAGGCGAACGGGAAGATCAGGGCGAAGGCGCCCCAGAGGATCAACTGCTGCTCGAGGCTCCAGTTGAGGAAGTGATCGATCAGCACGAAGCCCGGCACGAAGATCAGGGTCATGAAGCCGTAGTTGATGTAGGTGCCGCCCGTGAACTCGCCCTCGTTGAGGGAGAAGTTGAGGCCGCAGGCCGAACAGGAGGATTTGGGCTTGAGCAGGCCCGCGCTCGTCTCCCCTTCGCCGCAGCGGGGGCAGCGCAGCCGCATGCCCAGCATCAGAGAGCGCATCCAGGACTTTTCCATGGGAAGTTCCTTCCGTTCGATGAGTTGCTTACGCCTCTAGCATAACTCCAGCATCAGTCCGTGCCATCCGTACCCGCTGCGGATACGACGGGCGCGAATGCGGCGCTGGCTCGCTTAGATCCCGAGGATTCGCTTGGCTTCCATCAGAGTCTTGAAGGGCGCATCACCGATCTCGGGGTGCAGGTCGGGGTGGAAGGACTTGGAAAGCTTGCGGAAGGCGCGCTGCGCCTCCTCAAGCGTGGCATCGGGCGGTAGGTGCAGGACCCCGCGGGCCCAGGCCCGGTCGTCAAGGCGCACCCCAAAGCTCTCGGCCAAGGCGGTGTCGCCCCCCGCCTCGACCCAGCCCTTGCGGTAGCCGGTCTTGTAGCCGTCGTGGTAGCCCTCTTCTTTGCCCTCGGAAAAGCCGTCATGCCAGGCGTCCTGGATCGCCTGGTCGCTGCGGCGGCGCTCCTCACGCCGCACGTAATCGACGGCTTCGCGCAGGCGCTCGTCGTCGGGCTCGGACCGGTGATGGCGAGGCATGGTTAGCGCGCCGCCACCGCGGCGGCTTCGTGGGCCTCGCGCGGGGTGTTCGTCGGCATGAAGGCCGAGAGGATCAGGTTGAGCACCGCAAGACCGAGCATGAGCCAGAAGACCGCGTGCAAGGAGCTGCCCAGAGCCTGCTGCATGGCCTCGCCGAGGGCAGGGGGCAACGCCGCGCGGCTCGCCGGGTCCAGGACCGCGTGCGGATGGGCGCGTGCGTGCTCGTAAGCCGCCTGGAGGGCCGGGGTCGCCGAGAATTTCTCAGCCTGGGTGAAAAGGGCCCGCGCGAAGGCGCCGAGCTGGATGCCGCCCAGCATGCTCAGACCAAGGGTGCCGCCGATGGTCCGGAAAAGTTGGACCGACGAGGTGGCCGCCCCCAGCATCCGGGGCTCGGCGAAGGTCTGGACGGCGATCAGGGTGCTGGTGACCACGCAGCCCATCCCCAGGCCCAGGATGATGTTGTCGCGCCCGATGGCGAAGACCGTGGTGTGGGCGGGCTCAAGGGCCAAGAGCAAAAAGCCCAGCGTCATGAGGGCCGCCCCGCTCATGGCGAGCCGGCGGAAGCCGAAGCGGTTCAGGAGATGGCCGCTGAGGGTAGAGCCTGCGACCCACCCGAACGAGATCATGGTAAGAACCGTGCCGGTGACGGTGGGGTTGGCGCCGAGCACCCCCTGGACGAAGAGCGGTAGGAAGCTCGAAGCCGAGAACAAGGAGGCGCCGGCCAGGAGGCCCATGAGCACCGGGACCCGGAAGATGCTGCGAGCGAAGAGGCGCACGGGCATCAGGGGCTCCGGGGTGCGCAGCTGATGATAGACGAAGGTCACGGTGGCCGCGAGGCCCAGCACGAGGCTCAGCCAGACCGAAGGCGAAGGGTGGCCCTCGCCGAGCTTGAGCAGGGCAAAGAGGGTCCCGATGGCGCCGACGGCGAAGAGGAAGGCACCGAGCCAGTCGATCTTGGGACGGACGGGGTGCTCGGGCGCGGGCAGGTGCAGGGTGCGGGCGATCATCGCAACAGCCAAGAGGCCGAAGGGGAGGTTGAGGTAGAAGGCCCAGCGCCAGGAGGCCCACTGCACCAGGAAGCCCCCCACCGCAGGCCCCACCACCGAGGATAGCCCCCAGACGGAGCTGAGCAGGCCCTGCATGCGGCCGCGCTCCTCGGGCGAGAAGATCTGCCCGAAGACGATGAAGCTCATGACGAAGAGCCCGCCGGCCCCAGCACCCTGGAAGGCGCGTGCGGCCACCAGCTCCGGCATGGTCCTCGCGGCTCCGCACAGGGCTGAGCCTGCCAGGAAGACCGCGATCGCCACGAAGATGAAGCGGCGATGACCGAAGAGGTCCGAGAGCTTGCCGTACAAGGGGGTCACGACGGTCGAGGCCAGCATGAAGGCGGTGGCGACCCACGGGTAGAGGTCGAGCCCGCCTACGTCGGCGATCACGGTCGGCATGATGGTGCCGACGATGGTGCCGTCGAGGGCCGCGAGGAAGGTCGTGAGGAGGATGCCGATGACGACGAAAGCTCGGCGTGGTGTGGCTTGACGCATTCTCTCACCTTAGCCCCGCGCCCTCTGGCTGTCAAACGACCTCAGGGCGAGCGCTTGATCCAGGTGGCCAGATCCAGGACGACCGGCTGGCGGGTGCGCTTGGTGTGGTCGAGGAAGGCCTCTTTGACGCCGCACGAGACCAGCTCTTCGGTGAGCTCCTTGACGCCCTCCATCCCTTCGAGGAAGAGTACCTTGAACTCGGGCTTGCCCACGTCCTGGCGATACTTGTCGGCCTTCTCGGCGCTCGTGAAGTACAGCGCGACAGGGACGCCTTCTTTGTCCTGGGCGATCATGTAGCTCTCCTCGTCCGGGGTGAGCAGGGTATAGATGCCCTTGTTGACGTCGAAGCCTTGGGGCTTGTCGCTGCTGGCCATGACTGCCTCCTCTTGCTGCATGCGTGGGGTGTCGATGACTAGTGAAGCATCCGAGCAAGCCTCATGCCTGTTGCGCTTGCACTGAGAAGCCTTGTGCAATCCGATATAATCGAAGCGACGTCCCTTCTTCGCGCCAGGGAGCCCCATGCGCTGGATTTTCGGCACCCGCCGCCGCCCGGAACCACCTAACCCGCTGCCGACGCCCGCCACGCTCCCGCTTCACTTCGAAGGGGTGCTGGAAGAGGCCCTGGCCAATACCGCACGGCCGCATCCCTTGGTCGAAGCCCTCGACCAGGCACGCGACGGCATCGGCCGCACGGAGAACATGGGCCAGTCCGGCGACGAGCGCGACCTGTTCGTCCACCTGGACCGGCTCTCGCAGGCGGTGGTCGAAACCTACCCCCAGAGTCTCTGCTATTCGGGCTGCGGCCGCTGCTGCCACTATCCCACGGGCTTCTTCGATATCTCCTTTCAAGAGTGGGAGCTCTTGCGCCGGCACATGGAAACCGAATGGAGCCCCGAGCGCCGAGAACGGTGGCTAGCGCGCTTCTGGCGCGAACACGGTCCGCGCATGTGGCACGTGCGCTTCTTCGAATGGCTCATGAGCACGAGCCTCCCCATCTTCCCCACCCGTAACGCCCTGCCCTTGGCCTGTCCTTTCCTCGAGGAGGGGCGATGCTCGGTCTACGCGGCGCGCCCCTTCGTCTGCCGGACCTTCGGTCACTTCAGCGCCAAGCTCACCCCCTGGAGCCAGCCCCACGTCTACGCGTGCAGCGCGCAGGGCGAACTGCTCGAAGGCCTGATGGCCGCCGAGGGCCCCCAGGTGATGCTCCCCGACCTCTCGCCCTGGCAGCTGCGGAAGTACGCCTTCATCTGGGGCAAGAAGCGCGTGATTGCAAGCTGGATCGCCCGCACCTACCCCCGAAATTCGCGCCGTTGGTTCTCCTGGTTATCGTTTAACCGGGGAAAATAAGATCGGATGCCTTTTCGCCTTCGCCGGGTACAAGGAAGCAGGCGGATCGGCGCGATCGATCCGGCCGCACGAAAGGAAACCGCCTCGTCATGCGTCGTAGCCGCGCGATCGCTGCCTGGATGATGGCACTGGGCGTCGCAGGCGTCGTCCCGCCCACCGAAGCCGCCCCCATGACCACTTGCGCTTCTTGCCGCCAACCGATCACCAGCACCTACGTCCAGTGGGGACGTCAGGCCTTTCACCCGCAGCACTTCACCTGCGCGGGCTGTAGCTTGCCGATCGGCAGCGCCCCTTACGTCCCACACCAGGGCCGGCCGTATCACCAGCGCTGCTACGCCGAGGCCTTCGCCGAGCGCTGCGGGGTCTGCCAGCAGCCGCTGATCGGCCGATACATCAAGCAGGACGGGAAGGCCTACCACGAGGCCTGCTTCCAGACCTCGATCGCCGAGAAGTGCGATGTGTGCGGCACTGGACTGACGGGCAAGTACTTCGTCGATCCGTGGGGCAACAAATACCATGCGGCGCACCAGCGCCAAGTCCCCAACTGCGACTACTGCGGGCGGATCATCAGCCAGCGCACCAGCGGTGGGGGCAGCACCTACCAGGACGGCCGCAGCGTCTGCGCGGGCTGCTACGGAGTGCAGATCTCGGGCGATCGCGCCGCCCAGCCTCTCATCGAGGGGGTTCGTGAGCGGCTGAGAGGCTGGGGGCTCGATGTGCCCGCCGAGGCGGCTCCCGTCATCCTGGTGGATCGCAACACCCTGCGCAACCTCTTGCGTCGCACGGGCCATCCCGGCGGCCCCAACGTCAACGGCTTCACCTCGGTGCTGACCGAGAAGCAGGGTAACCGCATCACCAAGCGCGAGATGGCGGTCTACGTCCTGCACGGCATGCCGCGCGAGGTCTTCGAAGGCACGGTCGCCCACGAGCTGACGCACGTCTGGATCAACTTGAACAATGGCCGATCGCTGGATCCCGCTTTCGAAGAGGGGAGCTGCAACTACTTCAAGTATCTGCTCCATGCCGACTCGCAGGGCGAGATGGCCGAGTATGCGATCAAGTTGATGCAGCAAGACCAGGACCCCGCGTACGGCGCCGGCTTTCGCCGGGTCAAGCGCCTGGTGGACAAGCGGGGCCTCGACCACCTGATCACCTTGCTGGCCCGGAGCACGGGCTTCCCTCTCGGCTACTAAACCTGGCCCCTGAAAAGGGCTCTGCCCGATCGCCAGTGGCGACCGGGCAGGATAGGTTGACGCGCTCCCGAGAGCCGCTTACCAGAGGTTGTTGGACCCCTGCTTGAAGTGATACTGGGCGAGCAGCTTGTGGGGCCCCACCGGGTGGATGGCCTTCTTCGAAACGCCGTGGACGTCGCGGGGGTTCGTGGGGCTCACGCCGAAGGTGATGTGAGGGTCGTCGCCCTCGAAGACGATGCCCTGCTGCTTGAGAGCCGTACGGGCCTCGTCGACACCACTCACGGTAAAGTAGGCGACCTGGTTGTTGGCGACCCCGTAGCCTTCGACGTAGAGGTAGGCGTCCTTGTTCTTGAAGAGCTCGGCGATGCGCTGGGCCTGGTGAGGCAGCAACTTCTTGAAGTAGCCGACCGTCACGTGCATCTCGTCGGTGTCGCGCTTGGGAATCGCATTCGAGAGATCCAGGAACTTGAGTTGCTGCCGGATGCGGCTCGCCTCGCCCGCGATGGTCGGGGACGGCGTGAAGGTGAGGGCCAGATAGCAGCCGTTATAGGCGGCGGAGGCCTGGACGCGCTGGGCCTGAGGAGCGGACGTCTGGGGTGAGAGACCGCACCCTGCGAGCAGGCCGAGGACAAGGAGGGAGGAGAGAGCGAAGCGAGACGACATAATGAACGAGTTCCTTATGTTGCCTGGGTTTCGGTGGTTTCGGCTCGCCCTTGAGCTTCGGTGATCCTGTCGGTTATCCCAGTAATGATGCGTACGTTGTTGGTTCTAGTTTAATACGGATTTGACAGAAACACAATCACGACTTAACGGCTCGGCATCACATCGGCCGCATGAATCACCAGGGTCGGCTCGTCGTGGATGACCTCCAGGAAGGTCCGGACCACGGCCGGATCCCACTGGGTGCCGGCGCACTCCTTGAGGATGTGGACCGCGCGCTCGAAGGGCAAGGCCGGGCGATAGCAGCGGTGGCTGATCATGGCGTCGAAGGCGTCCGCGACCGAGACGATCCGGGCCAGGAGCGGGGCGGCGTCCGCGATCAGACCTTCGGGGTAGCCCTTGCCGTCCCACCGCTCGTGGTGATAAAGGACGGTCGGCAAGAGGGGCCCGGCTTCGGGGAAGTCTTCGAGGATGCTCGCACCGAGGCGCGGGTGCGCCTTGATGTGCAGGAACTCCGCGTCGGTCAGAGGGCCTTCTTTGAGAAGGACGTCGTCCCGGATACCGAGCTTACCCACGTCGTGGAGGAAGGCCGCCTGGTAAAGAAGCGGCCGCTCGTCCGAGGCCAGGTCGAAGCGATCGCCGATGGCGCTGGCGTAGCGTGCCACCCGCTCGCAGTGCCCCAGCGTGTAGGGATCTTTCGCGGCGATGGCGACCGACAGGGCCGTGATCTTTTCCTCGGACAGTAGCAAGTACACTCTTCCTTTGCTTGCAGGAGGCCGGGACGGGACGCCTTGGGGGCGACCTTCTGAATATTAAATCAACATTAAACCAGATTCAAGAATGCGTAAAAATACGTTAGATATGAAGGCCACTCGTCAGCCTCCCCGTGATCAATCGATAAATAGGAGTGTCCCACCCCGCTTGGAGACCTGTCGCTCATGATCCGTCGCTTCTCCCTTGTGGCGCTCTTGATGGCAACCTCTCTGCTGACGGCCTGCAACGAGCAGTTGCTCTTCGGCGCCCGGATGGCTGCTGATCAGGTCTCGCAGCCGGCGCGCCCGGTGCTCGGCGCCGAGAACAGCGTGCCCTTGCCCTCACCGACGAGCAAGCGCCTGGTGGCGGGCTGGCAGCATCTTCACGTCTACACCAACGGCGACAGCAACCATTGCGGGCAGGCGGCCGCGGCAATGATGCTCGCTCACGCCGACCTGAACCCCTTGAACCTGAATCGGCGCATCCAGGACCCGGTCGATAGCCGCTGGTACGCCTCGAACGCGGACTGGATCGACGGCCTTACGGCCAAGTACCCGCCGGATGTTCTCTTCGGGCTGGCGGGTACTTCTCCTGGTAGGCTTGTGGAGATGCTCGAGGCGTTCGGCATGCGGACGCACTTCTCGACCTCGGCCGACGACACAGCAGGTCTCGAACGCTGGGTCTCCGCCGGCTGGCCCGTGGCGACCCTCGTCGACGCCCAAGCGCTCTGGGGCGGCGAGGCCAGCCTCCACTGGATCGTCGTCTACGGCATGGATCAGCGCCAGGTCCTTGCGGGCAACACCTTCGACGGCAAGCGCGCCATTCCCCTCGACAAATTCCGTCGCGCCTGGGAGTGCGCGGGTTACCCCATCCACTACGCGGCGGTGGCCGCCGAGCTGCCGTAAGCAGAAGGGGACGGCCCAATGTTGGACCGTCCCCTCGTTGCGATGGGGTTGATAGCGCGCCTACTCGGCGGCGCTGCTCATCAGGACCGGGGCCTCGATGGTGAAGCGCTCGCCGCTCGCGTTGGAGAGCTCGATCGGAAGGACGTAGCTGCTCTTATCCTTTTTCAGGCGCGCGAGAGAGAAGGCCACCTGGGCGTGGTCGGGCTCCCACATGTTGTGGGTGAGGTAGTCCATGGCGAAGCCGAAGAGGCCCACCCCGTAGCCCGGCGCGCAGCAGAAGTTCGCCCAGAAGATCGGGCGGATGTTGCGCCGGATGATGGTTTCTTCGGTGGAGTAGTTCGCGGCCTTGACGGTGACCTTGTAGTCGCTGTTCCGGCTGAGGGGCACGGTGAAGTTCGAGCCGCTCCGCACGATCCGCTCCCCGTTGTTGAGACCGATGATGGTCACCTGGATGTCATCGCCGGACGGACCGTCGACCTCCACGTTCAACATGGGTTGCCCGCCACTCATGATCGAGGCGCAGCCAGAGAGCATCGTGGCGAGGGCGAGAGGGGCGATCAGCTTCGATTTCGACATGGGGGCTCCTGTCCCGAACAAATAACGACTCGTTTTCTATACCACGCTTGGTTGGTTAATTATCCAGCGAACGTGGCACGAAGCTTGGGTATCGGGCCTTCAAGTCCGCCTGAAACGCCTCGTGCTCGCGCGCCTGGCGCGCTTCGGCCAGCTCGCCCGCTGCGCGGATGCCGCCAAAGTAGTAGCGCGGCACCAGATCGAGCAACACCAGGCCCGCGAACCAGTCGCGCTCGCGAACGGCGTAATAGCCCACCCCGACCAGGGCGCCGTTGAGCAGCAACGAACCGAGGCCCTTCGACCACTCACCCATGTAGGCCTGGCCCGAGCCGGGGAAGAGGGCGGTGGCCAGCATGGCCTGGCCGGGCGCGATGCCGGGACGAGTGGCGCGGGCTTCGAGCTCGGCGGCCAGGGCGCTTGCCTGGGCATCCGTTTTTTCGAAGTGCCTGATCGTTTCTGCCGCCGGCCGATAGGCACGGTTCGTGAGCTGGGTCCACCAGAGGCGGCGTAGCACCTCTTCGCGCAGCGGGCCCGTGGGGTGCTGATCAAGCATGGCTTCCAGTCGAACCTGGGCCAGCAGCGGATCGCGCCGTGCGAGCAATTCGATGAGGCGCAGCGAGAGGCGCGCATGCGCGATCGCATCCGCCCCGTCTCTTGCTTGCTGATAGAGGGTCTGAGCGTCAGTCTCTCGGCCAAGCTTCTGGTAGAGCCGCCCGAGCTCTTCTCTTACGAGGCGCGACGCACTCGGGTCTTTCGCATGGTAGAGGACCCTCAAGTACTCCGTGACAGCGAGCTCCGGCTCGGCCTCAGCCAGCCTGCGGGCTAGGCCGAGCGAGTCCTCAGCGCCGTGGGCGGGCGTCGGAAGCAAAAGCAGGGTCGTGGCGAGGATGAGCAGTTGCCGCTTCATTGAAGGTCGGGACGAGTCAGGGGGGCGATCGCCGCCTCAATGGTGCGGATCGCTTGCGCGTCAGCAAGGCGGGTTTCGTGCCGAGCGCCGCCGATGGCCCCGTAGACGCTCGCGCCCCAGAAGCCAGCGCCGAGGATGCCCGTCGCATAGGAAATGGGGGCCTGATCCCGCTGCGCGTAGTAGTAGGAGGCACCCACCAGTGCGGCGGTGAGCAACATGCTCCCGAAGCCGTCCGATTGACGACCAAGATAGAGCTGCCCTGCGCCAGGCAAAAGGGTCGAGAGCCCACCTGCAACCCAGGGCGAAGGAGTATGGCGTACTTGGATGTTACGCGCGATCGCCGTGGCGTCGCTTGCACCCGCGCGCTCGAAATAGTCCCCGGCCTGTTGCCAGGCGCCTTGCTTGGCCGCGGCGAGCCCAAGCTGAACGCGCGCAGGGGAAGCGAGAGAGGCGGAGTGTTCGAGCGGTCGAATCGCGGCCTCGGCCTCCTCGAAGCGGCCGAGCCCCAAGAGGGCGCGTCCTTGCTCGTAACGCGCGATCGCTTCGAGCTCGGCAGAGGGGTAGGGCAGCGCAAAATAGGTGAGGGCCTGCTCGTATCGCTTGCCCTGCAAGTAGCAGCGCCCCAGCTGGAGGCGCACCCGGGGTTCACGGACGTCCTGGGGGCGCATGAAGCGCCACCGCTCGAACTCGCCCACCGCCCGGAAGAACTCGCCCGCATCGTAGAGATAGCTGGCGAAGCCCAGCTGCGGATCCCCTTGGGTCCAGGCGGGCGCGACGTAGGCGGAAGGGGCTACCATAGGCGGTGATCCTCGGGAAGGTCTCGTAGCTTGGGCTGCTCGCCCACGTGGACGTGCGGGTAGCGTCCGTGTTCGTGGGCACCTGGGTTGTCGCGAACGAGGCGATCCGCCGTGAGCAAGAACGCCTGCAGGGGGTCATAGGTGGCGAAGGCATGCATGGCGAAGCGCGAGCAGCTCGGGTACATGGGACAGCTCACCACGTCTTGACTGGAGACGAAGAGCTGATAGGTGCGCAGCGCGAATAGAAATGGCTGGCTACCGTTCTGGGCCTCTCCCACCCATCCCTCTGCCGCATGAAAGGCGGAGGCGGGCAAGCGCTCTTCGGCGTCCGCGCTCGGCCACGGGCCCCACTCCGCGTCCTTGGCGGAGACGGGCGCGACGTGCAGAGCAATCGCAAGGAAGACAGCGACTTTCAAGAAGGATGAGCGGCGCATGGGATAGAACCATACCATACAAGCGCTCGAAAGCCGGCGTATACAAGCCAAGAGGCCACCCCGGGCGGGGTGGCCTCTTGAAGCGAGGGGGTTACTTGCCGTAGAAGCGCGCGATACCGGAGTAGGCGGCCTCGTACTTGTTGCCCGCGTTCCACATCATCCAGCCGATGGCCTTTTCGTCATGCGCAGCCTTGAGCTGGGTGGTGACGTACTGGGGGCCGAAGTTGGAGACGCGCCAGGGGAAGGCCTGGAGCCAGGGGCGGATGGTGACCCCGCTGCCCTCGGTGAGCTTGGCCAGCTTGGAGACGCCCTTGCTCACGAAGTAGTAGGGCTGGTCGCCAGGCTTGCTGTACTTGTCGAAGCCGGGGCCGAAGTGCGACGGGTAGACCATGGGGCAGATGGCGTCGGTGTACTTCGCCAGATCCTGCACGCGCTGGCCGGTGATCCGCTCGTCGATGCTCTGCTGCCAGGCGATCACGCCGTACACGTCGATGCTGACGAGCTTGCCCGCGCGATGCATCTCGTCGTAGGCCTTCTTGAGGAAGCCCGTGATGACGGTGTGCTTGGGGGTCTTGGCGGGATCGAAGCCGTAGTTGATCTCCTTGATCTGGCCCTGAGCGGGGTAGCGAATGTAGTCGAACTGGACCTCATCCACCCCCATGGAGGTGAGCTCCTTGGCCAGGTCGATGTTGTACTGCTGGACCGCGGGCAGGTAGGGATCCGACCAGGCGGGCTTGCCCTTCTCGGGGAAGGCCTTGCCGGCGAAGGTCTTGAGGGCCAGGTCGGGACGCTGCTTGGCGAGGATCGGGTCGTGGAAGAGGCAGATGCGGCCGACCACGTGGATCCCCTTGGAGTGGAGGTAGTCCACGCGCTTCTTGAGGTCGCGCAGCGGCCCCTGCTTGGAGGCGCCGATCTCCTTGGCGAGCGGTACGTTCGAGGGATAGGAGACGATGCCGTCCTCGTCCTTGGCGTCGAAGACGACGGTGTTGCCGCCGGCCTTCTGGAGGCCGTCGACCAGCTTGTAGAAGCGGTCGATCTGCATGGAGGTGGCGGTCATGTAGATGCCCTTGGCTTCGAAGTTCTTGGGCTTCGCTGGCTGGGCATTGGCCGCTAGGGGAGCAGCGACCATGGAGGAGGCAACGAACAGTGCAGTGATGGCAGCGTGAATCTGAAGTCTCATCGGGCTCCTCTTCATGAAAGGGAATGTGAGCTGGAACCAAAGCATCCCTTATACCGCATAGGGGGCGGGGCTTCAAGCCAATGGGAGGACCATACCACAGAATGATTGCAGAAAGATGACATGCCCAAAAAGCACCTCGCGCCCCCGAACGGGGGCGCGAGATGAGCGATTATTCGCCGTAGACGACCTGGGAGGGCTTGCGCGTGAGGCGCCCCCCGCTGTGCGAGGTCGAGCGCGACCTGCGGCGCGAATGATCGCGCTGGGAGTCGGACGGTTCCTCGCGCGGGATGCTCTTCTCGAGCATCCGCTTGCCGGCGTTGGTCTGGCTGAGCAGGGCGGCCACGAGACGCTCGGCATCGGTCTGCCGCAGCAGCTCCTGGGCGATGGTCCGGTAGGCTTCGGCCTGGCCGTTCACCTCGCGGTAGATGGTATCCACCGAGTAGCGCGGACGAGCATTCTCGCTCTGCCGGCTCTCGATGCGGCGCTCGGCTTCACGCGGGGCGCGGGTGCTCTCGCGCTCTTGGCGTTCTTGACGCTCCTGTCGGTCTTGACGCTCCTGGCGAGCCGGCTGCGGGGCGCGGGGCGCCTCCTGCTGAGCGCGGGGCTCGGCGGTAGGCTGCCTGCGGGCGGCTGGGGCTTGCGCGGGTGCCTGCGCCGGGACCGCTGCCTGGGCGGCGGCCATCGCCTTGCGGGCGGTTTCGGTCAGATCCTGCTGGATCTTGGCGAAGTAGCGCTCTTCCTCGGGGGTGACGAGGGTGATGCAGGTGCCCTTCTTGCCGGCGCGGCCGGTGCGGCCCGAGCGGTGGACATAGGTCTCGGTGTCCTGGGGGACCGACACGTTGTAGACGTGAGTGATCCCGTTGATGTCGAGGCCGCGGGCCGCGACGTCGGTGGCGACCAGGATATTGATGTCCCCGCGCTTGAACTGGGCGAGGGTGGCTTCGCGCTGAGCCTGGTCCATGTCCCCGTTGAGGTAGCCCGAGGGGATGCCTGCGGCGCGCAGCTTGCGCGAGACCTGGGTGGTTTCGCTCTTGCGCTTGCAGAAGACGATCCCGAGATTCGGGGGCTCCTTGCGGATGAGGGTCGCAAGCGCCTCCACCCGGTTCGATTCGCTGACCTTGAGGAAGCGGTGAGTGATGTCCGTGGGGGTGGTGAGGCCCGAGCTGACGGCGATCTTCTCGGTGCTCGTCATGTACTTCTTGGCGATCGCCTCGATGGCCTTGGGGAAGGTCGCCGAGAAGAGCAGGGTGGTCCGGGGCTTGGGAAGACCCGAGAGGATGAACTCCAGGTCGTCCTTGAAGCCCATGTCGAGCATCTCGTCGGCTTCGTCGAGGACCACGGTGGTGCACTTGGTCAGGTGCAGGTTGCCTCGGGTCAGGTGGTCCCGGAGGCGGCCCGGCGTCCCCACGATGATGGAGGCCCAGGCCAGGTCGGTCATTTGCTTGTCCATCTTGGTGCCGCCGTAGATGGCGGAGACCAGGATGCCCATGTGACCGCCGACCTTGTTCAGCTCTTCGGCCACCTGGATGGCGAGTTCGCGGGTCGGGGTGATGACCAGCACCTGGGTGTCGGGGCTGGTGGGATCGAGACGGGCGAGGACGGGAAGGCCGAAGGCCAGGGTCTTACCGGAACCGGTCTTGGCTTGGACCACCAGGTCCTTGCCCTTCAAGACTTCGGGGATTGCCGCGGCTTGGACCGGGGTGGCGTGGGCGAAGCCCATCTGGCTCAGGCCCCGGAGAATCTCAGGCGGCAGGCCGAGATCCTCGAAACGGATGTTGTCAGGCAAAAGTAGCTGCCACTCCTTTGTGTCGGCTCTGGTGAAGGTTTGGAACGGTCACCAGGGTGGGCATTGCGGGGAAAGGGGGCGCAAATGGCGCACAGCTCCTACTTCCCGATGCCATTACTATATCATGCTCCCCTTCATCGGCGAAGCGGCGAGCATCAAAGCACCTCTCGGTCTTACTCTTCGATGTCCAGGATGATTCGTTGCTCGAGAATCGGCGTTAGGTGCGTGGCGACGGCATCGACGTGCGCCGGGTGGACCAGGTAGCGCCCCACGGCGTCCATGTCGTCGAAGCTCGACGAGAGGATGTAGGGGCAGGTGGCGTCGCGATCCGTCAGGTTGGGGCCGACGCTCAGGCTCCGCAGCTCCGGGATCTGGTCGGCGAGGGCTCGGAAGGCGGCGAGGAACTGGGCGATCTGGCTGGGAGTGGTGTCCGGCTTGAAGCGGAACCCGACGACATGGCGGATCATGGCGAACCTCCTGAAATAGCGCGTTTCCGAAAGAAACACGCTAGCATGCTTGCTAGAAGATGTGAAGTTTCGCAATCGACGCGCAGTCCGGGCCCCTAATGCCTTATACTGTAGGTAGGAGTAGCAACGATGACCCTCGCAACGCAAACCTGTCCGCCAATGACCTGTCTCAAGGAGGCTTCCGATAAAGCCTGGCTCGAGCTGGTGATCCGTCACACGGATCTCCTCCTGGCGGATCACGCGCATTGCGAGAAGAAGGCGGCTGCTACGGCCATGAGCCTCATCGCCAAATATCCGAACGACCGGGCGCTGGTTACCAGCATGCTGCACCTCGCCCAGGAAGAACTCGAACACTTCGCCCGACTGTATGCCGTGCTCAATGAGCGCGGCATTCCTCTTGGGAGGATCGACTCCGATCCCTACGTGAAAGAGCTGTTGAAGCTCAATCGCCCCCATGGAGTCGAACACTTGGTCGATCGGTTGCTCATCATGAGCTTGGTCGAGGCTCGTAGCTGCGAACGCTTCGTGCTGCTCGCTCAGAACCTGCCGGACCCCGCGCTGCGATCGCTCTACCATGAGCTTTCGTTCTCGGAGGCCGGTCATCATCAACTCTTCGTTTCCCTCGCCGGTCACCACATGCCCAAGGCTGTGGTGCTTCAACGGCTCGAGGAGCTGGCCGTGCAAGAGGCGGAGATTCTCCGTCGCCTGCCGGTCGCTGCTCGCATGCACTAAAACGCCCCCAGGAGGTGCGGATGATTCAACGAGCGCTTGCCAAATTCCAAGACCCCGGCGTCAAGGAGCAGTACCTTGAGAAGTACGGAGACCCCCTCGAGGAAGTCTCCCCCCAAGATCTCATGGACCTCATGGAGAACCTTTGGCTCTCCCGTCGCGGCACCTACGCCACGCTGCGCGACTCCTTGACGCGTAAGGGGATGGACCCCTGGACTTGCCGCCAAGAGCTGGCTCAGGCTTACTTCTTGGCCATGTACATTCGGGAGAACGACCTGGACGAGGACGCCGACAAGAGCAAGGTCGAAGACGTCACGGACTTCATCCGGCAGCGGATCATGGATCAGATCCGTGAGTTCCAGGCGCGCGAGGCCGAGCAGGACCGGGGCGCGCGCGACAAGTTCGGCATCCGGATGCCCCGCGGCTACTAATCCTTTTTCAACAGCCTGAGACGAACGACCTCCCGATTTCGGGAGGTCGTTCGTACAAGTGGTCAATTGGCGACGGTGATAGTCTCTTGGCGGCTGTCTTCGCGCTGCTTGTCGTCGATGACCCGGACCGAGAGGGTGATGTAGGTGTCCTGGCCGAAGGCGTTGTTGGGAGCAATCCAGTGCGGGCGCTGGCTGTGTGGATCCGAGATCATGCCCTGGCTCGAGGTCCAGTGGTAGGTGAGCTTGGAGTCGTCGGGGCTCTGGGCCGTCACCTCGAGCCCGATGATGCCGCCCGGGGTCACGCGGCTGCTTGAGACCTGGAGCGAGGTGATGCGCGGTCTCTTGGTCGGGTCGACCGGCTGGTTGCCGGATAGCGCGCAGCCGGCGAGCATGAAGGTTGCGATCGCAACGGCGCAAGAACGACGGATGACGCTCATCGTCTCCTCCTCGAAGTAGGCAGGCCCATGGTCGGGCTCACAACCCTACCATAGGCATCCTAACCGCTCCGCTGAACCCTCGCAAGGTGAGGGCGACGAAATCTCCCGGTCCGCGCCGTCATCCTAGGGCAGCGGGACGAACGCGCGGGCATCGTGCGGCGGCAGAGCGATCCGGCCGGCTTGCCAATCCGCCTTGGCCTGCTCGATACGCTCCTTGCGCGAGGAGACGAAGTTCCACCAGATGTGGCGCGGGCCGACCGGCTCACCTCCGAGCATCATGACGGTGGACGCCTCCTGCGCCGTGATGAGTGGAGCCGCCCCAGGGGCGAAGACCAGCATCTCGCCTGGACGATACGCGTGCCCTGCCACTTCGACGCAGCCCTTGACGACGTAGACGGCGCGCTCGGGGTGATCGCCCGGGACGGCCGCCTTCGCGCCCGCCTGGAGCTGCACATGCATGTAGAAGAGCGGCGAGTGGGTCTTGACCGGCGCCGAGACACCGAAGGCCGTGCCTGCGATGAGGCGGGCCCAGAGGCCGCCTTCTTCGAAGATTGGCAGCTCCTGACTGGGGTGGTGATTGAAGCTGGGATCCGCCTCTTCATGCTCGACGGGGAGCGCCACCCAGGCCTGCAGGAGGTTGAATGCCCCGCCCTTGTCCTTGAAAGGGCCCTCGAAGCGCTCAGAGTGGCTGATGCCTCGGCCTGCGGTCATCCAGTTGACGTCACCAGGCCGTATCACCTGCTCGACGCCGAGGCTGTCGCGATGGGTCATCGTGCCGTCGAGGAGGTAGGTGACGGTCGAGAGGCCGATGTGCGGATGAGGAAGGACATCCAGGGTGTCGGGGATGAAGGCCGGCAGGTCGATCGGCCCGCCGTGATCCAGAAAGGTGAACGGCCCGACCATGCGGCGCTCGCGCGAAGGCAGGAGGCGCCCCACTTCCAAGCCGCCGATATCGGCCTTGCGAGCGGTGATGATGGATTCAAGCATGTGCGTGTCTCGATTCTCTCTTGCTCGACGGCGAGGGTGGCCGCCTACTGGTTGCGGAAGGTCGGTAACAGCAGATCCTGATACTCCGGATGGCGTTCGATATAACCGGCGACTGCCTGGCACATGGGCGTGACCGAAAGCTTCCGTTCCCGGGCCGAATCGAGGGCAAACTTGATGAGCTTGCTTGCGAGCCCACGCCCCTCCAGCTCGACGGGGACCTCGGTGTGCGTGAACACGATGCCGTCGGGGGTGAGGATGTACTCGGCGACGGCGAGGCGATCGCCGATCTGCAGTTCGAAGCGCTTTGCCGCGGGGTTGTCACGGGGCACGGCGTTGGCGAGATGGTCGTCCACGGGGCACGTCCTTCCTGAATGAAGTGGGGATGCTTAGGCTTCGAGGCGGCGACGCCGAGCTTCCGAGGCAAGTGCGGAGCAGAGCTTCTCGACCTGGGTGGCGATATAGGCGGATTTGAGGGCGCCGCTTTCGTCGAAGGCCTCGTGTGCCTTGGAAAGGGTGACCTGCTCGGGCAGCAGCCAGACTCCGAGGGCGGTCATGACCTGGCGGAGGTGAGGCATCATCCGCATCCCGCCCGCCCCGCCGGGCGAGGAGGCCATCAGGCCCGCGACCTTCCCCTCGAAGACATCGTCCTCGCCGCGCGATGCCCAATCGAGCGCGTTCTTGAAGGTGCCGGGGATCGATTGGTTGTACTCGGGCGAGACGATGAGCAGGCCCTCGGCAGCTGCGATTCGCTCCTTGAAGGCGATCGCGCCTGCGGGGAGCCCTTCGGCGTCTTCGAGATCTCCGTCGTAGAGGGGCATGGGCACCTCTCGGAGGTCCAGCAGGTCAACCTCTGCACCAAGCTGCTTCAGGGCTTCAGCCGCGCACTTCGCCAGCTTCTTGCTGTAAGCGCCTTCGCGCAGGCTACCGGCCAGGACCAGGATTCGGGCGGACTTGTTCATCGAGGGACTTCTCTTTCTGACAGGTAAGGCGAGTGCGCAGAGGACTGGAGCGCCACACAGCTGGACTTGAGTTTTTCGAGCAGGGCGAGCCGTTGCACTTGTTCGTCGTTGGTGGCCGGGATGCAGCTCGGAGCAGGCCGATCCATGTTGCTTCTCGCCGTCAAGACGGGATCACGTCGAAGTGACCGGCCTCGTAGTCGCGAAACGCCTGGAGGAGCTGCTCCTGGGTGTTCATGACGAAGGGCCCGTAGCGATAGATACGCTCCTTGAGCGGGACGCCGGCGAGGAGCAGGACGCTCAACGGAGCCGAAGCGCCCTCGGGCACCGAGAGGGTGACCTCATCCCCGGCGCCGAAGAAGAGCGCTTCGCCCTCCTTGCCGGTGGCTTCGTCTGAACCAAAGTGCCCCTCGCCGCCGATCACGTAAGCGAAGGCGTTGTAGGCTGGTGGGACCGGCTGCGTATGCCGCGCGCCCGGCTGAAGGGTGAAGTGCAAGTACATGATAGGGGTGCGCGTTTCGATGACGGCGCTGACGCCGAGGGCCTCGCCTGCGATCACTCGCACGCTCACCGAGCCGTCCTCGCTCGACGCCACGGGGATCCGCTCAGCCGGGAGCTCTTGGTAGCGCGGTGGCATCATCTTGTCCCGAGCCGGCAGGTTCACCCACAGCTGAAGGCCGTGCAGGCGGCCGCCGTAACGCATGAGGGATGCGCTAGGTTGCTCCGAGTGGATGATGCCATGGCCGGCGGTCATCCACTGGACCGCGCCGGGCGTGAGGCGCCCCGCGTGACCGGCGGAGTCCTTGTGCTCGAACTCACCTTCGATGATGTAGGTGACCGTTTCGAAGCCACGATGAGGATGCGGCAGGGTTCCCTTCGCCTCGCCAGGAGCGACCTCGACCGGACCGAAGTGATCGAGCAGCAGGAACGGATCGAACGAATCGATCAGCTGAGTCGGAAACGGACGCCGAATCTCCATGCCATCGCCTTCGATGGTATGGATGCTCGGAACGATCCGAGTGACTGAGCGCTGCGAGGTGGCCATGGCCGTCTCCTTTGCCGAGGGTTGGAGCACGAGAGGTGCCTGCCTGAACACGCTCCCAATATAGTTCTAGTTAGATCTATTGTCAATCGAGCGCATTCTCCCGCCCATTTCGCCCTGCTTGATCGCCCTGGATGAGAGCCAAGAGGGCAGTAGACAGCGATTTTTGGGAGTAGTGAAATTCGCCTGAAATAACAGGGGTTCCCGGGTGGTGTTTGGCTACTGAGAATGTCTACTGCTCAGTCGTATAATATATCTTATGTGGTGTATGGTTGCGCTGGGCTTCGTTATGTTGCTCCAGATCTCAGAAGCGATTCAGTACCATCGAGACCTCGCTGTGTCGTGACGGGATTTACCGAAACGGCCTTATCCGACGCATGAGGCATCGAGTTCAACGAGGATAATTGCTCCTCGCGTGGGGCTGAGTTGTGCGTTATGTAAGACCTGGGACTGATTGCCCACAGGATAGGAATGACGTTTCACTTCTCGGGACTTACCTTCCAATAACAACATTATCCGCCACATTTGAGCGGAGTCCTGCGTTATGTGAATGGAGCTCCTATATTCAGGCACCTCATCTTTGTCCAGCCGGTGAAAACCAAGGGGTTTACCAGTACAACATTATCCGCCTCATTTATTGAAGGAAATGCATTATGTGATTCAGCGAGGCTTTCTTCTGCCTATCATTCTGGACCTAAGCGTAAGGAGTACCTATTTTACCGTAACAACATTATGCGACACATTTGAGTGACCCTAAAAATACCGAACACTCCTCCTGATTTCAGGAGGAGTGCTCGAAGCGATCGCATGAGTGGGGTACCCCTTAGACCAGGGAAAGCTGCGCTTCCGGCTCGAGCCACTCGATTCGGTCCTCGGGCAGCAGATTCCCCAAGGCAGTCTCCAGCTCCGGCGATCGCTGGACCCAGAACGAGTCGCTCGCGACCACCTGCTGGTTGGTGTGGTCGAAGTGGAAGATAACGGGAATCGCTCCCTTCTCTCCCTGGTGGTTGCGCAGGAGCTGGGAAATGAGCACCAGCTGCTGAGGCGTCGCGTACTCGGGCAGGTGTAGGTGCAGCGAGGGCATGGCTCCGAGGTTGAAGACCTGGCTGATGATCACCTGCTGGCGATCGTCCTGGTTGGAGTACTTGCCCTTGATGAGCAACTTGGCGTCGTCGTGGAGTAGGGCCGAGCAAGTCTCGTAGGTCTTGGGGAAGGCCACCACGTCGATCTGGTCCGTGAAGTCCTCCAGCTTGCCCGCGAGCATATAGTCGCCGTTTTTGGTGATCATGCGGCGGGTCTGCATCAGCAAGCCCCCGATGACGATCTGCTTGCCGTCTCCGAGCGACGGCAGCTGGGAGATGGTGTGGCTGGTGTGCCACTCGATCTTGACCGGCACCGTCTGGAGCGGATGGCCCGAGACGTAGAAGCCGATGAGCTCCTTTTCCATGGCGAGCTGCTCTTCGGACTCGAAAGCAGGGACATCAGGCATGGTGGGGTTCTCGAGGGCCACCGCCGCATCCCCCCCGCCACCGAACAGCGAGATCTGGCCGACCGCAGCGTCGCGCTGCTTGCGGCTCGCGCGATCGACTGCGTCGTCGAGTGCTGCGAGGTACTGGGCCCGATGACCACCCAGGGTATCGAGGGCGCCGCAGCGGATGAGGCTTTCGATGCAGCGCTTGTTGACCTGCTTGAGGTCCACCTCGGCGCAGAACTGGTAGAAGTCGGTGAAGCGGTTGCCGGGCAGGCGGCTGCGCGCTTCGACGATGGCGTCGATGGCCCCGAAGCCCACGTTCTTGATGGCGCCCAGGCCGAAGCGGATGCCCTCGTCGGTGGGGGTGAAGTCCGCGCCGCTCGAGTTGACGTCAGGGGGTAGCACCTTGATGCCCATCTTGCGGCAGTCGTTGATGCAGAGGAGGATCTTGTCCTGAGCGCCGAGCAAGCTGCTCATCAGCGCCGCCATGTACTCGGAGGGGTAGTGGGCCTTGAGGTAGGCGGTGTGGTAGGTAACGACGGCGTAGGCGGCCGTGTGGGCGCGGTTGAAGCAGTACTCCGAGAACTTGGTCATCTTGTCGAAGAGATCGTTTGCGATCTCGTCGGAGACGCCGTGAGCCTGGGTGCCCGTGAGGAAGATCTCACGCTGCTTGTCCATTTCCTCCTTCTTCTTCTTGCCCATGGCGCGGCGAAGGAGGTCGGCCTGACCCAGCGAGTAGCCCGCGAGCACCTGCGCGATCTGCATGATCTGCTCCTGGAACACCATGGTGCCGTAGGTGTCCTGGAGGATCGGGATGAGATCCGGGTGGGCGTATTCGATGGGCTTCTTGCCGTGCTTACGGTCCACGTACTCGTCGACGTAGCCGCTCTGCAGCGGGCCCGGTCGGTAGAGCGCGAGAATCGCCGAGATGTCTTCGAAGTTGGTCGGCTGGAGGCGCTTGACCAGCTTGGTCATCCCTTCCGACTCGACCTGGAAGATGCCCACGGTGCCGCCCGCCTGGAGCAGGTCGTAGACCTTGGGGTCGGTGAAGTCCTGGGAGTTGAGGTCGTAGTCGACCCCGTGGCGGGCCTTGATGTTGACCAGGGCCTTCGCGATCATCGTGAGGTTGCGAAGCCCCAGGAAGTCCATCTTGAGCAGGCCCATCATCTCGCAGTACTTGTATTCGTACTGGGTGGCGATGCCTTCCTCGTCGTCCTTGCCGACCCGCTGGAGCGGGACCGTTTCGGTGAGGGGATCGCGCGCGATGATGACGCCCGCCGCGTGCAAGCTCGTGTTACGGACCATCCCCTCGAGCTTCTTGCCGAGCTCGAGGATTTCCGCGACCTTGGGGTCCTTCTGGGACTCGGAGAAGAGCTCCGAACCCTCCTTTGAGGCGTCGTCGAGGCTGATGCCGAGCTCTTCGGGGACCATCTTGGTCAGGCGGTTGGTGTCGTTGAAGTTCAGCTCGAGCACGCGCCCCACGTCCTTGATGGCGGCCTTGGCGCCCAAGGTCCCGAAGGTGACGATCTGGGCGACCTTGTCGCGGCCGTACTTCTGGGCCACGTACTCGATGACCTCGCCGCGGCGCTCGATGCAGAAGTCGATATCCATATCGGGCATGCTGACGCGTTCGGGGTTGAGGAAGCGCTCGAACAGCAGGAAGTACTTGACCGGGTCGATGTTGGTGATCTTGAGGCAGTAGGCGACGAGGCTGCCCGCCGCCGAGCCGCGGCCCGGACCCACCTGGATGCCGCTGGTCTTGGCGAAGTTGATGAAGTCCCAGACGATGAGGAAGTAGGCCGAGAAGCCCATCTGCTGGATGATCTGCAGCTCGAAGCGCAGGCGCTCCTCAAGGTCGGGCGTGATGGTCTCGTAGCGCTCCTTCAGACCGTCCCAGGCGAGCTTGGTCAGGTAGGTGTCCACGTCGTGGCCCTGCGGGACCTCGTAGCGGGGCAGGAGCGATCGCCCGAAGTCCAGTATCAGGTTGCATTTCTGGGCGATCTCGAGGGTGTGGTAGACCGCCTGGGGCATGTCGTGGAAGACCTGGGCCATCTCCTCGGCGGTCTTGAGGTAGAAGTCGGGCCCGTAGTGCATCTTGCGGGTGGGATCCAGGAGGCTCTTGCCGGTCTGAATGCACAGCAGCGCCTCGTGCGATCGCTGGTCGCCCGGGTTGGTGAAGTGGCTGTCGTTGGTGCCCGCGATCTTGATGCCCGTGCGCTCGGAGAGTTCGAGCAGGGCCTTGTTGACCTGCTGCTGCTCGGCAAAGCCGTGGTTCTGGACTTCCAGGTAGAAGTCGTCGCCGAAGGTCTGCTGGTACCAGCGCGCGCTCGCTTCGGCTTCTTCGTAGCGGCCATGCATGATGTGCTGGGGGATCTCGCCGCCCAGGCAGGCGGTTAGCGCGATCAGCCCTTCGGAGTGCTCGGCGATCGCGTCCTTATCGATGCGCGGCTTGTGGTAGAACCCCTCGACGTGGCCAAGGGAGTTGAGCTTGACCAGGTTCTTGTAGCCGGTGCGGTTCTTGGCGAGCAGCACCAGGTGGCCGTAATTCTTGCCGCCAGTGCGGTTCGGGGACTTGTCGAAGCGGGAGCCGGGGGCGACGTAGGCCTCCATGCCGATCAGGGGCTTGATGCCCGCCTCTTTGGCCTTGCGATAGAACTCGATCGCGCCGTACATCACGCCGTGGTCGGTGAGCGCCAGGGCCGGCATCTCGTGCTTCGCCGCGCGCTTGACCAGCTCCCCGATGCGGCTGGCGCCGTCCAGCAGGGAGTATTCGGAGTGAACGTGGCAGTGGACGAACTTCGCAGGCATGCTCGGAATCCTTTCGAACGATTGGTTCTCATTCTAGCACAGCCAAAGGGGTGAATTCCTCGTATTGGCGAGGGTTTTCGGGGCATGAGCCTCCTGTGGCGAACCCGGCTTTCCACTGCTTTTTAAAACATTTGTTCGACCATAAATCAAGAGGGGGATCGCCATCGGCGATCCCCCTCTTGAACGATCGATTACCAGTGAAGCTTCTGGCAGGCTTGGTAGTCGCTGGCCTCCACCTGAATCGTGGCATGCTCGATGCCGAAGCGGTCATGCAGGGCCTGCTTGAGCGCGGCGAGCACCTCCATGCTCCGATGGAGCTCGTCGATGACGATGTGGCAGCTCAGCGAGATCATCCCCGAGGTCACCGTCCAGATATGAAGGTCGTGCGAGGCGCTCACCCCGTCGATACGTTCGATCGTATGGACCACCTCGGCCGGATCGATGTGCATCGGGGTGCTCTGAAGCAGGATGTCCACCGAGCTCGTTACCAGCCCCCAGGCGCTGCGCAGCACCAGGAGCCCCACCAGACCCGAGATGATGGGATCGGCCATGTACCACCCGAAACGCCACATCAGGAAGCCTGCTGCGATCGCACCGACTGAACCAAGCGCGTCCCCGATGACGTGAGCGAGTGCCCCCTTGACGTTGAGGTTCTCCTTGGCGGACTTCATGAGGATCCCCGCCCCGATCAGGTTGACCAGCAAGCCGCCGGTGGCGATCCCCATCATGGGCAGGGCGTTGACGACCGGCGGGTGCGAAACGCGGCCGAACATTTCGAAGAGGATGCCGCCCGCCACCACGATGAGCAGCGCCCCGTTCATCAAGGCGGCGAGGATCTCCAGGCGGTAGTAGCCAAAGGAGCGCTTGGGGGTGGGCGGGCGGCTTGCGAACCACATGGCACCGAAACTCAGGGCAAGGGCCGCCACGTCGGTGAACATGTGGCCGGCGTCCGCAAGCAACGCCAAGCTGTTCGTCATGTAGCCGCCGATCACCTCAACGACCAGATACGTCAATGACAGGAAAAGCACCACCAAGAGGGCCTGCTTCGAGGCCTCGCGGTGATGGTGGTGATCATGGCCGTGGCCATGCCCATGATCGTGCCCGTGCCCTTCGCACGCGCCAGAGGAGTGTGCGATCGGAGGCTGAGAATGGGAGTGCTCGTGGTTCATCATCGGGTGCTCCGTTCTTCGCGCCATGCGAGGGCATGACGGAAGAGGTGTGTCGCGTACAAGTTTTCCTGGCTAAACCTTAACGGCATAAATCAATAACCGAGTTAATTTTTAACCTCAGACGCTAAAGCCTTCAGAAATATCGACCGTCGCCTTGTACTCGCCTTGGCTGATCATCGGTTTGCCGTCTCGAAGCATGCCGCCGTCGAGGATGTCCCCGATGAAGAGGGTGTGGTCCCCGGTGTCGAGCGCCGAGGCCACGCGGCATTCGAGGAAGCCGAGGACCCCGCGAACGATCGGGGCTCCGCTCGAGACGCCTAGATCGTATTCTACCCCGGCAAACTGGTTCGTCCCGGTCTGAGGTGGCGCGGTGAAGCGGTCTTCGAGCTGGCGCTGGCTTTGCTCGAGCAAGTTTAGCGCGAAGAAGCCGCTCGCCTGGATCATGTCGTGAATCGGGTGCTGGCGGCGCACTGCGACGGAAATCCTGGGTGGATGCTGACTTGCCGTCGCGAGGGTCGAGACCACGATCCCCATGACGCGCGCTTCGTGGTGCGCCGTCAGCACCGCGACGGTCGAAATGACGGCGTCCAGGGCCTTGTCGGCCCTGTCGAACCGCGCAGCCTCGCCGACCTCCTGGACTGCGTCGGCGTACTCCAAGACCCCGCCGCGTTGCGCCACCTCGGCCGAAAACTCGCTCTCCTGGGCTTCGAAGGCCTCGCTCTTCGCCTTGCGCCGGTCCGCCATGGCTCCCCTCCTTGCATCAAGCCCTTCCTCGGGCCATCTTAGGCATTGAAAACGCTGCGATACAATGCTTGCAGGTTCCCTCCCATGACGATCAGTAACCACGCTATTATTTAACCCGTAAACTTATTAACCAAGGAACCGATCGACCGGGTATGATGCGGGTGGACCGTTCCAAAGAAGGCACACCGAGCCATGACTCTTGATCCCGCAGCCCTCATCGAAGCCCTCATCCGCGCAGGCACCATCTCCGCTGCCGATCGCGATCGCGCCGCCGAGGCGCTGCGCGCGGGCGAAACGTTGCTTGCCGCACTTTTGCGCGTGAGCTCGCTGCGCTTCTCGGACCTGGTCGCCCTGCACTTCGGCCCGAACGGCCTGCCGGCAAACGCCGAGCGCCCCTTGAACGATCGTATCGGCGCTCGCTTGATCGCAGCCAAGGCGCTGACCCAGTTTCAGCTGAAGCAAGCCCTCATGACCCAGGTGCAGCAGTCCCAACCGCTTGGCCGTATCCTGCTCGAGGGGCACGGGGTTGCGCCCGCGGCCCTCGAAGCGGCGCTCGCCTCCCAGGAACCCCTCAAGCCTCGCCTGCCCGATAGCGACCAGCTCGGCCCGCTCTTGATGCGCTGGGGCATCCTGAGCCCCGAACAGTGGCGTGGCGTGCTCGCCGCGGGCCGCAACCCGGCCGAGACCCTCTTGGCGCAGCATCTCTGCAACCGGGAGCACCTACAGCGGGCGCATCAGTTCATCCAGGAAAAACGAGCCCTCTTGCTGCGCCGCCGCCACCGGCTCGGGGAGGTCCTCGTGTCCACCGGGGCGCTTGATCGCGAAACGCTGACCAAAGCGCTCGCCTGCCAAGTCGACCAGCCCTTCATGCTGGGCGAGTTGCTCGTGATGCAGCGCTATTGCAGCCCCGAGGCGGTCCTCGAAGGCCTGGCCGAGCAGCAGAGGCGTTACGAGGCGGACGCGGAGGCGGTACTGCCGCCCTTGACGCCGGTGCAGCCGCCCGAGGTCCCCACCCCCGAGCCCGAACTCGACGAAGAGGTGCCGAAGCTCGATCGGCGGCGCGTGATCGCGATGGCCCTCGCGGTGACCGTGATCATCGGCGCTGCGGCATGGTACGGCATGCGCTTCGGAAAGGGCGACTACGCTTGGCTCGGCCTGTTCAAGCGTCCGGGCGAAGAGGCACGACAGGCCCAGCGCTCGGCCCCCGGCGACGTCCTCGGCGGTACCGACCGAGGGCCCGAGGACCAGGGCCCCGCCTCGCGTTACGACGACCTGAGCATCCCGAACACTCCGGACGGGCGCCAGGAAAGCACCGCGCAAATGGAGGGCGACGACGGGGTGCGCTACGACCCCTTCGCCCAGGACGGCGCCCCCAACACGCCCAACACCATGGCCCCCATGACCGAGTTACCCCGCGAGAACGGCCGCAGCGAAGGCGCTTTCGGCACCTTGTCGGGCGCTCAGGCGGCACAGGCGCCGGGGGCTTATCCCATGGCCGCTCCCAACGGCCAGCAAGGGGCACGCTACGACATGAACGGCACGAGTGGCGCGACTGCGCCCGGCGAAGCCCCCCCACTGCGCGGAACGGCCACACGGGAGGGCCCTACGGCCCCCACTCAGCAAGGCCTCGCCTCGCAGCCCTCAAGCTACCCCATGCGCGCCGCCGAGCGTGGCGGTGCCTTCACGCCCCCCGCGAACGTCCCGCCGACGCCGGTCGAGGCGAGCGGCAAGAAGATGATCGCACCGGCCGGCGAAGTAGACGAGCGAACCATCAACCGCTCGGGGGCCATCTTCCACTACCGGCTGGGGCAGGCGCACTTCACTCAGGGCAGGGTCGCAGCGGCACGCCAGGAGTTCCTGGCCGCCCTTGCGACCGACCCCGACAACCCCCTGCCGTTCTACTACCTGGGGCGCCTGGAGGAAGGCGCCGGCCGAAAGGCCGAGGCCGTCAAGGCCTACTCCCGTTATCTCGCCCGTCTTCCGAACGGGGAATTCCGGGACGAGGTCTCGGCCCGTATCAAGCAACTAGAAAACTAATACCAAGGAAAGAATGCTTAAAATCCTGACTAAAAGGGCTTTTTTCCCGGGATGGATTCGTGCTAGAATGGCGGTTCAAGTCGGCGCCGTCCCGAAGGAAGGCAAAGATGGCCGACGAGAAGGAGGTGAATATCGTGGCTCAACGAATCAAATCCGGTATCAAGCGTGTGCAGATCGCCGAGCGCAACCGTATGCGCAACGTGGCGATCAAGTCGGCGGTCAAGACGCGTTTCAAGCGCGTTAACGAGGCGATGAACAATGCCGAAGACCAGACCCGCACCTCGGAGCTGCTCAAGGTCGCGATCAGCGCGATCGATCGTGCGGCTCGCAAGGGGATCATCCACCCCAACACCGCTGCTCGTCGCAAGTCGCGGTTGGTCAAGGCTTTCAACGCCAAGACCGTCTAAATTCCGCTCAAAAGTTTCGACGAACTGAAAAGAACCTGCGCCCTCTCAGGCAGGTTCTTTTTTATTGGCAATTTTCAGAAGGTTTAATCTGACCTTAGAACAACTTTCAGCTTTCTTTTACCGGTTCGGGCGCCGCATCCCCGATAAAGCTCTTAACAGACGTGTTAGGAAACCGTCACCAAGGAGGAAGGGATGAAGTACAATCACATCGCACTGGCGCTGCTGGTCGCCGTCAGCCTCACGGGCTGCGGGATGCCCACCACTGGCGCTCCCGGCCGCTCCATCACCGCAAGCTCGCCGACCGCCGACATCTCTCGCGCCGAGTCCGTCCAGCTCCAGTCTCTCAACGACACCGGCGACCTCGACGAGCTCGATGACGAAGCCCTCCAGGAACTCGACGCCGAAGAAGCGGGCGAAGTCCAGGGCAGCGGCTTCTTCTCGCGCGGCTCGAGTAAGATCGGCTACGTTCGTTCGAGCGAGGACGGCAAGTTCTACCTGCAGGTCAAGCAGGGTATCTGGAAGAAGAAGGACGTCAGCATCCCCCTCGCCACCGCGACGGATACCGTCGCCCTCAAGCTCTCGAAGGCCCTGAACGTCAAGGTCCTGGTCCGCGGCTCGACCGCGAGCGGCACCATGACCGTCAAAAAGGCGTACCGCGTGCCCGACCTCTCGGTTGTCATTGACCTGCTGCGCACCGGTACCGTCAGCGGCAAGCTCTACAACGCCAAGACCCTGGTTGCGCTCGAGGACGCGGCCGTCACCCTCCGCTCGGTCAACACCGGCATGATCTACCGCGCCAGCACCTCGTCGAGCGGCAAGTACCGCGTGGGCCGTCTGATGGCCGGCGACTACACCGTCGAAGCGACTCTGGGCGGCTTCAGCAAGGGCGTGCTCGCCAAGGTCACCGTCGCCAAGCGCAAGACCACCTCGGCGAACCTCCCCCTCAACCCCATCGAAGCGGCTTTCTAAGCCCTCATCCCTTCCTTCCGCACCAAGGGCGGCCTGAACTTCAGGCCGCCCTTGGTGTTTGGTGATGAAAGAAACAGAAAGGCTCAGAGGCGCGAGAGCTGGACGAGGAGCTTCTCCAGGTGCAGGGTCTCCATGCCGCGGCCACCGGTCGTCTTGAGGGCCACATCGGCTTCGAGCAAGAGCGCGAGCGCGCGGCGCAGCTGCGACGAGGACCAGGACCGGCACTGCTCAAGGTCCTTCTTGATCTTGAAGCTGGACTTGGCACCGAGCGCCTGGGCGATCGCATCCGCCCCCATGCCCCGTTCGGCCAATAGCTTGGTCTGGAGCCAGCCGCGCATCATGGTCGCCATGGTGGCGAGCAGCTTGAGGGCGGCCTCCGTGACGAGCAGCTTTCGAAGGCGCGCGATCGCTTCGACCGGCTTGCGCTCGGCGATCGCCTGGAGCACGGCGAACACGTCGGTCTCGCCGGGCGGCGAGAGCAGCTGGACCATCTCCAGGGTGAGCGGGGTGCCGTCCGCGTAGGCGGCAAGCTTGGAGAGTTCGTTGCGCAGGCGCCAGCGATCGCTGCCGAGCGCCGAGACCAGGGCCTGGGCCACGTCGTTCCCGAGCTTGATCCCGTCGGTGCGGGCCTCGTTCATCAGCCACTCGATGGCAGGACGGTCGTCCCAGCTCTTGCCGAGGGAGAACTCGCGGACCTCGGCCTTGGCGAGCAGCGCCTTGGTCTGCGTCAGGCGCTTGTCGATCCCGCGCGGGACCGAGAAGACCAGGTGACAGGCGGGAGGTAGGCCCTTCTCGAGGAGGTCGCCGAGGGCATCGACCTCGTCATCGCCCGCGAACTTGCCCGCCGAGAAGTAGGGACAGTCCCGCACGATGACCAGGCGTCCCCCGGGCCCGAAGGGCATGGTCCCTGCCGCCGCCACGGCCTGGCTCGGGGCGGTGAGGGGTCCGTCGAGCAGGTTGAGGTTGAGCGACGCGAAGCCCGGATCGACGATCCGGGCGATGAGGGCCTCTTCGGCGGCCTTGAGGGCGTAAGTGTCGTCCCCCCAGAAGAGGAGAATCGGGCTAGGCGCCGCCACGGCCAGCGCCTAGGGGCGCGCCCCGAAGCGGCGATCGCGGCCCTGGAAGTCCAAGAGGGCCAGGCGGAAGTCGCCGCGGCGGAAGTCGGGCCAGAGGGTCTCGGTGATGTAGATCTCGGTATAGGCGAGCTGCCAGAGCAGGTAGTTGCTGATCCGCTGCTCGCCGCTGGTGCGGATGAGGAGGTCGGGATCGGGCTGGCCCGCCGTGTAGAAGAAGCTCGACAGGCGCGTCTCGTCCAGGGAATCGGCGTCGATCTGGCCGGCTTTGGCCGCGCGCGAGACCGCCTTGACCACCTCGAGGATCTCGCGGCGGCCGCCGTAGTTCATGGCGATGTTCAGCGTCAGCTTGGCGTTGGAGCCGGTCCGGGACTCGGCTTGCTGGATCGAGGCGCGGATCTTGGGGTTCAGCTCGTCGATCTCGCCGATGAAGCGCATCCGCACGCCGTGCTCGTCGAGGCCCTCGACCTCCTTGAGCAGGGACTCTTCGAACAGGGCCCAGAGGTAGCCGACCTCGTCCGACGAGCGGTTCCAGTTCTCGGTCGAGAAGGCATAGACCGTCAGATAGCCGATCCCCAGGTCGAGGCAGGCCTTGACCAGCTCGCGCAGCGTCTCGACGCCCGCCTTGTGGCCGTGCTTGCCAGGCAAGAGACGGTTGAGGGCCCAGCGCCGATTCCCGTCCATGATCACGGCGACGTGCTGCGGGAGGCGCTTGGGGTCAATCCCCTCCCACGCGTTCGCGGGGTCGATCTTGCTTGTTTTGGATGACATCGTATTTACGTCCTCTTGGGGAACCATGCGGCTTGTTGTGGCTTGTCTAGTGCGGCTGGACGATCCGGACCTCGGGAGGGCTCAGCTCCCAGCTGATGCCGGGCGGGCCCGAGATGTTGAGGGGGACGTGCGTCGCGCGTCCCAGCCCACGATGCTTGAGGTCGACGAAGACCTCGAGGTCCTCGTCGCTCAGCTTGTAAATGGCGGTCTTGGGGCCTACCACCGTGACCTCGGCCACGGCGGGATCCGTGCGCAGGTGCAGGGCCTCCGGGGCGTTCTTGACCTTGACGTCAACGGTCATCTTTCGCTTGTCGCTGTCGATCCGGGGGATGAGCCCGACGAACAGCCACAGCGTGACCGCCATCAGGAAGGCGATCACCTGCAACCCGCGGTTGCTTTCCTCTTTGGCCCAGAGCGAAATCATCAGCTAGACTTCCGGAAGAGCGGCAGCGAAAGGTTCATGGTGCCCGAGCGGGGGGCCTGGTACAGGTTGGAGAGCATCCCGCGCAGGTCGTCCTCGGTCAGGTGGCGCTGGAGCTGGCCCATCTGGGCGACGGAGATAACCCCCGTCTCCTCGGAGACGACCACGGCAAAGGCGTCCGTCGTCTCGGAGAGGCCCAAGGCCGCCCGGTGGCGGGTGCCGATGGGGCGCTTCTGGGCGCGGCGGAAGTTCTCGGAAAGGGGCAGCAAGGCACCTGCCGCGACGATGCGATCGCCGCGGACGATGACCGCGCCGTCGTGCAAAGGCGAGTTCGGGAAGAAGATCGAGGTCAACAGGTCGGCCGAGACCAAGCCCTGGATCGCGGTCCCCGTTTCGATGAACTCGTTGAGGCCCGTCTGACGCTCGAGGATGATGAGGGCACCGATCTTGCGGGCGCTCAGCATCCGGACGGCCATGACGACCTCGTCGACCACGCGGCTGGTATCGGCCGAGCCTTTCCCGAACAGCTCGGAACGGAAGAGCTCACCCTGGCCAAGCAGCGACAGGGCGCGGCGCATCTCGGGCTGGAACACCACCGGGATCGCGACGATGATCATGGTCGCCGCACTCTGGACGAGCCAGGTGATGGTGTTGAGCTGGAGGGCCCGGCTGAGCAGGTAGGCGACCAGGAGCAGCAGGACGCCACGCAGCAACTGGACCGCGCGGGTGCCCTTGATGAGCAGGAAGAGGCGGTACAGGACCACGCTGACGAGCAGGATGTCGAGGAGGTCTTGCCAGCGGAGGTTGGTGGCGAACTGCTGGAGGATCGCGAGCCAGTAGGCCATCAGCGGCTGCCTCCGAGCCGCAGGGGCAGGCGATCGCGTGCCACCAGGTCCGCGAGGGTCTCGCGCTCGGCGATCACGTCGGCGCGGCCGTCACTGACCAGCACCATGGCGGGCCGGCCGAGACGGTTGTAGTTGGAGGCCATCGAGTAGCAGTAGGCGCCGGTGCCCCAGAGCACGACGAGCTCGCCTGCGGCCATCTTGGGCAGCTTGAGGTCGGTGATGAGGACATCCCCCGACTCGCAGCACTTGCCGGCGAGGGTGACCGTCTCGTAGCATTCGCCCGTCTGGACCGGGTCCGCCGCGTAGCGAGCGCCGTAGGTGATGGGGCGGGGGTTGTCCGGCATGCCGCCGTCCACCGACAGGTAGGTGCGCACCCCGGGGATGTCCTTGCGGGTGCCCACGGTGTAGACCGTCACGCCGGCGGTGCCGACGATGGAGCGGCCTGGCTCGACCATGAGCTTGGGCAGCTTGAGGCCGCGCGCAGCACAGCCCGTCTGGACCCGCTCGGCGATCGCGGCGATCACGTCGGCGATGGCGGGGGGATCGTCCTCGCCGGTATAGGCGATGCCCAGGCCGCCGCCCACGTCCAGCTCCGCGACGCTCAGGCCGTAGGTCTGCTCGATGCGGCTGGACCAATCGAGCAGAACGTCCACGTTAAGCAAGAAGGGCTCGATGTCGAAGATCTGCGACCCGATGTGGGCCTGGAGGCCCATGAACTGAAGGTGCGGATTGGCGACCACGTGCCGCAGGGCCTCGTCGAGCTGGTGCGGCAGGTCAAAGCCGAACTTGGTGTCCACGTGCCCCGTGCGCACGTACTCGTGGGTGTGGGCCTCCACACCCGGCGTGATGCGCAAGAGCAGCTGCGGGGTGACGCCCAGCTTCTTGGCGATCGCGCTGAGCTGGTGCAGCTCGTCGAGGTTGTCGACCATGAAGCGCCCGATCCCCTCTTCGAGGGCGAGGCGGATCTCTTCGGGGCTCTTGTTGTTGCCCTGGAAGTGAATGCGCTCGGGCGGGATCCCCGCCTTGAGGGCCGTGAAGAGCTCGCCGCCGGAGACCACCTCGGTGGCGAGGCCCTCGTCGTGCAAGAGGCGATTGATCGCCATGTTGCAGAGGGCCTTGCTCGCGAAGAGCACTTCGGATGGCCCGGGGTAGTGGGCCTTGAGGGCGTCGAGGTAGGTGCGCGCCGCGGTACGCAACGTGTCCTCGTCCATCACGTAGAGGGGAGTCCCGTAGGTGCGCGCCAGCTCGGCGAGGTCGCACCCCCCGAGCTCCCAGCGGCCGTGCGAGTTGACGTGCGCGGTCACGGGACGGATACGCTGATTGCAGGCCTGCTCGGCTAGGGGCATGGACCGTCCTTGTACGGGTGCAAAGTGAATGGGGCTCGGCCATTATATCATGGCGATCCCCTGGAAATCAGCCTCAATGACGGCGTGTGGTATCATGGGGCCTTGCCTGAATCCATGCGCGCCTGAAAGCAGCCGCCACGTCGAAACCGAAAGTCCATGCGCATCCGTGACATCCTCGAGCACCTCGAAACCCTAGCGCCGCTCTCTTATGCGGCCAGCTGGGACAACTGCGGCCTGCAGTTCGGCGATCCCGATCGCCCCTGCACCGGCGTGCTGGTGACGGTCAACCCGTCGCTCGCCTCGGTGGAGGCCGCCGAGCGCGCCGGGGCGAACCTGGTCGTCGCGCACCACCCCCTGCTGTTCAAGGCAACCAAGCGCCTGGACACCCGCAAGGACCCGGGCCGCACGGTCGAGGCCATGGCCAAGGCCGGCATCACCTGCTATGCCGCCCATACCAACCTGGATGCTACCGCCTGCAACCATCATCTCGCGACCCTCTTCGGCCTGCCGATGGATCGCATCCTCCAAGTGGAGGGCACCGAGGCCTGGTACAAGCTGATCGCCTGGGTACCGACCGATGCGGCCCCTGAGCTGCTCGACGCCCTCTGGGCGGCGGGTGCAGGCCGGATCGGGCCGTACGACCAGTGCTCGTTCAAGAGCGAGGGCGAAGGGACCTTCCGGCCGCTCGACGGCGCGAACCCCGCCGTGGGATCCGTTGGCGAGCATCACCAAGGCCCCGAGACCCGCTTGGAGGTCCTCGTGCCCGCGCGGGTGCGAGGCGCCGTCTTGCGTGCGCTTCATCGGGTGCATCCCTACGAGGTGCCCGCCTACGACGTCATCCGACTCGAGAACGGCGGCGATCCCTACGGCATCGGCCTGTGGGGTGAGCTTGAAGCACCCATGACCATCGAGGCCATCGCCGAGCGGGTCCAGGCTGCCCTCAAGCCCCGCAGCTTGCGCCTGGTGGGCGATCGCGATCGCCTGGTGCGCCGAATCGGCGTCTGCTCGGGTGCCGGCGGGGACCTGTACCCCGCAGCCCTCGCCCAGGGGGTCGAACTGTTCATCACCGGCGAAGTCCGTTACCACGCCGCCCTCGAAGCCGAGGCCCAGGGCCTTGCGCTGCTCGAGGCGGGCCACCAGGCGACCGAACAGCCGGTGGTCGATTTCGTCGTCGATTATCTGAAGGCCCGCGTGCCTGAATCCGTTTCCATCACCGGCTTCGCCGAACCGGAGCCCTTCGAGGTACTGACCTAATGAACGCCCTTCCCGTCGTCGCTATCGTCGGCCGCCCCAACGTGGGCAAGTCGACGTTCATCAACCGCCTGGTCGGTAGCCGCGAGGCCATCGTTCACGACATGCCCGGCGTGACCCGCGATCGCCTCTACCTGCGCGCCGACTGGAACGGCCGCGACTTCGTCGTGGTCGACACCGGCGGGATCGTGCCGGGCACGGACGAGGAGCTCCTGCAGTCCGTCGAGAAGCAGGCCATGCTCGCCGTCGAAGAGGCCGATGTCATCGTGTTCGTCGTGGACGGCGAGGCGGGCGTCACCCCGGTCGACGAGGACATCGCGAACCTGCTTCGCACCTCCAAAAAGCCCCTGATCCTCGCGGTCAACAAGCTCGACAACGTGACCGAGGACCCCAAGGCCGCCGAGTTCTACGAGCTCGGCCTGGGCGAGCCCCGTCCCATGTCGTCGCTTCACGGCCTCGGGATCGGCGACATGCTCGACGATATCGTCAACGCCTTCCCCCCCGAAAGCGAGGAGCCGCCCCCCGAGGAGCTGCGCATCGCCCTGGTGGGTAAGCCGAACGCCGGCAAGTCCTCCTTGACCAACGCCCTCTTGGGCCACGAGCGGATGATCGTCTCGCCCGTCGCCGGCACCACCCGCGACGCCATCGACACCCGCCTCGAGATCGACGGCAAGCACTACACCCTGGTCGACACGGCGGGCATCCGTCGCAAGGCCAAGGTCGACTACGGCGTCGAGGCGTTCTCGGTCGTGCGCGCCCTCAAGGCCATCGAGCGCGCGGACGTGATCGTCATGATGATCGACGGGGCCGAGGGTGTCTCGGAGCAGGACCAGCGCATCGCGGGCATCGCCGAGGACTCGGGCAAGGCCCTGGTCATTGCGGTCAACAAGTGGGACCTGGTCCCCAAGGACACCCACACCATGCCCGCCTACCGCAAGAAGCTCGAAGAGGAGCTGCGCCACGTGAAGTGGGCGCCAGTCGTCTTCATCTCGGCGCTCACCGGCCAGCGCGTGCCCCAGATCCTCGAGGCCGCCGAGGCCGCCGCGGCCGAGAATACCCGCCGCATCACCACCGGCGTCATCAACGAGGTCATCGCGGAAGCCACCACCATGAACCCGCCCCCGGCCAGGAGCGGCCGCCGCCTGAAGATCTACTACGTGACCCAGGTCTCCGCCGCCCCGCCGACCTTCATCAACTACTGCAACGAGCCCAAGCTGGTCACCGACCACTACAAGCGCTACCTCGAGAACAAGATCCGCGAGGCCTTCGGCTTCGCAGGCACCCCCATCCGCCTGATCTTCCGGCCTCGCCGCGAGAAGCAGAACTGATGATCGCCTCACCCGTCGTGGTCGCGGGCGGCGCGCTGGCGACCTACGTCTTCGGCGCGATTCCCTTCGCCCTGATCATCGGGAAGCTCTTCTACGGGGTCGACATCCGCGAGCACGGCTCGGGCAACGTGGGGGCGACCAACGTGGTGCGCGTGCTCGGCCGCAAGCCGGGTATCGCTTGCTTCGTGCTCGACTTCCTCAAGGGTTGCCTGCCGGTGAGCCTCGCAGTCGCCGCGCACCTGCCTTGGTGGGTGCCCCTCCTGTACGGGGTGCTCGCGATCGTGGGGCACAGCCGCTCGGTCTTTCTGGGCTTCAAGGGCGGCAAGTCGGTGGCCACCGGCGCGGGAGTGATCGTCGCCCTCGCGCCCTGGGTCGGGCTTGCCGTGCTCGGAGTCTGGGCGGCCGTCTTCTTCGCGGGGCGCATCGTCTCGTTGGCCTCGATCGTGGCGGCAGGCTCGCTGCCGCTTTGGATGCTGCTGTTCAAGCAGCCGCTCTCCACGGTCCTCTTCGGGGTCGTCACCGCCCTCTACGTCATCGTCCGTCACCGCTCGAACATCGAACGCCTTCTCAAGGGCCAGGAGCCCCGCATGGGCGCAAGGAAATCATGACCACTTCTTCCACTCAGGGCTTCCGCACCAAGAAGCGCTTCGGCCAGAACTTCCTGAAGGATCCCGCCGTCCCGGCGGCGATCATCGAGGCGGCCGAACTCACCAAGACCGACAGGGTCCTCGAGATCGGCCCCGGCCAGGGCGCCTTGACCCGCGGCTTGCTCGAAGAGGCGGGCGAGGTAGTCGCCGTCGAGATCGACACCCGCCTGACCTCCACCCTTGAGGCCCTCCAGGCGGAGCAGCCGCACCTTCGCGTGGTGTGGGGCGACTTCCTCCAGACCAGCTTCGAAGCGCTCGGCTTGCCCGAGGCTCAGACCAAGGTCATCGCCAACATCCCCTACTACATCACCTCGCCGATTTTGCTCAAGCTGCTGCACGGCGATGCCATCGAGCGCGCTCCCATCGAGTCCATCCCCGAGTGGCCCGAGCGGATCATCCTGATGGTGCAGGAAGAGGTGGCGAAACGCCTCCTGGCGAAGCCCGGGACCAAGGACTACGGCTCCCTCTCGGTCATCTGCCAGTACGCCGCCGAGATCACCCCCGTGATCCGGGTGCCGCGCACCGCCTTCATCCCGCGGCCGCAGGTCGACTCCATGGTCGTCATGCTCAAGCCCCGCAAGAAGGCTCCCATCGACGTGGCGAATCCCAAGCGCTTCTTCCAGGTCGTGCACGGGGCCTTCGGCCAGCGCCGCAAGACCCTCTCGAACGCCCTCAAGGGGGCCGGCTTCGAGAAGGAGGCGCTCGAAGCGGCGTTCACGACGACGGGGATCGATCCGACCCGGCGCGGCGAGACGCTCAGTCTCGAGGAGTTCGCAGCACTCGCCCGGGCGCTGTAAGCCGAGCCCTTCAAATGCCTGAAACCCCGCCCCTCGATGGGGCGGGGTTTCAGCGTCAGGCTTCGGGGGGTTGCTTCGGCAAGGAAACGCGCGGCGGTGGTCCCTCGATCGCCTTTTGGCGCTGGGGCGCCTCGCCCAGCTTGATGCGCTCGGGCGGGCCGGGCAGCTGGCGCTGGGGCGGGATGGGCATGCTCGGGATGCGCTCGGGCACCGGCGCAGGCGCGGGCAGGCTCTCGCGTACCGGCGGGGTCGCGGGCTGCGACGGGGTGAAGAGCGCGGTGAAGAAGTCGCCAATCCCGCCGAGCAGGGCGAACGGAACCATGGCGAGCATCATGCCGAGCAGGGTCTGGGAGGCAGGCCACGCGTGGGCGCCCCAGGCCGCGGGTACCCCGAGATGACCGGCGCCCAGGATCTCGAAGAGGGTTCCGACCCCGAGCACGAGCAGCTGGCCCGCCATCAGCGCCTTCCAGCGACGAACGGAGCCGCCGTGCGGGGCGAGCCTTGCGATGAGCCAGGCGGCAAAGGGGAAGGTAATCAGAAACGGGAAGCTCGGCGACTGGAGGTAGGTAAGACCGCCCCCGTCGGCGAAGACCGGGACCCCGGCGAGACCCAGGATCAAGTAAGCCGCCTGGGCGACGAAGGCGCCTACCGGGCTGAGGAAGGTGCCGGCTGCCCCCAGGGCCATCGCCTGTGCGGATGTGGTATATAGACCGGTGCTGAGGGCACCGAACGACCACGCGGTCATCGCATTGGGCAGGTGGACCTCGCCGAACACCACGTACGGCAACGGCACCGCCACGTAAGTACCGAGGGCGGTGAGGCTGGCGAATAACGCGGTTCGAAGCAGCTTGAGCAACGGGGTTCCCCTGCGGTGAAGCGGCGTATCAGGGCAATTGTAGCCCATCAAGTGAGGGTTGAAAACCAATGCCGTCCGGACGGACCCACGATCGCATCACCTACCTCGCCGCGCTACCCGTCGCCTGGGGGGCCTTCGCCTACGCGCAATCCGCCCTTCACGCGGCGTTGGCGGCTGTCGGGGTCCTGTTCGGAGGCCTCATGTTCGGGCCCGATCTGGACGTCAAGAGCGTGCAGTACTACCGCTGGGGCCCCCTGCGCTGGATCTGGTGGCCGTATCAGCGCATGTTCCGCCACCGCTCCGTCTGGACCCACGGGGTGATCGCAAGCCTCGCCGTGCGCCTCGTGTACTTTGCTCTCGTGATCGCGGGTCTCGGAGCGATCGCCTACGCCCTGATCAACACCTACGTCGCGCGCCTCGACTTGCCCGCTGGCCTGCCGATCGATCTTTCGAGCCTCTACCTGCGCGATCCAGCGAGCTTCGGCATGGCGCTCGGGGGCCTCTGGCTCGGAGGCGCCCTGCACACCTGGGCGGATGTGAGTGTTTCCTTTGCCAAGCGCGCCTTCAAGCGCCGCCGCAAAGGCCGCTAGCAGCATCGATACGGCACCAGGGCGATCGGCCCGTAAGTTTGACATTGCCTAGGTCGCTGCCTATACTGCTAAAGACTTTTTAGGCTCTTTTTCGAGCATTCTTAGTCTTCTTCATCCCGGTCGGTCACAGCCTGTACCCACTCGTCACCGGCGTGAGGCCTGACATCCTTTAGGAGGCGAATCGTTGAGCCCTAGGAAACTCCTGCTCCTGGTCGTGGTGCTCCTCACCCTCGGGGCGCTCTACGTGATCCAGGACGAGAAGCAATTCCCGACCAAGTACGGCCTGGACATCCAGGGCGGCATGCACCTGGTCCTCGAAGCCAAGGACACGGAAAAGATCAAGGTCACGCCCGAGGTCATGCAGAGCGTGATCGCCGTCGTGCGCAACCGCGTGGACGCCACCGGCGTCAACGAGCCCGTGATCCAGCGCAAGGGCGACCGTCAGGTCCTCGTCGAGCTCGCGGGCGTCAAGGACCCCGACGCGGCCCGTCAGCTGCTGGGCAAGACCGCTCACCTGACCTTCTGGGAGCTGCCCGCCGGCGTCGTGGCGCCCATGACGGCGAGCAGCAGCCAGCCCGCGTGGGTCAAGACCCCGCTGGACGGCTCCATGCTCGATGAGGCCAAGGCCGAGCCGAGCCCCCAGGGTGGCTGGCAGATCGCCATCAAGTTCAACAGCGAAGGCGCCAAGCTCTTCGGCGAGATCTCGAGCCGTAACGTCGGCAAGCCCGTGGCCATCCGCCTCGACGAGACCGAGATCTCGGCGCCCCGCATCGAGGGCCCGATCCTCGGCGGCTCGGCCCAGATCACCGGCAGCTTCGACGCCAAGACCGCCCAGATGCTCGCGGTCCAGCTCAAGGCCGGTTCGCTGCCCGTTCCCCTCGAAGAGGTCGAGACCCGCACCGTCGGCCCGACCCTCGGTCAGGACACCGTCAAGGCCTCGGTCACCGCTGGTCTGATCGGCTTCGGGCTGGTCGTCCTCTTCATGCTCTTCTACTACCGTCTGCCCGGCCTGGTCGCGGACATCAGCCTTGCGATCTACGCGGTGCTGGTCTTCGCCATCTTCAAGCTGATCCCCGTCACCCTGACGGTGCCCGGCATCGCGGGCTTCATCCTCTCGATCGGCATGGCGGTTGACGCCAACGTGCTGATCTTCGAGCGCACCAAGGAAGAGCTCCGTAACGGCCGCAGCCTCTACTCGGCCATCGAGATCGGCTTCAAGCGCGCCTTTACCTCGATCTTCGACTCCAACTCGACCACCCTGCTCACGTGCGCCATCCTCTACTACTTCGGTAGCGGTCTGGTCCGCGGATTCGCGCTCACGCTCGCCATCGGCGTCATCGTGTCGCTCTTCACCGCGATCACCGTCAGCCGCGCTCTCCTGCACGCCATCCTCGAAGGCGGCGGCAAGGGGCTGAAGTCGCCGGAATATTTCGGCGTCAAGCAGCCGGGGACCGCCACCGAGAAGGCTAGCTAGGAGGAACCATGGCCACCAACGAGAACATCCTATCCCACAAGCAACGCATCGACGTGATGGGCCACAAGGGCCTCTGGTTCGGCATCTCCATTGCCATCATGATCCCCTGCATCATCGCGATCGTCATCTGCTTCCAGCGCTTCGGCGCCCCGGTCAAGCTCGGCATCGACTTCACCGGCGGCACCCTGATGGAGCTCACCTTCCTCCAGCCCGCCAAGATCGAGGATGTCCGCAAGGTCTTCGAGAAGCAGGGCGTGGAGCCTCACATCACGGCGGCGACCGACAACAAGACCTACAGCATCCGCACCCCCTACCTCGACAAGGCCAAATCCCTGTCGCTGAAGGCGGACCTGCGCAAGGTCGGTAGCTACGACGAGCCCCATTTCCGCCTGGAGTCGGTCGGTCCCACCATCGGTAAGGAGCTGCTGCGCAACGCCGCCATGGCCCTGGGCCTCGGCATCCTGGGCATCCTGCTCTACATCACCTTCCGCTACCAGTTCGACTTCGCCCTCTCGGCCATCATCGCGATGGTCCACGACGGCGTCATCATGCTCGGCACCTTCTCCATCTTCAGCCTGCTGCTCGGCGCCGAAGCCGACGGCCTGCTGGTGGTCGCGATCCTGACGATCATGGGCTTCTCGGTCCACGACACCATCGTCATCTTCGACCGCTTCCGCGAGAACCTCAAGTTCGCGAAGAAGGGCGACACCTTCGGTCAGATCGCCAACGCGAGCGTCAACCAGACCCTGGCGCGCTCGATCAACACCTCGCTGACCCTGGTGCTCACCCTGCTGCCCCTGGTCATCCTCGGCGGCCACACCATCTTCTTCTTCACCCTGACGATGCTCATCGGCGTGGTGGTCGGCGCTTACTCGTCGATCTTCAATGCCGGCCCGATCCTCGTCATGCTCCGCGAGCGGGGCACCAAGAAGAGCAACGGCACCCAGGCCGCGACCAACCCCTCGGCCTAAGCGCCATCCGGCTTGCCCCTCGCCCACACGGCGGGGGGCTTTTGCTTGCCGGAATCTCTTAACCGCGTTAACATTTATCCATTGGAATCACCCACATAGGAGGCCTCTCTCGCCATGGCAACGGCAGAACAAGTCATCAAAGCCCTCTCGACGGTCAACGACCCCGAGCTTCATAAGGACCTCGTCACCCTCAAGATGATCGACAACGTCGAGGTCGAGGGGAGCGTGGCGCGCTTCAAAGTCATCCTCACCACCCCTGCCTGCCCCCTCAAGGGCAAGATCGAGGCCGACTGCGTCGAGGCCGTCAAGCGCCTGGTCCCCGGCATCACCGACGTGCAGATCACCTGGGGCGCGAGCGTGCCCCCCTCGCTCCAGCCCACGGCCGTGCCCGGCATCAAGCATGCGATCGCGATCGGCTCGGGCAAGGGCGGGGTCGGCAAGTCGACCGTGACCCTCAACCTGGCCCTTGCGCTCGCCGAGACCGGCGCCAAGGTCGGCGTGCTGGACGCGGACGTCTACGGCCCCTCGATCCCCCTGATGATGGGCGTGAACGAGAAGCCCTACGTGATGGACGGCAAGATCCTGCCCATCGAGAAGTACGGCATCAAGCTGATGTCCATGGGCTTCTTGCTCAAGAACCCCGACGATCCCGTCATCTGGCGCGGGCCCATGCTCGCGGGCGTCCTCCAGCAGTTCGTGCGCGACGTCAACTGGGGCGATCTCGACTACCTGTTGATCGACCTGCCGCCCGGCACCGGCGACGTGCCCCTGAGCCTCAGCCAGCAGATCCCGCTGTCGGGTGTGGCCATCGTCATCACCCCGCAGCCGGTCGCCCAGCAAATCGGCATGAAGAGCCTCAAGATGTTCCAGCAGCTGCCCTCGCAGGTGCCGATCCTCGGGATCATCGAGAACATGAGCGCCTTCGTCTGCCCAAACTGCGACCATTCCACCCCCATCTTCTCGACGGGCGGCGGCACGAAGACCAGCGAAGTCGCGAGCGTTCCGCTGCTGGGCGAGATTCCGCTCGATCCCAAGATCCGTGCGGGCGGGGACGAGGGCAAGCCGGTGTTCGTCGCCGAGCCCCAGTCGCCTCAGGCTGAGGCCTTCCGCTCGATCGCGCGCCACATGGCCGGCCAGGTCTCGATTCGCCACTTCGCGCGCATCGAGCTGCCGGTGCTCGGCTAGCCGAGGGCACGCGCCATGAAGGACCTGCTGCTGCGTGACGCCGAAACGCTGTTCGCCCTGTTCGGCGATCTGGTCCACCAGGTGCTGGTGACCGAGCGCCTGGGGGAGGTAGCCGAACACGACATCACGCACGCGCAGGTCGAGGCCCTCCAGTTCCTCTCGCGGCACGATCCCAACTGCGTGGGTGACCTGGCCTCGGGCCTCGGGATCAGCTACCCTGCCGCCACCAAGGCGGTGGACCGGCTGGTGGCCAAGGGGCTCGTGACCCGCCGCGAGGGCGAGCGCGATCGCCGCCAGTCGGAGCTGACCCTCACCCCCGAGGGGCGCGAGCTGGTCGAGGCGCTCAAGGTCTCGCGCCGTGAGCGCCTGGAGGCCATCTTCGCCCGCATGTCGGGCGAGGATCAAAAGGCGCTCTTGAGAGGCCTCAAGGGCTTCCTCACGGCGGCTTTCATGACCGACAAGGCTCTGATCGCCGAGACCTGCCAGCGCTGCGGCATCGATTGCTTCAAGGACTGCGTGGTCAACCAGTCGCACCTGGCCTTTCTGGGCAGCGAGATCGAACGGGTCTAGAAAGCCCCTCACACGCTTCAAGCTGGCCGCCAATGGCGGCCAGTCGTCGTTTCTCGCCTCGGATACCGCAGAGCAGTTCGCGCTCTACGGCTTTACGCTGCTTGCTCGGCAAGGTACAATCGAGCCGAAGCCCAGGTATATCGGTCGTCTTGGCCGACATAAGCCCGCTCCAGGGAAGTGACGATGCAGCAAGACATCATCATCATCAGCAACGGCCCTGGCGAAGTATCGACCTGGGTCAAGCCGGTCGTGCGCCAGCTTCGCACCTCCATGCCCGAGGCGCGCCTCACCGTAGCCCTGGTGCCCTGCCCCTACGCGAGCGGCGAGGAGCGCCGCACGATCGAGGGCTGGGGCCTCGGCATCCGCGTCTGGCAACCCACCGACACCGTGCGCTACCTGCTCGGCGGCAGGCTTCCGTCGTCCGAGCCGCTGAGCGAGCAGGGCGTCGTGCTCTTCATGGGCGGCGATCAGCTCTTCGGCGTCATGATGAGCGGCCGCACGCACTTTCCGCTCATCACCTACACCGAAACGACGGGCCGCTGGGCACCGTGGGTCGAGCGCTTCCTCGCCAGCGATCGCGACGCCTACCTCGCCATGCGCGCCAAGCGCATCGACCCACGCAAGATCACGCTCGTCGGCAACCTCATGGTCGATGCGGTGCGGCCCCAGTACGATCCCCACGAGATCCGCGCGCGGCTGGAGCTTTCGGCGGATGCCCCCGTGATTGGCCTCTTGCCCGGCAGCAAGCCCTTCAAGGTCAAGTACATCACCCCGCTCTTGCTCAAGGCCGCGGATCTGCTCTACGAGAACGATCCGTCGATCCAGTTCGTGCTGCACCAGTCCCCGTTCACGCCCCTCTCCCAGATCCAGATGGCCCTCGATGACGAGCGGCTGCACCAGGTCACGGGCGGTTGCGGAGGGCGCCTGGTCCAGGGGGCCGACGGTCCGATGATCGTCACGCCGGGCGGCGCCACCGTGCGCATCCTCGGGCCCGAGCACCACTACTCGGGCATGGCCGTCGCGGACCTCGCCCTCACCGTCCCGGGCACCAACACGGCCGAGCTAGCGATCCTGGGGGTGCCCATGATTGTGCTCTTGCCCTTGAACAAGCCCGAGGAGATTCCCCTCGACGGCCTTGCCGGCCAGATCGGCAACCTGCCGCTCATCGGCAAGCCCCTCAAGCGAACGGTCGTACGCACCCTCGCCAAGCGCCTCAAGTTCGCAGCCCTGCCCAATCAGCGGGCCGGCAGCGCCATCACCCCCGAGCTGGTGGGGGTCATCTCGCCCGAGGACGTGGCCGCGCTCTCCGAGGCGATCCTGGGTGACCCTGCTCGCTGCCGCGCCATCCGCCTCGCGCTGCACCAGGCCATGGGCCAACCCGGGGCCGCCGCCCAGACGGTCGGCGTCATCCGCGAGGTGCTCGCGAGGCATGCCGCCCCCTCGACGACCCAGAGTGCGCCGGCGGTCCCTAGCCAGCCGGACGCCGACGCATGACGTCCCGCGCCTTTCCTGGCCTCTGGGGCCGCCTCCTTCCCTTCATCCGGCCCTACTGGCCGCTCATCCTGGGGGCCATCGCGGCCATCGTCCTGACCTCGGTTTCGACCCTGGCGAGCATCTCGGTCGCCCGTCAGGCCGCCGAAACCTTCTCCAACCTGACGCTCGAGCGCCTCAACGCGCTGGTCATCGCGCTGATCGCGGTCTATACCGGCAAGAGCCTCTTCACCTGGCTTGCGAACCTCGCTTCGGCCTCCATGGCCCTGCATGCGATCGCGGACCTCCGCGCGGCCCTCTTCGCGCGCCTGCAGGCGCAGAGCCTCGACTACTTCGAGCGCAGGGCCTCGGGCGACCTCTCGGCCCGCCTGGTCAACGACGTGAACCTCTTGAAGGATGCCCTGGTCATCGCCACGGCGGAACTGGTCCCGAGCCTCATCATCGTTACCTGCGCCATCGGCTACCTCTTCGTCCTCAACTGGCACCTGGCCGCGCTCGCGGTGCTTGGAATGCCGCTGGTGGGCTGGGCGATCGGCCTCTTCGCCAACCGCCTGCGCGACTGGTCCAGCATGTCGCAAGGCCGCGTGGGCGACATGCTCGCTTATCTCAACGAGCGCCTCTCGAACGTCCTGTTGGTCAAGAGCTTCGGCCAAGAGCGGCACGAAGCCGCGCGCTTTGCCGCCTTCAACCACGATCACCTGCTCGCCACCCTGCGCGGCGCCCAGGTCCAGGCCCTCCAGACCCCGGTGGTCGGTTTCCTGCAGATCCTCGCCATCGGTGGCGTGTTCTGGATGGGCGGCTGGGAAATCCTGAATAACCAGCTCACCGTGCCCGACCTGCTCGCCTTCGCAGCGGCCGTCGGCGTCTGCATCGACCCGGTCCTGGTGGTCTCCAACGCGGTGGGCAAGATCCAGCAGGCGGCAGGCGCCCTGGATCGCATCTTCGAGGTCATGGACACTCCCGCCGCCCTTGAGGACGGCCCCGACGCACGTACCCTGCCTCACCTGCACGGCCATATCGCCTTCGACCGGGTCGTCTTCGGCTACGAAGGCAAGCAGCCTGTGCTGTCGAGCCTCGAGCTCACGGTCGCAGCCGGCTCGGTGGTCGCCCTGGTGGGCCCCAGCGGCAGCGGCAAGACCACCGTGACCAAGCTCTTGCAGCGCTTCTACGATCCCCAGGAAGGCCGCGTCACCCTGGACGGGGTGGACCTTCGAGAGCTGCGCAGCGACTGGCTGCGTCAGCAGGTGGGCTACGTTTCGCAAGAGTCGTCGCTCTTCTCGGGCACCATCGCCGACAACATCCGCTACGGCAAGCTGGATGCTTCGGAAGCCGAGGTGGAGGCCGCCGCCCGTGCCGCCAACGCCCACGGCTTCATCACGGGCTTCCCCGATGCTTACGAGACCCGGGTGGGCGAGCGTGGCGCCTCGCTCTCGGGCGGCCAGCGTCAGCGCATCGCGATCGCGCGCGCGCTCTTGCGGGATCCGCGCCTCTTGATCCTCGACGAGGCGACCTCGGCCCTCGACACCGAGTCCGAGGCCCAAGTCCAGGAAGCCCTCGAACGCCTCATGCAGGGGCGCACCACGCTCATCGTCGCGCACCGCCTCTCGACCATCCAGAAGGCGGACCGCATCGTGACCCTTTCCGAGGGGCAAGTCCTCGAGCAAGGCACTCACGTCGATCTGCTCGCCCAGGGCGGGCTCTACTCGAAGTGGTATGAGCACCAGACCAGCGCACGGTAAACGCTATCCCTCGTGGGGATCGCTCCTGCTGCTGCTCCTGGTCATCGTCGTCTTCATGCTCCTCTGGGGGCTGTTGCTGAAGGGAATCTTCCGCCTCGAATGGGCGGCCCTCAGCCAACTCGACGCCCTTCCCCAGCACGTGAAGGACACCTACTCCATCGGCCTTTACCTGGCGCTGCTCTTTTCGACCGCGTATTTTTGGCTGGTCTGGGAAGGCCGTCGCCCGAACGAGCTCGGCCTTCGCTTCTCTCGCAAGGCTTTGGGGGAAGGCCTCCTGCTCGGCGGGGGCGGCATCGCCGTGGTCTACGCGCTCGAACTGGAGCTCGGCTGGACACATTTCCGGCCTCCCGGCCAGTGGCCGCTTTCGATGGTGGCATCGGCCCTGCTTGCCGGAGCGGGCTTTGCCCTCGTCGAGGAGGTCGTCTTTCGCGGGGTGCTGCTTCAAACCCTGCTCAGGGACCGAAAGCCGGCCACGGCCTTCGCGGTGAGCGCGGCGGTCTTCGCGAGCGTCCACTTCATTCGACCGGGGTTGCGTCCCATCGAGAGCATCGTGCCGTTTCTCGGGCTCTTCATGACGGGCCTGCTTCTGGCGTATACCGCCCACCGGCGCAAGAGCCTGGTGCCCGGCATCGCCATGCACGGGCTCTGGGTCGTGTTCATCACCCTGTCGAGCCGGCTGAACCTCTGGGACTACGCAGCCAACCGCCTGGCCTGGACCGGCTACGGGCATCCCATCTCGGGGTTGCTGGCGAGCCTGGTCATGCTCCTCTTGCTCGTGGGCCTGGTTTGGCGTGACAGAGGCCGGCAAGCTGCTGCGCAGTAGCCGGCGGGGGCCGAGTGGGTCCTCGGTCGATTACTGCTTGGCGGGACCTTTGACCGTGAGGGCCCCGTTCATGCCGGAGAGGTTGGAGTTGGCGTACTTCAAGACCGGTGCCTCCTTGAGACCCGAGAGGGCGGGCACGATGAGCTTGATCCCGCCTTCGGCCTGGCTCCCGCCCCCGTTCGTGCTGTTGAGCACGATGACGAAGTCGCCGGTCGCCAAGGTCGTGTCGGGGGCGATGTAGTCGTCCTGGCCATCCCACTTCGCGGTGACGGTCGCATCAGCACCGCTGAGAGCGGCCTTGCCGGAGATCGTGACCGTGCCGCCGGCGCCGATCGTCACGGTCACATCGGGCTTGCCGTTGGTGTTGGCTTCTTGGGGGCCCTTCCAGGTACCGGCCAGGTGGGCGAAGGCCTCGGGAACTGCCGCCCCCACGTATTCGATGTTGTTGCGGAAGTGATAGATATCGGGCTCAAGGTAGCCGGCCTGTCCGCCGACCTGGCCGTCCGGCCCCATGATGTTGCCGGTGCCGAACTGCCCAAGCATGCGGCGATGCGCCGCTGCGCCGCTGCGGTCTCGTCCACGATGAGCTGGCTGACGAAGCCCTGCACCTGGACCATGCCGACGCTCCAGCTCTCAAAATCCAGGCTCACCGCGCTCTTGCGGATGAGCTTGCCCGAGGCGTCCGAGAGAGCCATCGAGGCGACCCGGCCGTCGCGCTTGACCTCGAGCGTTCCCGGCCCGATCCGCCCCGTGTCCGCCTCCGGCGTCTTGAAGATGGCGACCGGATAGGTCCCGGCCCAGACGTCCACGATCTCCGCATTGTCCGTCTTGCCGTTGAGCTTGAAGGACTTGCCCGCGAGCCCGATCTTGACGGTGCCCATCGGCCCGGTGCCGCCGCCGGGGCCCGAATTCGTGTTGGTTCCGGTGGAGCCTGGGTCCGTGGGGATGGCCGTGCAGCCGCTCAGGAGCAAGGTCGTTCCGAGGAGGGCTGCGGCGATGTGCTGGGCTGGGGGCATCTGCTACGTCCTTTTCCTGGCTATGGCTTGAGAGCGATCGCTTGATATTCTAGTCAATCGTCAGCCGGATAGCCAGCCTTCCTAAAGGATGCGCGCGAAGAGCTGAATCCCCTGGTCATTGAAGACGCGGCGGAAGCGCGGATCGGTCTCCAAGCGTTGCTGCAGGGTCCGGCTGTACTCGGCCGAGTTGCGCCAGGCGGGATTCGTGGTGTCCAGGAGCACGTAGCCATAGCGCCCGAGGTATTCCTCGGTGGGCTCGGTCTCGGCGTTGATCATCTCGACCCGCTCGCGCTGCGAGAGGTGTGAGGCCAAGGCCGACTCGCTTAGGACGCCGCCCGGGCCGGTGATCAAGTTCATCGCTTGCTTGGCTGCGGGCAAGTTCGTCAGCCGCGTGGTGTAGAGCGAGAAGAAGTAGCCGAATTTGGCGAACGCCAGGAAGCTGATGAGCATCCAGATGCCGAGCACGCGAGGCGTGAGCCAGCGGCGCGTGCCATTGAGTTCAAAATGCTTCAACGACTGGATCTGCCACAGGATGAGAAAGGGGAAGATCGGCAGCGAGTACTGGTGTACCAGATCGCGCTGGGCCGACATGTCCGAGAGCACGTTCATCAGAAGCATGGCGAGTGCCGGGACCATGGCCGTCGCCTTGCGCCAGTGGATAGCGAGCGCGACAGGAACGAGCAAACCGATGTAGTAGACCAGGGCCTCCGGACCGAAGAGGCGCCCCAGTACGAGCGTCGGCTGCGTGAAGACATTCCAGACAATCTCGCCAAGCGAGTGCCCAAGGTAGCTATAGCGCCCGACCGCAGCGGGCGGCCCCCCTGTGAACATGGGAATGACGACTTTCGACGAGAGGTAGAACCAGGTGAGCCCGGCGGTGCCGACGAGGGCGCCTGCGAGGCGCTCGCGCTTCAAGAAGAGCCAGACGCCGAGCATCACGACCGTCAGGCTCATGACGGCCTTGCTCGCCAGGACGATCGCCACGGCGATCGCAAGCTGCAGGTAGCGCCGGGAGAGGCCTGCCCACACGGCCCAGAGGAGCGCGGGCAAGCCCACGACTTCGGTGTGGAAGTCGAAGAGGTTGATGTTGAAGAGCGCCGGATAGGCAAGATAAGCGAGTGTCGCTACCTTGCTCCACTCGGGAGAGAGGCCCTCTCGACGAGCGAGCTGGAAGACCGGCAAGGCGCCGAGCGCAAGGGCCACCGCTTGCACGAAGAAAAGCCAGTACACGTGCGGCACGAGGGCGTAGAGCAGTGCGATCGGATAGAGGACGAGCGCTGCATGATCCCCCAGGATGTGAAAGCCCAGGGTCGTCACATACGGATGGGCGCCGCGGCTGATCAGGTAGACGGCCTGATCGAAGATGCCCAGATCGAACAGGTTCGACTGCAGCATCTCGTGTCGCAGAATGCTGGCGAGCAAGAAAACGAACGCCGTCGCTCCGATGGCGACGATCAAGAAGCGATGGCGATGATAGAAGTCGAAAAGCATGTAAGCAATGGTATCAGATGGCTTTGCGACTTCAAGGGCGCGCTCGGCTTCTCCTTGACGGCCTCAGGGGCTAGGCTCGCTCACTCCTCGGAGGTTATCCGGTTGTCGTGGCTCGGCTCGATCGAGTGCCCAGGGGTCGGCTCGCGGAACTCGAGGACCTCCAGCTGGGTTTCGTCGGTGTCGCGCAGGACGACCGGCGTCGTCTGGTTCGGATCGAGTTCGAGCTGATCCACCTGGTTCTCGGCGCCGTGACGGAAGGCCGCTTCGCCGCCGAGAACGGGCTGATCCTTGCGTTCGATCACCTTTTTCATCGCGCTACCTCCTCGGGATGGCCGGTCTTGTCCGCCCACCCTACTACGTCGCCCACGAGGCTGCAACGACCGTCAGGGCGCGCCTTTAGGTTGGCAGATTCCCCCTCGGATCGAGTATCATCACGATGCACGCTTGCGATCGAAGGTTCCGATGCCCGCCTCACGCCAATCCCTCAGGCTCTCCCTCTTCCTTTTCGTCCTGGCCCTCTTGATGTTCGGCCTGCGCCTCGGCTTGGGCTCGCTCTATGACTGGGACGAAGCCTGGTACGGCCAGGTCGTCAAGGAGATGCTTCGCTCGGGCGACTGGGTGACCCTCCAATGGCGCGGTGCGCCCTTCTTCGACAAGCCCCCACTCGCCATCTGGGCGATCGCGCTCAGCTTCAAGCTCTTCGGCGCAAGCGAGTGGGCCGCTCGCCTCCCGTCCGCCCTCTGTGCCTCGGCCTGCGTTCCGGCCCTCTTCTGGATTGGCGGGATGGTCTTCGAACGGCAGCGGGCCGCTCTCCTCTCGGCGCTCGTTCTGCTGACGAGCCTTCCTTTCGTCAAGGCGGGCCGGATGGCCATGCTCGACGCTCCGCTCGCACTCGCCTTCACCCTCGGCATCGGGGCCTTCGTCGCATCCAAGCGCAACCCGCGCTGGGCGATCGGCTTCGGGCTCGCGCTCGCGGCCGTCTGGATGATCAAGGGACCGCTCGCCATCCTTCTGACCCTGATCTGCCTCGGCTTCGCGCTCTGGGAGCGCAAGGCCTATGCCTGGAGCTCGCCCTGGCTGCTCTTGGGGATCGCCTTGGGGGCTGCTTGCGTGGCGCCCTGGTATGCCGCCCAGTGGACCCGCTACGGCATGGAGTTCGTACAGAACCACCTGGGGGTCCACGTTCTCGGGCGGGCATCCTCGGCCATGGACGGACACCGGGGCGGCCCCTGGTTCTATCTCGTGCAGTTGGCCGCTCAGCTCCATCCCTGGTTCTTCGCCCTGGTGCCTGCCGCCCTCTACGCCTGGCGCCGCCGGGAATCGACCGCGATCCGGCTCGCCGTCTGCTGGGGCGGCGGGGTCTTCGTCGCCTTCTCGCTGGCGGCCACCAAACTTCCCTGGTACGTGGTCCCGATGTACCCAGGCCTCGCGCTGCTCATCGGCGGCTACCTGGATCACCTGCTGGCCCGCAAGGTGCCCGCCCGAGCGCTCGGACGCGCCTGGCAGGGGCTCGGCACGCTCCTCTTGATCGCCGGCATCCCGTACCTCCTGCTCTCGCCCACCCCCGGGGATCGCGGGTACGTGTTCGGCGTGGCTGTGCTCGGGTTAGGCCTTCTCTTGGGGGGCGCTCGGCTTTCAGGCCCGCGCTTCCAACAAGGGCCTTGGCTGGTTGTCGCCAGCGCGTATCTCGCCTTCCTGGCGCTGATTCCGGCCAACCTCCAGTGGGAGACCCGCTTCTCGCCCGACCTGCACCCCTTCGCTGCGGTCGCGGCCGAGCACGTCCCTGCCACGCGCGGGATCAATTACCTGGGGGCCACGACGCGTCCCTCGTTCGTCTATTACCTGGATCGCTCGGAGCGCCTCGTCACCGCCGACGTGCTGGCGGCCGCCTGGGCGCCGGGTGAGACGGCGTTATTGCGTGAGGACGAGTGGGCAGCACTCGCTCCGCGCCTTGCGGGCGCGCAGGTCAGCGCGTCGGCGAGCGGGATGGTGTTCGTTACCGCTCCGGTCGCGTCGGAATCGGTCGAGCGCTAATCATCCCCGCCACCCCGTGGCACGAGGAAACGGTGGCAATCAGGTAGTCGCCACCTGATACCGGTAAGCTTTCGAGGATCCGTGCGCGCGCGTCTTCGAGGGCTTGCGAGGGAAGAGCGGCGATCCCCCAGGCGTAGTGCTTGGAATGAAAGACCGCCGTCTCGACGACCCCGAGCGCCTCACCGTAGCGTGCCATGGTCTCGGGCATCTCCCATGTTCGCTCGGCCTTGATGGCCGGGCAGCGACGGGGCTCGATGCAATTGGGCGGACACATCCACTCGGCGAAACTGACGAAGCGCTCGCCTTGGCTCCCCGTTGCCTCGAAGGGGGTCGCAAGGGGCTCTTCTAGCGCGCGCGTTTCCCAGGCGAAGTCGGGGCGCAGGCGCGCAAGCGACCTTTGGAGCCAGGTCATGAAGAGGTGCGGGGCCACCGGCGCCGGCACGAGGCGATCTTCACGGCCTCGCATCGCGCGGTCCATGTAATCGTCCAGGAAGTCGTCCCACTCCTGGACGACGATGGCGACGTCGGGACGGTCTCCAAAAGCCGTTCGGACCGCATGCTCGGCCAGGCGATCCACGACGACCAGCGAATCGAATGAGGCCCGACCTGCGGCCTTGGCCTTGAGCAGGCCCGAGACGTGGTGATGCCCCCAATAGCCGCCGCCGAAGACGACGAGCGTCATGGCGCGACGAAACCCGATGCGTGCTCGGCGATGCGAGCCGAGGCCCCGGGCAGGCCCATTCGCGTCCGACCGTTCTCGCGGATCCGGGCGAGGCGCTCGGGGTCGTTCATGACCTCCCAGAGCTTGGTGGCGATCGCCTCGGGCACGGGCGGGCAGAGCACCACCGATTCCCCGAGCAGGCGGGTCTGGGCCTCGGCGAAGGCGGGGTTGAACTGAGGACCGCTACCGGGGAAGGTGAAAACCGGCAGCCCCATGCCGACACACTGCTCGTTGGCCGTGCCGGCCATCCCGATGACCGCCTCGACCCGGTGGATCCAGTCGCCGAAGCGCCCGCGGCAGAGGGCAATCCGAACGCCCTCGGGGCCACTCAGCACCTGCGCATCCGCGTCGAATTTCCAGCCCTTGTCGGCGATGGCCGCAGCAAGGCGAGACACATCGAGACTCTCGGCGATCGCTGCCAAGAAATCGACCTTGCGCCCAGCGGGGGCTTCCAGCGCGACGGCACGGCAGGTCTCGACGAGGGCTTCCAGGTTGGCATACGCCTCGTCCCGGCTCCCCGGCAAGATGCCGATGGAGACGGCCCCCTCGCGCTGGGGCAAGGGGCGGCCCGTGGGCTGCAAGTCGTCCATCATGGGGTTGCCGAGGTCGTGGGCGAGGAAGCCGCGGGCCTCGAGGTTCCGGGTGGTCACCCCGTCGCGCGGGTAGACGGCGCGGCAGCGCGGATGGCGGATGAACCAGCGCTCCAAGAGGCCGTAGCTGCCGAAGCGACCGCCGAGGTAGTAATCGGACTTGGCGCAGCCGACGAAGACGAACGGCGCCCCTGAGAGCCAGGCGAAATACAAGGGCACCACGTCACCCACCGCCACCACCAGATCCACCTGGCCGCGCACGGCGCGCACGGCGAGGAGCTGGCGAATCGTGAGCCCCGCAAGGCCGTGGTACAGGTCGGCGAACAGCGCCCGCGGGCTGCGCAGGATGAAGCCCCCCGAAGGCATGGACTGGGTGGGGCCGACGATCGCAGCGCCGGCTGCACGCAGGGCGTTCCCCTCGCCGACGATGGGCATCGCCCACAGTTCGGCCTTGGCACGCGGCCAGCGCTTGGCGATGGTGCTCGCGATGCGGTCCTCGCCGAAGCCGTTGCTCATGAAAAGAATGCGCTTGGTTTCGCGCTGAGGCTCCGGCTTGAACCGGCGCATGGCCACGAGCATGCCGAGCATGCCGAAGAATAGGATGCTGTTGCGGCCTTCAGTGAAGATGAAGTCGAAGAACCCGACCAGCAGGTAGCCGACGATGGTGCAGCCCAGGATGGCCACGTGGGCGTGCCACGGGGTCTTGCGCGTATCGAGCGCCGACTTGACCACCAGCGAGATGAACACCCCGAGGAGCACGACGAGCACCAAGAGGCCGAACTCGGCTCCGATCATGAGGTACATGTTGTGCGCGTGGGGCATCTTCTCGAGGATGAGGGGATCTTCGAACTGGGGATAGACCATGGGCCAGGTGCCCGGCCCCCAACCGGTCAGGGGGCGCTCGCGAATCATGGCGAGCGCGCTCTTCCAGACGAGCACCCGGTGATGATTGCTCGTGAAGTCCATCTGCCCGAGGGTCTGGAGGCGCGGCAGAATCATGGGCCAGAAGGCCATCAAGGCCGCCGAGATCCCGCCAACCAGGGTGATGAGAATTCGGCGATCGACCAGGATACCAATCAGCAGAAAGGTCGCAATCGTCCCGATCCATCCCGAGCGCGAGCTGGTCAGGACCTGGCAGAGCATGATCGCCGCGAGCCCGAGGCCGACGACGATACGCTCCTTGCGGCGGCGCTGGAGCATGAGCATCATCCCGATGCCGCTTGCGAGGATCAGGTACGCCGACAGGATGTTCGGATGGTAGAAGATCGAGGCGGCCCGGTGATCCCAGGTGCCGAGCTGGATGTTGAGCAGCGGCGACTGGTAGGTGTAGAAGATCCGCGAGTAGACCAGCCCGACCCCGAAGACCGCCCAGAAGACCGTCGTCCAGAAGACGTTCCGACAGAGGCTCCAGACCCGCTGCGGCGAGTCGAGCATCAGGCCCACCACCCAGATGAGCGTGAAGTAGGCGCCGAACAGCAGGATCGCCACCGCGCTGAGGCCCGGTGCGACCGAGGTCGCTGCCGAGAGGGCCACGAGCGCCATGAGCAAGGACCAGCTCTTACCGGGGATCGGCACCTCGACGCGCGTCTTGCGCCAGGCGAAGTAGGTGCCCAGGCCCAGGAGGATGACCGCACTCAGGACCGAGGCGAGCGGGAGCAGGAAGAAGGCGACATGCAACAGAACCCACGCCGCCTTGGGGACCTCGGACGGTCCCTGCGTCTGGCGCAGGGGGACCCGCCGCTCGGCAACGGCTTCGATGCTCAAGGGTTCAGCCTCAAGGCGGCCTGAGCCGCAGGCACGCTCATGAGAAAGGCGCGCTCGCGATCGCTGAGCGGCTCACCACGACGCTCCTTGCGCCGGGCAACAGATGCTCGCCAGTTGATTTCGAGCCCCAGGGCGAAGCGCACCGGGCCAATGGCCCAGGGATAGTGCTTGCGAGCGAGGGTGAGCGAGCCCCGATAGCCCTCGGCCATGGCCCGCGCGCGCACCGAGAGGTCGGTCCGGGTCGAGACGCCTTCGTGGTGCTGAACCCGGACGCTGCGCAAGCAGACGATGCCCCAGCCCGCCTTCTTCAGGCGCCAGGAGAGGTCCAGGTCCTCGTTGTAGAAGAAGAACGCCTCATCCAGCCAGTCGACGGCGTCGAGCGCATCCCGGCGCAAGAGCAGGCAAGTCCCCGGCGCGAAGGAGAGCGCAACGGCCTCTTGGCCCAGCAGGCCGGCAAAACCGAGCCGCGGGCCCTGCACCCGGCCATCGGGCCAGCACATGAGGGGGGTGACGGCCCCGACCCGGGGGTGAGCGTCCGCGTAGACCACCAGGGCTTCGAGGCTACGGGGCGAAAGGGTCACATCGTTGTTGAGTAAAAGAACGTAGCGACTCGAAAAGGCCTTGCCCCCGAGGTTGCAGGCCTTGGCGAAGCCCTGGTTCTCCTCGTTCTCGATCACGAGGGCCTCGGGGAAGTCCCGCCGCACGAGCGTGACGCTCTGATCGCTCGACGCGTTGTCCACCATGACCGCTCGCACGCGCAGCGCGCCCGCAGCGGCTTCTAGAGCCGACAGGCAGGACCCCAGCACGCCCTCCCCGTTCAGGTTGGGAATTACGACGGCAACGTCAAGCATAAGTACGTCTAGTCTACTGCATTCGAGGCCAACCACTCAAGGGAGAAAGGCCGTCGCGCGGAAGTTACGAGCGGGCAGCAGGCCGCCGCGTGGTATACTCGTTTGCCATGAGCACCTACCTCGCCCTCTATCGTAAGTGGCGTCCCAGGAACTTCGCGGGCCTGGTAGGCCAAGAGCACGTCGCTCGCACCCTCTCCAACGCCATTACTGGCAACAAGCTCGCCCACGCGTATCTCTTCACCGGGCCGCGCGGGACGGGTAAGACGTCGAGCGCGCGCATCTTCGCCAAGAGCCTCAACTGTGCCGAGGGACCGACGGTCACTCCGTGCGAGCGCTGCGCGGCCTGCGAGGGCATCTCGCGCGGCAACTTCCCCGACGTCATCGAAATCGACGCGGCCTCCAACCGCGGCGTGGACGACGCGCGCGACCTGCGCGACCGGGTGCGCTTCGCTCCCACCCAGGGGCGTTACAAGGTCTTCATCATCGATGAAGTCCACATGCTCACCAACGAGGCGTTCAACGCCCTGCTCAAGACCATCGAAGAGCCGCCGCCCAACCTGGTCTTCGTGCTGGCGACCACCGACGTCCACAAGGTCCTGCCGACCATCATCAGTCGGTGCCAGCGCTTCGATTTCCAGCGCATCGCTTTCAAAGCCCTGATCCAACACCTCGGCTACGTCTCGACCGAAGAGGGGCTCAGCGTCGACCCTGCGGGCATCGCCGCCATCGCCAAGCGCGCCGACGGCGGCTTGCGCGACGCGCTCAGCCTGCTCGACCAGGTCCGAGCCTGCGCGCCGGGCACGACCATCAGCGCCGAGGACGTCTTCAACGCGCTCGGCCTCGTCTCGAACGAGGCGCTCACCGCGGTGGCCCAGGCGATCGCTGACGCTCAGGTGGTCGATGCCATCACGGGGGTGCATGCACTGCTCGCCAAGGGCTACGACCACCACGCGGTCCTGCGGGAGATGGTCGAGACCTTCCGACACCTGATGCTCGTCGGGCTTGCGCCCGATCGCGCCGCCGCTTTCGAGCTGCCGGACACCCAGGTCGATGCGCTCAAGGCGATCGCAAGCCGCTTTTCGAGCCCCGAGCTGCTCTACGCCCTGGAGGTCCTGCGCGAGACCGAGGACCTCCTGAAGGGCTCCAACCAGATGACCATCTGGCTGGAACTCGCGATGATCCGGCTGTGCGAGCGCGCCGATATCCCTTCGATCGCGAATCTCACCCGGAGGATCGAGGCCCTCGAGGAGCGCCTTGCCAACGGGGCGCCCGCCCCAGGCAGACCGGCTCCCGCACGCCAGACCTACGCCGCCCCGCAAGCGGCCCCGGTGCAAGCGCCCACGATGTCGCCCCCGCCACAGGCCCCCACGATGGCGCCCCCGGTGGCAGCGCCCGCCCCTTCGCCGATGAGTCCCGTCGAGGTGGCGCCGCAAGCGGCGGCCATGGCCCCCGGCACGGGCCTGCCCTTCCCGAGCGCGCATGTGGACGCCGGCGATGCGCACGGCACGTTCCTTGCCTCCCTTGCGCGAGTGCATCGCAGCACCCACAGCCTGCTCGAGCAGCACGCCCTCTACGTGCGGCGCGACGGTGACATCATCGCGATCGCCATCAAGGCGACCATGCGCACCTTCTTCGAAAAGGCCGACCGCAAGGCCTACCTCGACAAGGCCGCGGCCCAGGCCTTCGGCGACACGGTTCGAACGGCGCTGTCGTTCGAGCAGGGGGATACGCCCCGCCCTAATTTGGCCGGCGTCTCGCAAGCGCCGGCCGCACCTCAGCCCCAGGCCGTCGCCACCCCCGAGCCGTCCATCCCGACGCCGATCGCTCCGCCACCGGTCTCTGCGCCACCGGCTGCTCCTCGGGCTTTCGAGCCGGAGCCCGAGCCCTTCGAGGACGAGGCGCCTCCGCCTGAAGTGGTGAGCGCGCCTTTGCTGCCGCCTCCGCCAGCTCCGGTCGCCGCGCCCGTACCTACGCCGCCCGCCCCGAAACCCGAGCCGCAAAGCCCGAGCGGGAACGGTCCGTCGCCAGAACGACCGAGCGACCTGGTAAGCCGCGCGGCGGACATCTTCAACGGCAAGATCATCGAACCGACGATCTAGAGGTGCAGGATGCGTGAACGCTTTTCCAAGCTCGTCGATAGCGCCCGGCGCCACTGGAAGCGCTGGCTACCGCCAGCCGCTTGCGGCCTTGCGCTGCTGATGGTCGTCGGCCAGTTCACGCCCGTCGGCAGGCCAGGCGCTCCTACGCGCTACGTCACCATCGCGGATGGCAGCTCGCTCGGCACCGCCAGCGCCACCCTCGAGGCCAAGCGCATCATCCGTAACCGCTTCGCCCTCTCGCTGCTCGGTCGCCTGACGGGCAGCAGCGACAAGATTCAGCCGGGCACCTACGCCCTCTCCCCGGGCCTGAACCCCTTCCAGGTGCTCGAGTACCTGGTGGAGGGCCGAGGGCGGCAGCAGCGCCTCACCGTGCCCGAGGGATACTCTGCCGGCCGCATCGCGAAACTGCTCGACCAGCGCGCAGCGGGCGACGGCTCGCGCTTCCTCGAACTGATCGCCCGCCCCGAGGCCTTCGCCGACAAGTACCCATGGCTTCGTGACGTGCAACCGACCCTCGAAGGCTATCTCTTCCCCGACACTTACCTCTACGAGGGCGATCGCATCGACGAGCGCCGCCTGATCGAGCAGATGCTCTCGCGCTTCGAAGCCGTGATCCTCAAGGACTACCGCGCCGAGGCCAACCCGATCATGCGCTTGCCCGAAGCCCTGACCCTCGCCTCGATCATCGAGCTCGAAGCAGCACGGCCCGAAGAGCGCACCCTCATCTCGGGGGTCTTCCACAACCGCCTCAAGCTCAAGATGCGCCTGGGATCGGACCCCACGGTCGAGTACGCGCTCGGGCGCCACCAGGGCAATCGCGGCCTCAGCTTCAAGGACGTGCGGATTGACAGCCCCTACAACACCTACCGGTACGCGGGCCTTCCCCCCGGTCCCATCGCCAACCCGGGCCGCGCGAGCTTCCAAGCAGCGCTGCATCCAGAAGAGACCACGTACCTCTACTTCGTGGCCAAGGGCGATCGCAGCCACGCCTTCACCCGCTCCTACGCGGAGCACCTCGAGGCCCAACGCCGCCACCGGCGCTGATTTGAGGCGGCTCCGCATCCCATCGAGGCTTTGCGGCGGCTCGCTGGAATGGTACCATCTCTCTCATGCGTACTAGCACGAGCTTACTTCGACCGGACATGTGGGTCGGCTCCGTCACCGAGATCAAGGCGGCGGACCTCAAGGCCCGAGGGATCCGGGGCCTGATCCTCGACTTGGACGAGACCCTCGTCTCGGCCTTCGAGCACACGCCCCCGCCCGAAATTCACGCCTGGGTGCAGGAGATGAAGGCGTCCTTCTCGCTCTACATCCTCTCCAACAACCCGAGCGCCAAGCGCGTCCAGATCGTCGCCGACCAACTCGAAATCCCCTGCGCCTGCCGAGCCGCCAAGCCGCGCCGCAGCGGCTTCAGGGCCGCCATGGCCGACATGGGCATCCGCCCCGAGGAGGCCGTCATCATCGGTGACCAGCTCTTCACCGACATCCTCGGCGGCAACCGGATCGGCTCCATGACCATCCTCGCCACCCCGATGGCCCCCGAGCACAAGCCCTGGCGCAAGCTGATGCGCCTGATCGAGGGGATGTTCATCCGCGAGGCCGACACCCTTCGTGAAAAATTGCACCCCGACCACCTGAAGGAGACCCCGTGAACGAAACGTTGACCGCCGCCCCCAAGTTGCCCGCCATCGACCTTGGCGTGCCGCCCGAGTTCGGCATCGTCCTGGGGTCGGGTATCGTCGTCCTCGAGGACCTCGAAGACAAGATCGACATCCCCTACGACCAGATCGAGGGCTTCCCCGAGGCCACCGTCGCCGGTCACGCGGGCCTGCTCACCGTCGGCACCATCCCCGGCGGCCCCCGTGTCGCGATCGCGCGCGGCCGCTTCCACCTCTACGAGGGCCATCCCCTCAGCGCGGCCACCAGCATCATGCGCCTCTACGAGGCCATGGGCATCCGCAAGATCATCCTGACCAACGCCGCCGGCGGCCTTTGCGGCGACTGGTTCCCCGGCGATCTGATGATGATCAAGGACCAGGTCAGCCTCCTCAACGGCTTCCAGGCCGGCATGGCCGATCGCAGCGCCCCGGACTTCAGCCCCACCCCGGCCTACGATCCCGAGTGGACCGCCAAGATGATCGCCTGGGGCAAGACCCAGTCCTTCAACATGCGCGAGGGCGTCTACGCCGGTCTGCTGGGCCCCAACTACGAGACCCCGGCCGAGATCCTCTGGCTGCAGCGCATCGGGACCCACGCCGTCGGCATGTCCACCGTGCCCGAGGCGGCTTACGCCAGCTCGCACGGCATGAAGGTCCTCGGCATCTCGTGCATCACCAACATCGCGGTGACCGCCGAGGCCCAGGCGGCCACCTCCCACGGTGAAGTCGTCGACGTCGCCAAGATGGCCTCCGAGGCCATGAACCTCGCGCTTCGGGCGGCCGTCACCCTCGCCTAAATGAGCGAGCAGCCCCCTCGCCACCCCGCTCGGCCCGCTCAAAACGGGAAGGGCGGGGGAGACCCGCGCCGAGCGGTCGGCAAACGCCAAGCCCCAGAGGCGAAGCGTCCCAAGCGACCGCTGACTTGGCAGGACCGCGCCGCCTTCGTCGGGTGGCAGGTCCTGTTCCTGGGGCTGGGGGCAGCGGTGGGGCTGGGCGTGAGCCTGTCACGCCTGCCGGACGTCAAATCCCTCGAAAGCTGGGTTCCCACCGAATCCACGCGCATCTACGACGCCAAGGGGCACCTGCTCGCCAACGTCCACGGCGAAGAGAACCGTGAAGTCGTGCCCCTCGGCGAGATCCCCAAGACCTTGATCGAGGCCGTCATCGCCGTCGAGGACGACCGCTTCTACCACCACCACGGCATCAACTTCAAGGGCATCGCCCGTGCCGCCCTCACGGACCTCGCCGAGGGCCGCAAGGCCGAGGGCGCGAGCACCATCACCCAGCAGCTCGCCAAGAACCTCTTTTTGACCAACAACAAGAGCTGGGGGCGCAAGATCGCTGACGCTTGGCTCGCGGTCCAGATCGAGCACCGCTACTCCAAGGCCCAGATCCTGGAGATGTACCTCAACCAGGTCTACTGGGGTCACAACTGCTACGGCATCCAGGCGGCTTCGCTCAACTACTTCGGCAAGAAGACCAAGGAGCTGACCCTCGCCGAGAGCGCGCAGCTCGCGTTCTTGCTGCGCGGCCCCGAGCGCTACTCGCCCTACAAGGATCCGGCGCTCGCCAAGCGCGGTCAGCGCGTCGCCCTGCTGCGCATGGTCCGTGCCGGCTTCATCACCCAGGCCCAGGCGGACGCCGCCTCGCAAGCGCCGCTCAAGCACCCGGGCACCCAGAACTTCAGCTACAAGGCTCCCTACTTCACCAGCTACCTGCTCAACCAGCTGATCAACCGCTACGGCAGCGACGTGGTGATGCGCGGCGGCCTTCGGATCCGCTCCACCATCGACTGGGAGATCCAGCAGAAGGCCGAGCAGCTCCTCACCCAGACCATCGCCACCCACGGCAAGCGCATGAACTTCAGCCAGGGCGCAATCGTCGCGATCGATCCGCGCACGGGCTACATCCGCGCCATGGTCGGCGGCGTCAGCTACGCCAAGTCCAAGTTCAACCGCGTGGTCCAGGCCCACCGCCAGCCGGGCTCCTCGTTCAAGCCCTTCGTCTACCTCACGGCCTTCGAGCGAAACCACGCGCCCACCTCCCTCATGAACGACGCCAAGGTCTCGTACAACGCGGGCGGCGGCAAGCTCTGGACCCCCGAGAACTACGGCAACTCCTACGGCGGGACCATGACGCTTCGCCAGGCGCTGGAGCGCTCCAACAACATCATCGCGGTCAAGCTCCTGGACCGGGTGGGCATCGACCCTGTCATCGAGAACGCCCATCGCCTCGGCATCCAGAGCCCGCTCGGAGCGAACCTCTCGCTCGCACTCGGAAGCTCCGAAGTCACCCCGCTCGAACTTGCAAGCGCTTACTCGGTCTTCGCCGCCGACGGCATGCGCTGCGAGCCCCAGGCCTACAGCATCGTCGAGGACCGCGCCGGCACCGTGGTCGAGCGCAACGATCCGCGTCCTCGCCGGGTCTTCGAGGCGGATCCCATCCGGATCCTCAACGACGTCATGACAGGCGTCGTCCGCTACGGCACGGGGGCGGCCGCCAACATCGGTCGTCCTGCCGCCGGCAAGACCGGCACCACCTCCGACCACCGCGACGCGTGGTTCGTGGGCTACACCCCGGACCTGGTCACGCTCGTCTGGCTCGGCAACGACGACAACTCCAAGATGGCGGGCACCACGGGTGGGGCGGTCTGCGCCCCGCTCTGGAAGCAGCTGATGCAGGTCGCGCTCGAAAAGACGCCCCCGACCCCCTTCCCCCAGCCCGAGAAGTGGACCGTCAAGGCGACGCCCTCGGTCTCGCCCGCCCCTGCGAGCGCGTCCAACGAGTTCTACGTGCCCGGTGGAGAGGCAGACCCCACCAAGAAGCCGAAGGCAACCCCCAAGCCCACTCCCGACCCCGATAGCTTGCCTGGTGACGCGACGGAGAGCCTCCCTGAAGAAAGCGCACCTAGCCACGACTCGCTGGACCTGTAAGACTAGTAGGGGAGAGGAGGAGCTGTGAAGAACTACTGGTACATCGCCGCGACTTCCGCCGAGCTCAAGAAGCAGCCCCTCGCCCGGGTGATCGACGGGGTGCCGCTCGTGCTCTTTCGGGACGCCGACGGGCGCGCCAGCGCCCTGGCTGACCGATGCTCGCACCGCAACGTCCAGCTATCCCGCGGCTGGGTCGAGGACGGCTGCCTGACCTGTCCTTACCACGGCTGGGCCTTCGATGCCGCCGGCCAGTGCGTCAAGATTCCCGCCCTTTGCGACGGGGATCCCATCCCCAAGAAAAGCGCCGTTCAAGCCTATCCGCTCATCGAGCAGCAAGGCTACGTCTGGGTCTACGTGGGCGATGGCGACCCCGAGGCGCAGCGGCCCTTCCACCTGCCGCACATGGACGAGGCAGGCTGGTCCTGGACCCGGCTTGAGGCCACCATCGGCAACAGTGCGAACAACCTGGTCGAGAACTTCATCGACTGCCCCCACACCGGCTTCATTCACCGCGGCCTCTTCCGCACCGCCCCCGACCACGCGGTCGAGACCGTGGTCAAGACCCGCGAGGACGGTGTGGACATCGAGATCGACGAGGAGGCCAAGTCCCAGAGCCTGCTCGGGCGACTGGTGCTCAAGCCCGGCGAGAAGGTCACGCACGTGGACTCCTTCCACATGCCCTCGATCGTCTCGGTGCGCTACGCCTTCGGAGCCAAGCGCGAGGTCATCGGCTACCAGATCTGCACCCCCGTCTCGGAGCTCGAGACCCGGGTCTACGTGCACGTCACGTGGCGTTTGGGGCCTCTTGCCCCCCTGATCAAGCCGTTCGTCGCCATCGCGGGCCGCAAGGTCCTCGCCCAGGACCTCTGGATCCTCGAGAACCAGGGCGAACAGATTCGGCGCTACGGCGCGGACTTCTGCTCGTCGCAGGCGGACACGGCCAACCTCTGGATCCAGAACTTGCGTAATCGCGTGCTGCGGGGCGAGGACCCCATGGCCGATCGCGAGAAGCGGGTTCGCTTCCGGCTATAGGGTGCGCTGGTAGCGCTTGATCCCTGGGGCGAGCAGCTCGCCGGCCGCCGTGAAGGTTCGGTCGGGCATGCCCATCGCGCGCTTGGTGAGCACGTCGCGATCGAGCACGCTGCGCACCCCTTGCAGGCGCGCCACCCCCGAGAAGCCCAGATCGCGCAGGAAGTACACCGCGCTCGACGGGATGGGGAAGTCCGAGCCGTGCAGCAGGCGACCTTCGTAGCGATCCACCCGGAACCGCCGAATCTGCTTGTAGCGCACCAGCGAGCAGAAGGCCGAGGTGTCACCGTAGGCGTGGTCGTAGCGCTCTAAGAGGCGCAGGAACTCGTGCGAGTAGTCGTAGCCGGGGTGCATGAACGAGCCCGTCCCGCAATGGCTGAAGACGACGGGGATGCCCCGCTGGAGCAGGGGCTCGTACAGAGCCGGATTGCCGAGGCGCTGCTCCATGCCCGGGAAGGTGTGCTCGCAACCCGTGTGGACGATGACGGGCAATTCGAGCTCCTTGATGAGGTCCATCAGCCGTGCGTGCCGCACGGGACTTAGCTCGAACTTTTGAAGGGGCCCCAGCCACTTGAGGGCCACCGCCGTCGGGCCCCAGCGTTCGAGCTCCACCACGGCGTCGCGGCGGTCCGGGTTCACCGAGATGACGGGCAAGAGCTTGGGACTCTGGCGACAGGCCTCGAAGAGGTGGGCGTTCGGCACCAAGAGATGGCTCTCGGCGAGATTCAGCTCGCCGTGGGCGTCGTACACCCCGTCCATGGCGAAAAGGCACGCGTAATCGAGCTCGCGCGCGTCATCGATCGAGCGAGCCATGAAGGCGGCGTAGGCGGCGTCCTCGCGGCCCCGAGCGTCGGGGCCCCGCATGCCGGTCATGAGCATCATCGCATGGAAGGTCAACGATCGCCGCATGCGCGGCGAGACGGCGCAGCCGGTATGGCCGGCGCCGAGGCCCGCCAGGTGGGTGTGAAGGTCGATCCGGATGCCCATCGTCCCATCCTATCAGAACACCGCCCGGGGCAGAGACCCGGGCGGTGCGAAGGAAATGGTGCTAGCGTTGCTTGAGTTCGTCGATGAGCTTGCTCTGGCCTTCGACGGTCGCCTGAAGATTGGTCAGCACGCCGACCACCTGGTTCAGCTTCGCCTCCAGGGCGTCCTTCTCGTCGCGAAGGGCCAGGTAGGAGTCGAGCAGCTTGGTGAGGTCGTTGGTCGGCGGCGCGCTGGTGACTTCCGGCTCCTCTTCCACGATGACATCGAGCGAGGGGACGTTGTCCAGGTCCATGGTCCGACGGATCGAGCGAAGCGAGCGCTCGGCCTCGCGCAGATTCTTGATCTGTTCGAAGATCGCGGCGATCTCGGGAGTATCCTGGGGGACCCCGCCGTTCTTGAAGGCGTTGCGAACCCCCGCCCAGGGCGAGGTGGCTTCGTTGGACGCGGGCTCCGAATCAAAGGCCATGTTAATCCCTCCGGGAAGCGCATGGGTAGGGTGCGAGCAACTTTATCCTACACGACCGCCGCACGTCAAAATGTGACGAACGCACATGACCTAGGGCGCGATCAGGCCGTAATCCACGTCCTCGACGACCGCATCCCCCGGGCTGACCTTCTGCCCACGCGAGCGGCTGAGCAATTCGCCGGTCGAGAACCACGCGTCGGCGCTGATGATCCGAAGCTGGCCGGCCTGGGCACCCCGGGCAGCGCCCGCCCGATTGATGGCGAAGTAGCTGCCGGGCTGGACGCCGTCCTCGTAGCCGATGTTGAGCAGCACCCGGTTGTCGCGCATCCCGGTGATCTCGCCGCGCAGGGGCGCCTGCGCGCGCATGTAGCGGGCAAGCTCGCGGGCGAGCGCCGGGGTGTCGTTGCGGACGCCCGTGAAGCGGATCGCCTTGGAGGCGTCCCCCACGGCCAAATCGTAGATCCGCCCGTTCAGCTCCAGCTCGCCGTCCTTGCCCTCGACGACGCTGCCGCCGAAGACGAGATCCGCCTTGGTCGCGCGTCGCAGGCCCGAAATCGCCCCCTGAGGGTTCGCGTCGGATCCCTGGAAAGTCACCGGCTTGGCCACGACGAAGCGCCGCGAGCTCTTCAGCTCCTTCTCGAGGGCCTCCTGAAGGGGCTTGGCCTGCTCCTTGGGCGTGAGCGCAAGGGCGATGACCTGGGCCCTGCTCGGAAGCGCCGAGGCGCTCGAGGCCATCCCGAGGGTCAAGACCAAGGCAGCAAGGCAAGCTCTCATGCGTGTCCCTCGCGACGGGTGGTGGCGATACGGCTCAGCTCGTCGATGGTGACGTCGAGGCGCTCGTCGCGCCCGAGCGGGGTGGCGAGTCGCGCCCGGCGCGCATCCGCCGGGTCGATGGTCGCCGTGACCAGGGCGTCGTCGAAGTAAGGCGCCTTGACGAGCTCGCTCCCGGTCGGAGAGATCGCCTCGGACCCGCCCCAGAAGCCGACCCCGTCCTCGAAGCCGACCCGGTTGGAGAACACCACGTTCATGCCGAACAACTGGGCGTATACCCGGTTCATCTGCTCGTATATCCGCGCCGAGTCGGGGCGATCGCCCCCGAAGCCCCGGGCGGGGGACGCCGCGACCCCGATCAGCAGGTCGGCTCCATCGGCCGCCATCACCCCGACCGTGGAGGGGTGCCACAGGTCCTCGCAGATGAGGATGGCCGTGCGCCCCAAGGGACCGTCGAAGGCCCGCAGGCGTCGGCCGGGCGCGATGAAGCGCCCTTCCTCGAACATGCCGTAAGTGGGGAGGTAGACCTTGCGGTGCACGTGGAGCAGCTCGCCGCCCGAGAAGTAGCCGGAGGCGATGTGGTGGCGATCGCCGTCCGCCTTCTCGATGAAGCCGCAGACCACGTCAATTCGCTCGGAGGCGCGCCGGATGGCAGCCAGCTGGGGCGCATCGAGGGAAAGGGCCACCTCGCCCACCAGGTCCTTGACGAAGTAGCCCGTCAAGGAGAGCTCGGGAAAGACGATCAGGCGCGAGCCGCTCGCAGCGGCCTGTTCGCAGAGTCTCAGGTGGGTTTCGAGGTTGGCGTCGACCCCGCCGAGGATGGGGGCGAACTGGGCGATGGATACCTGGTACGAGGACATGCTTACTCCGCGCCGAGGTGCTGGCGGCCGTTCTGGATGGTCGAGAGGGCTCGGGCGATCTTGGCTTCGAGCTCGCCGAGGACCTCGTCAGCGTAGCGATCGGCGCCGGCCTGCTGGGCCTGGATGTCGCGGGCGGTGTCGGCCCGGACGCGCTCGGCCTCGGCCTGTGCCGCCGCCACGATCTCGCTCTGGTCGAGCAGGGTCGAAGCCGTCTGACGGGCCTCGACCATGATCTCCTCGGCGCGGCGGTGGGCCTCGCTGAGCAGCTCGTCGCGCTGGCTCAGGAGGGCTTCAGCGTCGGCGATCTCCTTGGGCAGCGCCGCGCGCAGCTCGACCAAGAGATCGAGCAAGCGCTCCTCATCGACGACGGCGCGGGAGGAGAAGGGGACCTTGATGCTCTTGATGACGAGCTCTTCGATGGAGAAGAGCAGGTTCTCTAGCTGGGAGATAGGACATTCCTCCTCGTGGCGTCCCCGGTGACGGGGGCGAACTTGGCGCGCAGGCACTCTGCAACGTGCTCGGGCACCATCCCGGTCGTAGGACCGCCCAGAGAGGCGATCTCGCGGACCGTACTCGACGACAGGAACAGGTACTCGGACGAGGTCATGAGGAAGACGGTCTCGAGCTCGGGATTGAGCTTCTTGTTCGCCAGGGCGATGCGCAGCTCGGCGTCGAAATCCGACACGGCGCGCAGGCCGCGGATGAGGATGTTCGCGCCCTTGAGCTTGGCGTAGTCGGCCGTCAGGCCGCTGAAGCTCTCCACCTTGACCCGGGGCATGTTGCGGGTCACCTCGCGGATCATCTCGACCCGTTCCTCGAAGGTGAAGATGCAGTTCTTGGTGCGGTTGGCGAGCACGGCGACGATGACCTCGTCGAACATGCGGCTCGCGCGGTCCAGCACGTCCAGGTGACCGTTGGTGATTGGGTCGAAGGACCCGGGATAGATGGCAAGCGACACGTCGCCCTCCGGTGAAGTGGCGGTGGATCAGGCCTGAAGACCGCCTTTAACAACCGCTCATAATTCTAGCCTGTCTCAATGCGCCTCGCAAGGCGCGACGCGCCCCCTGGAAGCACGCAGGCCCCGAACCCTGAAGGGGATCGGGGCCTGCATGACCAGGAAGACCTAGCGCTTGAGCTTCATCTTGCGCAGGCGGACCGACTGGGGCGTGATCTCCACCAGCTCGTCGTCCGCGATGTACTCCATCGCCCGCTCGAGGCTCATCTCGATAGGCGGGGTGAGGCGCACCAGCTCTTCGCCGCCCGCCGAGCGCATGTTCGTGACCTTCTTGGCCTTGCACACGTTGATCTCGAGGTCGGTGGGGCGGTTGTGCTCGCCGACGATCATGCCGCTGTAGACCTTGGTCTGGGGCTTGATGAAGAAGGCGCCGCGGTCCTCCATGTTCTGGATCGCGTAGTAGGTGGCCTCGCCCTCCTCATGGGCGATCAGCACGCCATTGCGCTGGGCACCCATGTCGCCGGCGAAGGGCTGGTAGTCGAAGAACGAGTGGTTCATGATCCCCTCGCCCTTGGTCATGCGGATGAACTCGCTGCGGAAGCCGATCAGGCCACGCGCGGGCACCAGGAACTCGACGATGGTGCGGCCGCTCTCGTTGGCCATCTTCTGCATCTCGCCCCGGCGCGAGCCGATGGCCTGGATGCAGGCGCCGCCGGCCCATTCGGGCACGTCGAGCACCAGGGTCTCGAAGGGCTCGTAGGTCGCTCCGTCGATTTCGCGGAAGATGACCTTGGGCTTCGAGATCTGGAACTCGTAGCCCTCGCGGCGCATGGTCTCGACCAGGATGCCGAGGTGCAGTTCGCCGCGGCCGCTCACCAGGAAGGCGTCGGTGGTGTCGGTCTCATCGACGCGCAGCGAGACGTTGCTCTCGAGCTCCTTGTCGAGGCGCCCACGGATCTGGCGGGTGGTGACGTACTTGCCCTCGCGACCCGCGAAGGGGCTGTCGTTGACCGAGAAGGTCATCTGGAGGGTGGGCTCGTCGACGCGGATCAGGGGCAGGGGGTTGGGGTTGGCCGCATCCGCCACCGTCTCGCCGATGTTGGCATCGGGGAAGCCCGCGATCGCGACGATGTCGCCCGCCGAGGCCTGCTCGACCTCGACGCGCTTGAGGCCGCTGAAGGTGAAGAGCTTGGAGATCTTGCCCTTGGTCACGGTGCCGTCGGCGCGCAAGAGGACGCACTGCTCGGCGGCGTGAATCACGCCGTTGTGGACGCGGCCCACGATGATGCGGCCCAGGTACTCCGAGTAGTCCAGGGTGGTCACCTGGAGCTGGAGGGGCTTGCTCGCATCCCCCAGGGGAGCCGGGATGTGCTTGAGGATGGCCTCGAACAAGGGACGCAGGGTGTCCGACTCGTCCTCGAGCTTGTTCTTGGCGAAGCCGCTGATGCCCGAGGCGAAGACGACCGGGAACTCGATCTGGTCGTCGTCGGCGCCCAGGTCGATGAAGAGGTCGAGCACCAGGTCGATGACTTCGAGCGGACGCGCACCCGGGCGGTCGATCTTGTTGATGACGACGATGGGCTTCAAGCCCTGCTCGAGCGCCTTGCGCAGCACGAAGCGGGTCTGGGGCATGGGCCCCTCGAAGGCGTCCACGATCAGCAGGCAGCCATCCACCATGCCGAGGACGCGCTCCACCTCGCCGCCGAAGTCGGCGTGGCCGGGGGTGTCGAGGATGTTGATCTTGTAGCCTTCGAACTCGACGGCGGTGTTCTTGGCCAAGATGGTGATGCCGCGCTCGCGCTCCAGGTCTCCGGAGTCCATGACACAGTCCACCACGGTTTCGTGCGACTTGAAGACGCCACCCTGGCGCAGCAGGCCGTCCACCAGCGTGGTCTTGCCGTGGTCGACGTGCGCAATGATCGCGACGTTGCGGATTTTCTCGTTCAAAAAATGCTCCTCAGTGCCCTGAGCATCAAGCGTTAGGGGCCTAAATAAGTTGGGGAGGTCCATGATAACGCCCCTTGGGGCCCCACGTCAAAAGAAAGAGGGCATTTTTCGGCGTTTACCCCCGCCTGAGCCTATGTTAAGATTTCTAATTCCACGCGCTTCTTTGCATGGGAGGTCCCCGTGAAACGCTGGACGATCGGCAAAGCCTACTTCTTCGCCGTGACCGCGCTCGGCCTCGGCCTCGCGGCCTGGGTACTCTCCGACGGCGCGCAGTACGCGCAGCTTGCGCATCCCATGTTCTGGGGATTCGCACTCTTGGGCGTCGCCACCGAGCTCGTGGGCTTTCCCCTGCCCCGTGGCGGCCGGGTGACGGCGAGCTTCGCCTTCCTCTTCGCCTCGCTCTTGATGCAGGGCCTCTTCCCGACCATCGTGGTGCTCGCCCTCATCGCGGTGGCCTCCAACCTCGTCGTCCAGCGCCGCCACTGGAGCCTCGCGGCCTTCAACCTCGCCCAGTACTCCCTCTCCTACGGAGCAGCGCACCTGGCGCTCGTGCTGGGCGGGTACGCAGCGAGCCGGGATCTGCTCTCGCCGCTCAACTTCGGGGTCCTCTTCGCCGCCACCCTCGCCCAGATCGCGGTGAACATCGCCCTGGTCAACGGCTACATCGCCCTCGAGAAGCAGATCCCCCTCTGGCAGGTCCTCTGGGAGGACGACCGGTATGAATTGCTCGCGAGCCTGCTCTTGGGCCCGCTCTCGATCACCATGGTCGTCCTGTACCAGCACATGGGCCTCATGGGGGCCGCCTTCCTCGTCGGCCCCCTGCTCATCACCGCCGTGCTGTGGGTCCTCTACCTCAAGGTCCGGCAATCCCGCCGCGCCCTCGAGGTCGCCAACCAGGAGCTTGCGATCCTCAACCAGATCGCCCAGCGCATCAGCTCGCAGATCGACCTGGGCGAGAGCCTGCCGCTCATCGCCAACGAGATCAAGCGCGCGGTTCCCCATGACGCATGCTTGATCTACCTCTTGGACGGAGCGAGCCATCGCCTGGTCCGCCAGCGCACCCAGCCGGGCAATGCCGAGAAGACCCCCGACGCCCAGCTGGGCCAGGGGATCATCGGCCAGGCGGCCGAAGGCACGACGGTCGTGCGTCTCGATGCGCTCACCGGCCCCTTGCTCGGCAGCGAAGCGCACCTGACGGCCTTCCGCTCCGCACTTCTGGCTCCGATCCTGGCCGAGGACAAGCGCCTCGGGGTCATCGCCCTCTTCAACCATGAGACCCGCGCCTTCGATGAACGTAGCGAGCGCCTGCTCACGCTCATCGCGAGCCACGCGGCGATCGCCATCCAGAACGCCCAGCTCTACCAGACCACCCAGCAGCTCGCCATCACCGACGGACTGACCGGGGTCTACAACCGCCGGTACTTCCAGCGCCAGCTCGACAACGAGTTCCGCCGCGCTCCGCGCTTCGGCTACCCGATCGCCTTGATCCTGATCGACGTCGACCACTTCAAGCAGTTCAACGACACCCATGGCCACCTGCTCGGCGACCAGGTCCTGCGCTCCATGGGCCAGATCCTCAAGGACAGCGTCCGTGAGACCGACGTGGTGGCCCGCTACGGCGGCGAGGAGTTCGCCGTCATCCTGCCCGAGACCAACCGGGAGCAGGCCCTCGAAGTGGCCGAGCGAATTCGCAAGCACGTGGCGCGCCACACCTTCTGGGGTCGATCCCAGACGCCGGTGCAGGTGACGGTCTCGATCGGGGTGGCCTCGCGCCTAGCGGCCGAGACCAGCGCCGAGGCCATGATCGAGCTTGCGGACGCAGCCCTCTACGAGGCCAAGCGCACCGGGCGCGATCGCATCTGCGCGGCCGGCCAGGACGGTGAGCAGACCTTCCACCTCGCGCTGCCCCGCCAGGACGAGCAAGACGAAGCCAAACGCCGCGCCCGCGGCCGCTCACGCCTTCCGCTCGACCCTGAGGCCTGGAGGAAGACGATCGCTGGGGCCCTTTCCCCGCTCATGCAGGGCCTGGAAAGCAGCCTCGAACTCCAGGGTCTCGCGCTCTCGCCAGAGGTCCACGATGCCTGGCGCGAGCGTCTCGTCGCCTTGCTCGACACCCTCGCCCAGCACGTCGCACGGCCCGAGGGGGCCGATCTTGGCCTGCAGTCCCCTCTCGGCTTCGAAGCCCCCATCACGCACCTGATCCAGCAGGGCATGACCCTCACCCAGAGCGAAAGCCTCATTCTCTCGCTCTGCACGACGCTCGACCGGCACGTCCAAGAGGCTCCCTTCTCGCCTCAGGCGCGCCTCCAAGTCCTCACCGAGGTCGAGCGGTTCACCCACGCCCTCCAGCTCGAAGCCTCCCAGGTCTGGCACGCCTACTACCAGCAGACCAACGCGCACCTGATCGCCCTCCAGGCCCTCGAAGAGCGCATCGCCGACGCCTACGAGCTCGACGAGCTGTTGCTCGAAGCCGTCAGGCTCGCGCACGACGCGCTCGGGGCGGGGGCCGTGCTGCTCTTCATGCCGCAGCCGGGTCTCGGCCAGCTACGGCTGCGCGCCGCAAGCGGCCTCGACGAGGGCGAGCGCATCCAGTGGCTCGTCCCGAGCACTTCGGGCCCTATGGCCGAGGCCATGGCCACCCAGCAGCCCCAGCTCCTCACGGCCCTCGCCCCCTTCGACTCAGAGGTCCTGTCGGCCTTCTGCGAGCGGATCGGCGCCGAGCAAGCAGCGCTCTTCCCCCTGGTCCACCACGGCGAAAGCCTGGGGGTCCTGCTCTGCCTCGCCCACGCCCCCTACGGCCTGGCCGCGGTGCGCCTGGGACGGGGCTTCGCGGGCCGCATGGCCGCAGCGATCGCCCGGATCCAGGTGCAGGACGATCGCCAGGACACCTACCTCCAGGCGATCGTCGACATGGTCGAGGCCCTCGAGGCCAAGGACGGCGTCACGACGGGCCACTCCGAGAACCTGGTCCGGTGCGCGACGGCCATGGGTGAGGGCCTCGGCCTCGGGGCCGACGATCTCGCCGTGCTGCACCAGGCCGCCTACCTGCATGACCTGGGCAAGATTGCCTTCCCCGAAGCCATCCTCGCCAAGCCGGGGCGCCTCACCCCCCAAGAGCGCACCCTCGTCGAGAGCCACCCCGAGATCGGCGCGCGCCTCATCGGCTCGATCACCTCGCTCAAGGCGGTGGTCCCCATCGTGCGCCACCACCACGAGCACTGGAACGGCACCGGCTACCCCGACGGGCTCGCCGGTGAGGAGATCCCGCTGCTCGCGCGCATCCTCGCCGTGGCGGAGGCCTTCGAGGGCATGACCACCCCCAAGCCCTACCGACCCGCATACGGGCCCTACGAGGCGCTCGCCGAGATGCGCGCCAGCGGCAACTTCGACCCGGCCGTCCTCGACGTCCTCGAACCCCTGCTCCCGCAGCTGACCCGCTGAATCATCGGCGCCTTTGAGCCTGAGGCCAAGGTGGTGTATGATTCTCCGGGTTAGGAAGGGAGTAGACGTGCGTCGCCTATTGCTGCTTGGATTGATCACCCTTTTCGCCGCGACTCCGCAACCGGCCGAAGCCGCCCTGGGCGGCAGCCGTGCCTCGTTCGAGCGCTTCTTGAAGCGGGTGCCGAAGTCACAATGGAAAATTATCCCCGACTCGGCCGATGGCGGCGTGCTGTACACCGGCCGGGTCGGCTCGCTCGGCACCATCGTGCGGGTGTACTACGACCAGGGCCGCGTCACGCACCAGAAGGTCGAGGTGGCCCTGCCCAACGACACCAGCGATGAGTTTGCCCTCGCCATCCTCACCCGCTTCATGAGCGAGTTCGCCGGTCATCCGGAAGAGCTCAAGCAGGTCATGACCACCCTGCGCACCATGCGCAAGACCGTGATGGCCTCGGGCCGCCGCAGCGCCCAGATGCCCTACCGCAACGCGCAGCTCACCCTTTCGCTCGATAGCTCCACCACCGAGTTCTCCGACGAAGTGCCTTGGGGAACGCTTTACTGGAAGGCCGAGGCGACCGCACGCCGCTCCGGCGGAGGAACCTAAATGCCTCGCGTAACCCGCACCTACGAGACCGACCTGGACGATCTGGCCTACCAGATCTCGCGCTCGGACAAGTTCACCGAGATCCGCGACGACTTCTCGTCCTCCGAAATCAGCGACGACGAAGCGCAGGAGAAGATCGAGAGCCTGGTCGACGGCGGCGCCTGTCGGCTGGACGGCGATCGCGGCCCCGAAGTACTGGAATGGGCCCTCTCCGAATCGGAGATGGCCCGCATGATTTCCCAGTTGTACCGTCAGTACCTCGGCGCCTTCTAAGCCTTCGGCATCAGGCTCCCGACGGTCCAGCCCTTGCCTGCGCGTTCCGCCTGGGCAGGGGCTGTTTTTACGGCCGGCGCCGACGCGCTGGCCGTCTCTTGGGGCGCGACGGCCACGCCGCTCAAGAGGGCCTTGATCCGATCCCAGCGCTGGACCTCCTCGTCGAGGAGTTTGACCAGCTCGCCGCGCTGCGGCTCGGCCAGGGACCCGGCGTGGGTCTTGAGGTTGGTGAGAAACTTGTCCAGGTAGCCGAGATCGCGCGCGAAGGACGCTTCTTGTGCCATACCGGTGCCTCCTTGGAAAGATGACGCGCGAATGGCGCAGCCCCTTGCTGGCGGCTGCGCCATTCGTCACGCGATCACAGGATCGAACTTATTCCTGGATTTCGGGGGCCAGGTGCCACTCCTCGGGCGAGCGCCAGAGACGGGACACCAAGAGACCACGCTCGTAGACGAACTCCTTGGGGAGCTTGTCCAAGAGGCCGAAGAAGAACTCCTCGTGCATGAGGCTCTCCTGCTTCCAGGCTTCGCGGTCGATGGCCATCAGCTCGTCGAACTTGCCGAAGTCGAAGTTGGCCATGCCCTTCCAGTCGATGTCCTCGTAGCGGGGCATCCAGCCCAGCGGGCTTTCGACCGCGTAGGCCGAGCCGTGGACGCGCTCGACGATCCACTTGAGGACGCGCATGTTGTCGCCGAAGCCGGGCCACAGGAACTCGCCGTTGGCGCCCTTGCGGAACCAGTTGACGTGGAAGATGCGCGGGGGGTTGGGGTTCTCGCGGCCCATCTTCAGCCAGTGGTTGAAGTAGTCGGCCATGTGGTAGCCGCAGAAGGGCAGCATCGCCATGGGGTCGCGACGGACGGTGCCGATCTTGCCGGCCGCGGCCGCGGTCGTCTCGGAGCCCATGGTCGCGCCCAGGTAGACGCCGTGCGACCAGTTGAACGCCTGGAAGACCAGAGGCACGGTCGTGGTGCGACGGCCGCCGAAGATGAACGCGCTGATGGGCACGCCGCTCGGGTTCTCCCAGTCGGGATCGATCGTCGGGTTCTGGTAGGCAGGGGCGGTGAAGCGGGCGTTGGGGTGCGCCGCCTTGCGGCCGCAGTCCGGGGTCCACTCCTGGCCGGTCCAGTCGATGAGCTTGGCAGGCGCGGTATCGGTCATGCCTTCCCACCACACGTCACCGTCGGGCGTGAGGGCCACGTTGGTGAAGATGGTGTCGCGCTTGATCGACTCCATGGCGTTGGGGTTGGAGCTGTACGAGGTGCCGGGGGCCACGCCGAAGTACCCGTTCTCGGGGTTGATGGCGTGCAGGCGGCCGTCAGCGCCGGGCTTGAGCCAGGCGATGTCGTCGCCGATGGTGGTGACCTTCCAGCCCTCGAAAGCGGCCGGGGGGATCAGCATGGCGAAGTTGGTCTTGCCGCAGGCGCTGGGGAACGCGGCCGCCACGTAGGTCTTCTCGCCCTTGGGGTCTTCGACGCCGAGGATGAGCATGTGCTCGGCCATCCAGCCCTGGTCGCGGCCCATGGCCGAGGCGATGCGCAGCGCGAAGCACTTCTTGCCCAACAGGGCGTTGCCGCCGTAGCCGCTGCCGAAGGACCAGATCGCGTGCTCTTCGGGGAAGTGCACGATGTACTTGTTGTCCTTGTTGCAGGGCCAGGCCACGTCCTTCTGGCCGGGGGCCAGCGGGGCGCCGACCGAGTGCATGCAGGGCACGAAGTCGCCGTCGCCGAGGACGTCGAGCACCTTCTGACCCATGCGGGTCATGATGCGCATGTTGGTGACGACGTTGGGCGAGTCGGTCAGCTCAACGCCGATCTGGGCGATGTGCGAGCCGATGGGGCCCATGCTGAAGGGCACCACGTACATGGTGCGACCGCGCATGCAGCCGTCGAACAGACCGTTGAGGGTCTCCTTCATCTGGTCGGGGTCCACCCAGTTGTTGGTGGGGCCGGCATCCTCCTTGCGGCGGCTGCAGATGAAGGTGCGGTCCTCGACGCGCGCGACGTCGTTCTGGTCAGAGCGCGCGAGGAAGCTACCGGGGCGCTTCTCGGGGTTGAGGCGGATATAGGTACCTGCGGTGACCATCTGGTCGCACAGGGTGTCGTACTCTTCTTGCGAGCCGTCGCACCAGTGGACGGCATCGGGCTTGCAAAGGGCGACCATCTTTTCGACCCAAGCGAGCAACTTTTTGTTGGTCGTCTTAGGGGGCAACGTCGCCAGCTTTTCCATGACCACTTTGTCTTCGCTCCCTTTGCTGATGGTTTCACGGTGATTTCGCGCCACTATGAAACCGAATCTGGGCTTACGTTCGAATATTGTCGCACATGAGAGCCCTTGCTTCCACCTCTTGACAGATGGTCCGCACTAGAACTATCATTCCACATAGTTCTAATTCAAACGGTCGCTCGCTGAACGATTGTTTAAGATTGTAATCAAAACGGGTTCGTCCCGCTTCAGAAAGGATGTCCGAATGCCTTGGCAGATCGATGCTTCCCACTCCCACGTCGGCTTCTCCGTGAAGCACATGATGGTCTCGACGGTGAAGGGCCAGTTCAAGACCTACAGCGGTTCGCTCGACATCAACGAGTCGGACCTCACCAAGTCGGTGATCTCGGGTGAAATCGAGGTCGCGAGCATCGACACCCGCGACAACGGCCGTGACGACCACCTGCGCTCGGCCGACTTCTTCGACGTGGCCAACTACCCCAAGATCACCTTCCAGAGCAAGCGCATCGAGGCCAAGGGCGGCAACGAGTACAAGGTGATCGGCGATATGACGATCCGCGGCGTCACCCACGAGGTCGTCCTGGATGCCGAGTACCACGGCCTGGCGAAGGATCCCTGGGGCGGCACCCGCACCGGCTTCACCGTCTCGGGCCAGATCAACCGCAAGGACTTCGGCCTGGTCTGGAACGCGGCCCTCGAGACCGGCGGCGTGCTGGTCGGCGAGAAGATCAAGCTCGAGCTCGAGATCGAAGCGGTGCTCCAGCAGGCGCCTGTCGCCGAGACCGTGGCCCAGTAGGACCATCACCTTCGAGGTCGAGGGGAGGCGCGCATGCGCCTCCCCTTTTCTTTTCATTGGGTGGCGGGCGGCGAGGTGGCCTCGATGGCCGAGAAGGTCTCGAGGATCTTGTAGGTGTGCGCCGCGCCGCGGGGCACGACCCAGGAGTCACCCGGTTCGAGCACGAGCATCTGCTCTTCGATGTGCAACTCGGCCTTGCCCTTGAGGACGTAGCCGACCGTTTCGTAGTCGCGACGGCTCATGGGCTTGTCCAGGCCGGGCTGCTCGTCCTGCCAGAGGCGCATGGCGACCGTGTTGCCCTTTGCGAGCAGGGCCTGGCCCTGAGCGCCGTGCTCTGAGCGCGAAGCATTGATTTTCGTGAGGTTCATCATCGCCATCGAGACCTCCTTTTCGAAACCAGGCCTGGAAAGTCGCCCAGTGTGGGACTATCCTAGAGAAAGTAAATGAAATCACAAGTGGCAACGGCGAATCGCGGCCACCTCTCGGCTCCCCGGAAAGGATGACGTCCCCATGCTCTCGCTGGAAATTCGAAACGACGCACAGGCACGGGTCCAGAGCCTACTCGATCGCCTGACCGAGAGCGGCGCGGAGCGCGGGTTGCAGGTGGCGGCCTACCTGAACGGCGAGCTCGTGATCGATGCCACCTCGGGCGTGGCGGATGCCGCTACCGGCCGCGAAGTCACCCCGGACACCCTGTTTCTGGCGTTCTCGGCGAGCAAGGGCGTCACCGCCACGGCGATCCACCTCATGGTGGAGGAGGCCGGCCTCTCGTACGATGACCGCATCGCGAAGTTCTGGCCGCAGTTCGCCGCCAACGGCAAGGGGGACGTGACCCTGCGACAGGTCCTCTCGCACTCGGCGGGCATCCCCCAGATGCCGGGCTGGATCACCCCCGAGAGCCTGGGCGACTGGGACCGGATCTGCGAGGCGATCGCCTCCTACGCGCCGCTCTGGACGCCGGGGACTCAGTCGGGCTACCACGCCATGACCTTCGGCTGGATTCTCGGCGAGGTGCTGCGCCGCGTGGACGGTCGCCTTCTCGGGCATTTCGTCCAAGAGGAAATCGCCGCCCCTCTGGGCCTCGAGCGCCTGTACTTCGGAGTACCCGCCGAGCGTGACGGCGAGGTCGCCATCCTTGAGAGCGGTCCCATCCGCAAGAAGGCCATGTCGGTGGACGCCCTGATCCTCAAGGCAATTCCCATCGCGGTGACTCCGTCGCCCAAGGTCTACAACCGCCCGGACGTTCGTCAGGCCTCGATCCCGGCTGCAGGCGGCGTCATGACGGCGCGGGCCCTGGCCAAGATGTACGCGTCCTTGATCGGCGAGGTGGATGGCGTGCGCCTGTTCACCCCCGAGCGCATGGCGGCGGCCACCGCGCTCCAGTTCGACGCCCTTGACCCGGTGCTGGACGAGACCATCCCCAAGGCGCTCGGCTACTTCCTCGGCACCTCGGGCTCACCGATGAGCGAGCGGCGGCGGGCCTTCGGGCATCCGGGTGCCGGGGGCAGCATCGGCTTCGCGGATCCCGAGACCGGCTTCGCCTTCGCCCTCTTGAAGAACCGGCTCATCTGGGAAAGCCACACCAGCCCCCAGACGGCACTGCAAGTGGCCCAAGAGGCGCGCGCAGCTCTGGGGCTCGCCTAGCGCGTCCCCTTTACCAGAAAAAAGGCGCCCCCCACGTTATCGTGGGGGGCGCCTTTTCATCTAGAACGCTTCCTCGAAGCTGATCTTTTCGATCTTGAGGTCGAAGCCCTTCTGGTACTCCGTGACGCGCTTCTCGAAGAAGTTGGTCAGGGGCTGGACGTCCTGCAGCGCCATGAAGGGGAAGGGGTTCGAGACCCGGTAGCGCGGTGTGAAGCCCATCTCCTGCAGGCGCAGGTCCGCGCAGTGCTGGAGGTACTGGGTCATCTGACCCTTGGTCAAGCCGGTGATGCCGAACTGGAGGGCATCCTCGCAGAACTGGAGCTCGACCGCGATGGCTTCGTCCAGCATGCGGTGGATCAGTCCTTCGAGCTCCGGCCCGAAGAGGTGCGGGTACTCGAGACGGATGGCTTCGAGCGCCTTCATGGCGGCGGTGATGTGCATGCTCTCGTCCCGGAAGACCCAGTTGGTCGCCGTCGCAAGACCAGGCAGCAAGCCCTTGCTGCGCAGGAAGTAGACGTAGGCGAAGGACCCGAAGAAGAACAGCCCCTCGATGCAGGCCGCGAAGCAGATGAGGTTCAGGACGAACTGCTGGCGCTTCTCGTCGGTGTCGAGCTTGTCCAGATCCTCGATGGCGTCCATGTAGCGGAAGGCGAAGTCCGCCTTGAGCTTGACGCTCGGGATGTTCTGGTAGGCGGTGAAGGCCTCGGCCCGCTCGTCCGGATCCGGCAGGTAGGTATCGACCAGGAGCAGGTAGGTCTCCACGTGCAGCATCTCGTCGAAGAGTTGCTTGCCGAGAAACATCCGGAACTCCGGCGAGTTGACGTGCTTGTAGAGGTTGAGGACCAGGTTGTGCGCCACGATGTTGTCGGCGGTGGCGAAGAAGGCCACCAGGCGCTTGATGAGATGCGCCTCCTGGGGACTGATGCGGTCCCTGAGGTGGGCGATGTCCACCGAGAAGTCGATCTCGTCGGTGGTCCAGATGTTCTTGAGCGAATCCCGGTACAGCTGGAAGAACTGGGGATAGCGCATGGGACGGAGCGTCAGCTCCAGATGAGGGTCGAGCAGCATTATTGACAGGCCTCGCAGGATTCAGGGTTTTCGAGAGAGCAGGCGATCGCCGCCGAGTCGACGACGGCTTCGACGGTGGTCTTGCGGATGCGGGTCTTGGCGCGGCTGCGCAGGTAGTAGGTGCTCTTGAGGCCGCGCTTCCAGGCGTACATGTACATGCTGGAGAGCTTGCCCAGGGTGGGCTCTTCCTGGAACAGGTTCAGGGACTGGGATTGGCAGATGAAGGCCGAGCGCTCGGCCGCCATGTCGATGAGCGCCTTCTGCGAGATCTCCCAGGCGGTCTTGTACAGAGCCTTGAGGTCCTCCGGGATCTCGGGGATGTTCTGGATCGAGCCTTCGCTCGACACGAGCTGGGCGCGCACCGCGCTGGTCCAGAGGCCCCGGGCCTGGAGGTCACGCACCAGGTAGCGGTTGATTTGCAGGAACTCGCCCGAGAGCGTCTCGCGCTTGAAGAGGTTGGAGACCTGGGGTTCGATGCACTCGTAGCTGCCGACGATGGACCCGATGGTCGCGGTCGGCGCGATCGCAACCAGCAGGCTGTTGCGCACCCCGTCGCGCTGGATGCGCGCGCGCAGGGCCTCCCAGTCCTCGTGCAGGGCGGGCACGGGTTGTCCTGCTTCCTTCGCCAGGTCGAACTGGAGCTGGCCCTGGGCGTAGCGCGACTCTTCGAAGGCGGGGAAGCGATCGCCCGCGCTCGCCGAGAGGGCCTCGAAGTAGATGACCTCCGAGAGGCGGTTCGAGAGCTGGCGCGCCTCATCCGACTCGAAGGGCAGACGCAGCTTGAAGAACAGGTCCTGGAGGCCCATCAGGCCCAGGCCCACCGGCCGCCAGCGCTGATTGGAGGCCGCCGCCTCGGGGGTGGGGTAGAAGTTGCGGTCCACGACGCGATCGAGGAAGCGCACGGCGAGGCGCACGACCTCGCGCAAGCCGTCCCAGTCCACCCGGCCGTCCTTGGTGACGCATGCGGCGAGGTTCACCGAGCCCAGGTTGCACACAGCGGTCTCGGCCCCACTCGTGACCTCCAGGATCTCGGTGCAGAGGTTGCTCGAGTGAATCACGTTCGTCGGCAGCAGGGTCTGGGCCGAGCGTGCGTTGGCGGTGTCCTTGAAGCACATCCAGCCGTTGCCCGTCTCGGCGAGGGTCTGGATCATGCGGCCGTAGAGGGCGCGGGCGCTCAGGGTCTTGCGGGCATAGCCATCGGCTTCGAGCTGGGTGTAGCGGGCCTCGAAGGCCTCGCCCCACAGATCGACCAGCTCGGGGTGCTCCGAGGGGCAGAACAGGCTCCAGTCGCCGTCTGCTTCGACCCGACGCATGAAGAGATCGGGAATCCAGAGAGCCAGGTTGAGGTGGTGAGTGCGCCGCTCCTCGGCGCCGGTGTTGTTTCGCAGTTCGAGGAAGGCCTCGATGTCCGGGTGCCAGGGCTGCACGTAGATGGCCGCCGCGCCCTTGCGCTTGCCCCCCTGATTCACCGCATGCACCGACGAATCGAGCACCTTGAGGAACGGCACCAGGCCGCTGCTCACCCCGTTGTTGCCCTTGATGAGCGCCCCCGAGCCGCGCACGGGAGTCCAGTCGATGCCGATCCCACCCGACCACTTGGAGAGGCGGGCGCAATCGGCGTAAGCCTTGTAGATCCCCTCCAGCGAGTCGTCGCCCACCGTCAGCAGGTAGCACGAGGACATCTGCGGGTGGCGGGTGCCCGAGTTGAAGAGGGTCGGCGACGCCGGCATGTACCGGAAGGCGCTGACGATGTCGTAGAAGGCGATCGCCTCTTCGACCGTTTCGGAGAGGCCGAGCGCCACGCGCATGAACATCCACTGGGGCCGTTCGATGACCTGGCGGGAGCGGGGATGGCGCAGCAGGTAGCGGTCGTAGACCGTCTTGAGGCCGAAGTACTCGAAGTGGCCGTCGCGCCCGTGGTCCAAGGCCGCTTCGATCGCCGCGAGGGCCGACTCGGCGAGCGCACGAACCGCCGGATCGAGCAGGCCTAGAAATTCGGCCTCGCGCAGGTACGCCCCGAAGGTGCGATCGCAGCCGACCTCCTCGGCCACGTAGGCCGAGAGCAGGCGCGCAGCGACGCGCGAGTAGTCGGGCTCCTCGGTCACCAGCATGACGGCTGTTGCGATGGACCGCTCGTCCAGCTCGCGGGTGGTGCTCCCCTCGTGCAGCCCGGCGATGGTCTGCTTCGCGATCTCGATGGGGTCCACCCCCCTCAATCCTTCGCAGGCCCGAGTGGCCGCGCGGAGGATCTTGTCGAACTGGACGTCTTCCTTCGTGCCGTCCCGCTTGATTACCTGCATGCGCTCATCCTTTCAGTTGTCTAGGAACCTGTCATGGCTTCCAGGCGCTCGCGCAGGACGGGCTGCTCGCGCACCAGCGCAAGTGCCTCCTCGGGCGCCGACGGCAGGAGGCCGAACCCGACGAGCATCCGCACGTCGCGCCCCACCGCCTCGGCGCCGAGCGCTGCCGCCTGGAACGAGGTCGCCATGTTGAAGTAGTAAATCTCGCCGCCCTCCCGGCAGCACGCCACCGCCCCCACCTCGGTGCCCCGGGCGCTCGCGCAGTCGATCACCCCGTCCATCAGGTCGCCGCCGGAAGCTTCGAGCACCGCGCGGCTCAGCTCGGGGGCGCGGGTGGCGTCGGCGAGCACCGGTGTCACCCACTCCGGCAGGTCCTTGAGGCGCGACAGCTCGTGCCTCAAGGGAACCACCGCGACGACTTGGCCCTCGGGGCCCACCGCCTCGGCGGCCGCATAGGTGGCAAGCAAGCCGGCCTTTCCGGCGGCCCCGATGACGAGCACCCGCGCGCCGGGCTTTGCGAGCCGTCGGGTCTGGGGCACGACCCCACACACATCGAAGACGCCGAGCGCGAGTGGCAAGGGTAGGTCGGCCGGGATCCGCGCGTAGCGTGCGGCCGGCGAGAGGATCGCGCGGCCTTCGACCGCGAGCTGGTGGGTGTTGGCGTCCATGCCTCGGACCGCCGAGAGGGAAAGCGGCACCACGGTGTTGGAGACAAGCGTCACCACGGGCTCGCCCAGGGCGATCTCGCCGAGGCGATCGCCTCCGATTTGGGCCACGCGCCCCATCATCACCCCACCCGAGCCGGTGCGAGGGTTGTGCATCTTGCCGCGCTCGGCCACGATGGCGAGCACCTCGGCCGCCACCTCATCCTGGTCGCCCCCGTGACGCTCCCACAGGTCGCGGAAGCTGGTGGCGTCGAGATTCAGGCGCTCCACGTCGAGGAGGATCTCGCTCGGTTCGAGTTCGGAAGCGGGATTCAGGGACCAGGCGTCGTAGGGGGTGCTGCCGTCAGGCGTGAGCACCCGCGAAAGGCCTTCGAGGGTCATAGCGCTAGGCATGGGCCCTCCGCAGGCGGCTCGCCTTCAGATGGGCGACGAACTCCCACTCGGCCTTCGCCTCGGGGGTCTCGGCGACGAGCGTCGGCACCGAGGTCGGCTTGCCGTCGGCGTCCACCGCGACCATGTGGAAGTAACCATCCGTCGCATGCTCACGGGTCGCGCGGAGCGGGTCCTCGGCGTAGAGGCTGACCCGTACGGTCAGCGAGGTACGGCCGGTGTGGACCACGTGCGCGATCGCCTCGACCATGTGGCCGTGCTTGATCGGGTGGTGAAAGTCGATGCGCTCGGTGGAGGCCGTCACCATGGCCTGCTGCGCGAAGCGGGAAGCGGCCAGGAAGGCGGCACGGTCCATGAGTTCGAGGACCTTGCCCCCGAACATGGTGCCGTAGTGGTTCGTGGCGCCGGGAAAGACGGTCTCGACGATCCGGATCGGCGCTGACCGATCGGGAGTGATGGGGTTGTGGTTGGGCATGGGTGCTCCTCACGCGTGAGCCGCGGTCCGTACCGCGAGGCGTGGAAGGAGCATGGCGGGGACAGAGGATCGCCCGCATGCATGCCACTCTTTTGCCTCGAAGAGCTGGGACACGCGTCAATCCTGGTAGGCGATCGGGCTTACGAGACGAACTCGCTTACCGTTGCGGGACAGCACCGGATTCTCACCGGATTTCCCCTAGCCAGGCGACCTAAACGTTAAGACAGGATAAAGAAGTCGAGCGCGGTTGTCAACGCGACGAAAGGCGCAAGCCCTCTTAGAGGCTGGGATACAGCGCTTCCGCGTCCTGGGCGAAGTAGCGGCCGCTCGGCTTGTGGCCCTCGATCAGGTCGAGAAAGGCGGGCACGCTGACCTCCGGCGGATGCAGGTAGTTGAGGTTCTCGCCGGGGCACGACTCCTGGAAGAGCTGGGTGCGCATCTCGCCCGGATCGACCCAGTAAATCCGCCACTGGGGGTTCTCGAGGGCGAGAGTGCCCGAGAGGTGATCGAGCATGGCCTTACTCGCCCCGTATCCGCCCCAGCCTTCGTAGCAATCGGGAGCCGCATCACTGCTTACGTTGACCACGCAAGCCCCCGGCCTGAGCAGGTCACGAAGGTCCTGAACCATGGCAAGAGGCGCCAGGGCGTTGATGCGGCAAACGCGCTCCAGCTCGTCGAGGGGGAAGTCCAGGAGCTGGGGCCGGGGGCTCGGGCCGAGGATCGCGGCGTTGTTGACCAGCAAATCCAGGCCGCCCAGGGACCGAACGGCCTCCGCGAGGCGCGCGCGGTGCAGAGGATCGGCCACGTCGCCCGGGATTCCTTGCACCCAGGTCTTATCCGCGAGATCGTCGCACACCTCCTGAAGCGCCTCTGCGCCGCGAGCGGTCAAGACGAGGACCCACCCCTTGGCTGCGAGCGCGTGCGAAAGCGCCCGTCCCAGACCGCGGGACGCACCGGTAATCAAGGCAATACGCGTCATGCCCTCATGATGGCGCGCACCAATCGGCCGGTCAAGACGAAGGGGGGCTCAGCGAACGACCACCTTGGCGCGCATGTTGGGGTGGGGCGTGCAGAGGTACTCGAAGGTTCCCGCATTGTCGAAGCGCTGGGTAAACGTCTCACCGTTGCGGTGCAACCCCGAGTCCCAGGCAAAGGCCGAGCCCTCGACGGACTTGGCGTTGTGAGCCACCGCGTCCTCGAAGCGCCAGGTCACCGTGCCGCCGCGTGGGATCTCGACCGTCGCGGGCTGGAACGCGAAGTTGCGGACCGTCACCGTCACGGCATTGGCTGCGGGTTGCTCGCTGCCTGTCGGCGCCGCGCTGGGCGTTGGGGTGGGTTTCGGCCCGCCCCCGCCCCCGGCAGGAGCAGAGGTGCAGCTCCCCGCTAGGACAAGAACCAGCAAAAGCACGGGCCCCAGCAGGCGCATCGCGGCCTCCTCTCCTCACGTCCGAAACGCAACGATGGTAGCCGAACAGCAGGCAAGCAAGCCCAACGCGACCGCCGAACTCTTTTGGCTGGGGTGCACAATTCCTGAGGCACTCGGCGCGCTACGCTTGCTCGTATCCATGGCGGGCCCATCGCCTTCGAGGAGAATCCCATGACCGTGCCACCCATGCAGCCTGTTCTCGGTCGCCTCATGTCACTCGCTTACGGCGGCATGCTCGCAAGCGGCCTCGTCTTCGCTCCTCAGGCGCTCGCCGAACCGCTCCCCTTGCCCGCGGCCTCGGATGCCGAGCGTCTCGATCGCGAGGCCGCCATCCGTGGCAACCAGTTACAGTTGCATCAAGGCTTGGCACTCGCCGCGCTCGGCAGCATGGTCCTGACCGCGGGGCTTGGGCTCTACGCCACCAACTTCTCGGCACCCGAACAGCACGCGCTCTTCCAGAGCATCCACATGGGTCTCGGTGGCATCACGACGGGCCTCTACCTGGGAGCCGCGGGCCTCGCCCTCACCGCTCCGTCGGGCTATCCCATCGAGCGCTCGGGGTGGGACGCGGTGACGATCCACCGCAACCTGGGGTGGCTTCACGGCGCGGCCCTCGCAACCACCGTCACCCTCGGGATCTTGACCGCCACCGGTCGCATCCCCCCCAGCACCCACGGCATCGCCGGCGGCACGACCCTCGGTCTGATGACCCTCTCAGCGGGGGTGATCGTCTTTGACTTCTAACGTTCGCCCATTCGGGCTCGGGGTGATGCTCGGCATCACAGCGCTCCAGGCACCCGCCTGGGGGGCCGAGCCGCTGCATTACTCCTTCACCCCCGAGAGCACCGTGACCTACCGCGTGAGCCACCCGTTGCACGGCGCCACGGGAGTCTCGCACCAGCTGTCGGGGGCGGTTTCGATCACGCCGGGGACATCTCCCGAGCTGGTGCTCCCCTTGCGGTTCACCGTGCCCCTCGCCTCCTTCGACAGCGGCAACCGCAACCGCGATCGCAACATGCTCTCGGTCATGAGCGCGGCGCGCTATCCCGAGGCCATCCTCGTCATCGAGCGCGTCAGCTGGGTCAACAAGCAAACGAGCGGCAGCCAGACCCGCGCCGAGGGCACAGGAACGGGTACGCTCACCCTCAGGGGGATGAGCCGTCCGATCACGGTGTCGCTGAGCGGCAGCCTGAACGGCCCTCGCCTTGAGGTGACCAGCCGCTTCTCGGTGCTGCTATCCGAGTACGGCATCGAGCGCCCGAGCCTCTTGTTCCGACCCATTGACGACCGGGTGGATCTCGAGATCATGGGGATCGCCGCGCGCTGATCCCGCAACCCGCGCAAAGGAGGCCGCCATGCCATGGGTCATCGATAAGAGGCACAGCAACGTGGGCTTCACCATCCGCCACATCGTGACCAAGGTCCGGGGGCGATTCAGCGAGTACGAGGCCAACATCCAGCTCAACGAGGAGGACCTCATCCACTCCAAGTTCAGCGGCACCATCCAGGTGGCGAGCATCGACACCAACGAAGCTGAGCGCGACAAGCACCTGCGCTCGGCCGAGTTCTTCGACGTGGCGCACTACCCGACCATGACGTACGAAAGCACCCGCATCCAGGCCCTGGGCAACAACGTCTTCCGGGTCTACGGGAACCTCACCATCCGCGACGTCACGCGCGAGATCGTGGTCGAGGGCGAGTTCGCGGGCCCTCCCAAGAAGGACCCATGGGGGGTGCTCAGGAGCGGCCTGAGCGCGAGCGGCACCATCGATCGCCACGAGTTCGGCCTGGTCTGGAACGTCCCGCTCGAAGCCGGCGGCGTCCTGGTCGGCACCACGGTCACCATGCAGCTCGATCTCGAACTGATGTGGGAAGACGGCAAGCAAACTTGAGGCCTCAGCAGGGCAGCTCGACCTGTTCGATCGGAATGCTGAAGCAAATGGTAGCGCCCCTCTCGAGCCCCGGACTCCTCGCCACGATATGCCCTCCATGGGCCTCGACCAGGACCTTTGCGATGCTGAGGCCGAGCCCCGTCCCGCCGGCCTCCCGCGTCGTGCTCATGTCGACCTGGGTGAAGCGCTCGAAGATCTTGGACAGGTTCTCCGGGGCGATGCCGATCCCGGCGTCCTCGACCGCGATGACCATTTCCGCGTCCTCGATCTTGCCGCTGATCGCGACCGTCCCGCCTTCGTAGCTGAACTTGATGGCGTTCTCGAGCACGTTGTACAGGACCTGAAGCATCCGCCGCATGTCGCACTCGACCACCAGCGGTCCCTCGAGGTGGGTGTTGATCGTGATCCGCTTCTCGCTCGCAAACTCTTCCAGCAGCGCGACGGTCTCCTCGATCGCGGGCGCAAAATCCGCGCGATCGTAGCTCAGCTTGAACTGCCCCGCGCGGACCCGGGAAAGATCGAGCAAGTTGTTGACGAGCTTGACCAGCTGATCCGCGCCTTTGACGATCTTCTTCACGCTGCCATGCTGCTCGGGGTTGAGGGGGCCCTGGAGCCCGTCCTCCAGAATGTCGGCAAACCCCATGATGGCGTTGAGCGGGGTTCTCAGCTCGTGACTGACAACCGACAGGAACTCGTCCTTAAGGGTGTCCACCTTCTGGAGGGTCTCGATCTGGGTCAGCTGCAAGCGCTCACGGGCCACCCGATCGGCGACGTTCGTGCAGAAGACGAGCACCCCTTTGAGCGCCGCCTCCTTCTCGAGGACCGGATGGAGGAGAACCTCGTAACAAGGGGGGATACTCCCTTCTCGTGGACAACCATCCATGAGCTCGGGCAGCTTATACGGTTCCTTGCGCGCCTGAACCTGCCGCAACGCTTCGAGCAAGTTCGGCTTATCGGCGATCGCCTCCGACGCAGGACGGCCGATGAGCTCCTCGCGCGTCTTATCGAGCAGATCGAGCGCCACCGCGTTGGCTGACAAGAAGACCAGCGAAGCATCCAGGTAGACGATGCCGGCAGGCGTGTTGGCGAAAACTTCCTCGATCAGACGCTTTTGAGCGTCGAGCTCATCCACGTGAGCAGCCAGCTCCGCCTCGTAGAGGGCGAGATCCACGAAGACCGTGACCTTCTGGCGCAGGATCTCCGGCTCGAAGGGTTTGGTCAGGTAATCGACCGCCCCGAGGGCGTAGCCTCGAAAGGCGAAGCGCTCTTCTCGGTAGGCGCCGGTCATGAAGATGATGGGGATCCGGCGCGTCTTCTTGCGCTGCTTGAGGGCCTTGGCGACCTCGAAGCCATCCATCCCCGTCATCTGGATGTCGAGGACGATGACGGCGGCCTCGCCATCCAGCAGAAACCTCAACGCCGCTTCGCCGCTCCTGGCGAGGATCAGGTTCTGATCGAGGCTCGCCAGGCTCGCCTCGAGCGCCAGAAGCTCCTCGGGCTGATCGTCCACCAGCAGGATATTGACCTTCTCTTCCTTCGGCATGCTAGCCTGCCTTGCCGATCTTGGCAGGGAGCCAGCGACTCAGGAGCGCGACGAGCTGATCGAGGTCGACGGGCTTGGCGATGTAGTCGGAGGCTCCGGCCTTGAGGGCCTCTTCTCGGTCGCCCGGCATGGCCTTGGCCGTCAGCGCGATGATGGGAAGGCCCTTGAAGGCTGGGATCGCGCGAATGATCCGCATGGCGTCGTACCCACTCATCTCGGGCATCATGATGTCCATCAGGACCAGGTCGATGTCCGGGTGGGCCTTGAGGGTGCTGATGCCGTCCTGCCCGTTCTCCGCGAACAAGGCCGTCATGCCGTAGGCTTCGAGCGCGCTCGCCAGCGCGAAGATGCTGCGCACGTCGTCGTCCACGATGAGCACCGTTCGCTCCGAGAGTAAGGCCTGGGCCTCTCCGGGCGGATGGGATTCAGGCGGCGAGGGCGGCGCGGGTTCCGACGGTTCGTGCATGGGGGCAGCCGGGGGTTTGTAGCCGAAGGCGGCCGCCAGGTGCTTGAGACGGTTCATGTCCGCCTCCGAGAGGTCTTGCCCGACGTGGATGAGAAGGGGGAGGTTCTGGATCTCGAGCTCCAAGCCCAGGCGCTCCCAGAGCTCCTCGGGCGTCATGTCGGCAATCCCACCCTTCGTGACCAGGCAATCGAAAGCCTTTTCCTTGAGCGCTGCGATGGCTTCGGCGCCCGTCGCGACAGCGGTCAATTCGAGGTTTTCGGCTTCGAGTAGGCGCATGATCTCGTTGCGCTTCGCTGCATCGCTGTCGAGGACCAGCACGCTTCCGACCTTTTTCTCGAGGATGGCCGAAACCTGTCCAAGCAGGCTTTCGAGCTGTTCCTTGGCCACGGGCTTCTGGAGGTAGGCGAAGGCGCCAAGTTTGTTCTCTTGTTCCGGTCTGCTGACCACCGAGATGACGAAGACAGGAATCTGGCTGTAGCGAGGATGGCTTCGGATCCAATTCATGACGTCCCAGCCGCTCACGTCCGGCATCTTGAGGTCGAGGCTGATCGCGTTGGGATGATAGCGCTGGATGAGGGCGATCGCCGTCTCGCCGTTCGGCGCAATGATCCCTTTGAAGCCCTTTTCTCTGGCCATCGTCAGGAGGATCCGGGCAAAAGCCAGGTCATCCTCCACGATGAGCAAGACCTTGTCGCCAACCTTGAGATCGTTTCGATCGTCCGCCACGGCGAGCTCGCTTGGCTCGCCGGACTTTGGCTCGCTAGGTTTCGCCTCGGCGAGGGGCTCTTCGAGCATCGTCACGCTCAAGCGATTGGCGATGGCCTCGGGCCGACGGGCCTCGAAGACGGGCCGCGGCGCGATGGGCCCCTCGAATTTCCGGGGCAGGAAGAGCGTAAAGGTGCTTCCCTTGCCCACTTCGCTCTGGAGGTGAATCTCGCCGCCGAGCAAGTTGGCGATTTCGCGGCTGATGGTCAGCCCCAGCCCCGTGCCGCCGTATTTGCGAGCGATGGAGCTGTCGGCCTGCTGGAAAGCCTCGAAGATGACGCTCTGCTTGTCCTTGGGGATGCCCGGTCCGGTGTCGGTGATCGAGAAGGCCAGGACCTGGTCGGCCTCTTTCAAGCCCGCGCTCCGGAAGAGGGTGCCCTTTTCCGCCAAGCCGATGCGCAAGACGATCTGACCGTGCTCCGTGAACTTGAAGGCGTTGGAGAGCAAGTTCTTCAGAATTTGCTGGAGGCGCTGCTCGTCCGTGTAGAGGCTATCCGGTGTTCCGGGCTCGGTCATGACCAGGAAATCGAGGCCTTTCTGCTGGGCCATGGGCCTGAAGGTGACCTCCAGATACGCCAAGAGGTCGTCGAGCGAAACGTGCTTGGCGGCGATCTCCATCTTGCCCGACTCCACCTTGGAGAGATCCAGGATCTCGTTGATGAGGTTGAGCAGATCGTTGCCTGCCGTGTAGACGGTGCTCGAGAACTCCACCTGCTTTGGCGTCAGGTTCTGGTCCTTGTTCTCCGCCAGGAGCTTGGCCAGGATCATGATGCTGTTGAGCGGGGTGCGCAGCTCGTGCGACATGTTGGCGAGGAACTCGGACTTGTACTTGGAGACCTGGGCCAGTTGCTTGGCCTTTTCTTCGAGCGATGCGCTCGCAAGCTCGACTTCTTTGTTCTTCACTTCGAGCAGCCGTGCTTTGTCTTCCAGACTCTTGGTCTGCCCTTCGAGCATCGCATTGGAGCGGGTGAGCTCCTGGAGCAGCTCCTCGGTGCGCATGGTGGCCGAGATGGTGTTCATCACGACCCCCAGGCGATCCATGAGCTGCTCCAGGAAGCTCTGATGGATGGGGCTAAAGGGCTCGAAGGAGGCGAGCTCGATGATGGCCTTGACCTCCCCTTCGAAGATCACGGGCAGCACGATGATGTTGACCGGTGAGCCCTCGCCGAGACCGCTCGAGATCTTGATGTAGTCGTCTGGCACGTGCGAGAGCAAGATGCTCTGCTTCTCCAGCGCGGACTGTCCGACCAGGCCCTCACCGAGGTGGAAGCGATTGGCAAGGTTCTTTCGCTCTCGATACGCATAGCTGCTGATGAGCTTCAGGGTGCTATCCCCGGTCTTGCCGCTTTCCGCCAGGTAGAAGACCCCGTGCTGGCCGCCGACCGCGGGTGTCAGCTCGGACATGATGAGCTTCGCGACCCCCATCAGGCTCTTCTGCCCCTGCATGAGGCCCGTGAACTTGGCGAGATTGGTTTTCAGCCAATCTTGCTCCGTGTTCTGCTTGGTCGTCGCCCTGAGGTTCGCGATCATCTGGTTGATGTTGTCCTTGAGCTCCGCCACCTCGCCCTTGGCATGGATGCTGATGGAGCGGCTGAGATCCCCCTTCGTGACGGCGGTCGAAACCTCGGCGATGGCGCGCACCTGATTGGTGAGGTTCTCGGCCAGCTGGTTGACGTTGTCGGTCAAATCCTTCCAGGTGCCGCTGACGCCAGGGACTTTCGCCTGCCCACCGAGCTTCCCTTCGATGCCGACCTCGCGGGCCACCGAGATGACCTGGTCCGAGAAGAGGCTCAGCGTGTCGGTCATGTTGTTGATGGTCTCGGCGAGGTCCGCGATCTCGCCCCGGACCTCGAGCCGTAGCTTCTTCTTCAGATCGCCGTTGGCGACCGCCGTCACGACCTGAACGATGCCTCGCACCTGATTGGTCAGATTCCCGGCCATGAAGTTGACGCTCTCGGTCAGGTCCCGCCAGGTGCCGCTGACGCCTTTCACCTGCGCCTGGCCCCCCAGCTTGCCCTCCGAGCCCACTTCCCGGGCCACGCGGGTGACTTCGCTCGCGAACGAGTTGAGCTGGTCGACCATGGTGTTGATGGTGTTCTTCAGCTCCAGGATCTCGCCTTTGACGTCCACCGTGATCTTCTGCGACAGGTCGCCTTTGGCGATCGCGGTCGAGACCTGCGCGATGTTTCGCACCTGGTTGGTCAGATTACCGGCCATGAAGTTGACGCTCTCGGTCAGGTCCTTCCAGGTCCCGCTGACACCCTTTACCTGAGCCTGGCCCCCCAGCATCCCTTCCGAACCGACCTCGCGGGCCACGCGGGTGACCTCACCCGCAAACGCGTTAAGCTGGTCCACCATCGTGTTGATGGTGTTCTTGAGCTCGAGCATCTCGCCTTTGACATCCACCGTGATCTTCTGAGAGAGGTCGCCCTTGGCGATCGCCGTCGAGACCTGGGCGATGTTTCGCACCTGGTTGGTGAGGTTCCCGGCCATGAAGTTGACGCTGTCGGTCAAATCGCGCCAGGTCCCACTCACCCCCTTGACCTCGGCCTGGCCGCCCAGCTTCCCCTCGGATCCCACCTCTCGGGCGACCCTCGTCACTTCGCTCGCGAAGGAGTTGAGCTGGTCCACCATGGTGTTGAGGGTATTCTTGAGCTCGAGCATCTCGCCCCTGACATCCACCGTGATCTTCTGCGACAGGTCGCCCTTGGCGACCGCGGTCGAGACCTGGGCGATGTTGCGCACCTGGTTGGTCAGATTACCGGCCATGAAGTTGACGCTCTCGGTCAGGTCCTTCCAGGTGCCGCTCACGCCCTTCACCTGGGCCTGACCGCCCAGCTTGCCCTCCGAGCCCACTTCGCGAGCCACCCGGGTGACCTCACCCGCAAACGCGTTAAGCTGGTCCACCATCTGATTGACGGTGGTGCCGATTTGCAGGAACTCGCCCTTGATCGCCACACCCTCGATTTCCAGCGGCATCTTGTGGGTGAGATCGCCCTCGGCAACCGAGATGATGACGCGGCCCACCTCCGAGATGGGCTGGATGAGGTCCTCGATGAGAAGGTTGATGGCGTCGAGGGTGAGCTTCCAGCTCCCTTGCAGGCCGGCGAGGTTCGCCCGCTCGCCCATGTGGCCTTCCTGCCCGATGACCCGCCGAATTCGCAGATGCTCGTCCGTGACCTTCTGGTTGATCTCGACGAAGCCGTTGAACGCCTGGAAGATGTCGGCCAGCACGCCATCGGAAACGAGGGGAAGGCGCACCGAGAAATCCCCGTTCTTGGCCCGGAGCATCGCTTCCAGGAGGGTCTTCAGCTGTTCTTCGGAGGGCGGGGCGTACGCGCGCGCGACTCGGGCATCTCGAGAAGCCATGGGCGCTTTCCTGTGCTTGCCGGCCATAGTCCTCTCCCATCTATCGGTGATGAGGCTGCTTGAAAACAAGGACGATTGCTATGCCACACAATTTCGCCTCATATATGCCAACCTGAGCACCGATACGCAAGGGCGGAGGAAGGGTCAAAATACCGAACCGCGCCCTTCTCGCATTTTGCGAGAAGGGCGCGGTTCGGTAAAAGCGGATGGCGCGACTACCACCAGCCGAGGCGCTTGCGCTCCATGTAGTCGGAGACCTTCGCCACCACTCGCTCCTTGAAGGTCAGCGAGGTTGCGGCGGTCCCGCGGCCCTGCCAGTCTGCCTCGAACATGGTGGTGAGCTGCTCCACCGTGCGACCGCCCGAGATCTCGATGCCGGTTTCGCGGAAGTTGTTGAAGGCCTGGTAGGTATAGTTGGTCGAACCCAGCATCGCCTTGTTGCCGTCGAGGACGGTCATCTTCATGTGCAGCTCGGAGTCCCGCTGGACGGGATCGAACCACTTGACCGGCACCTTGGCCTGGACCAGGCGCGAGACCGGCGAGAGGTTGGGCATGCCGTAGATGTTTACGTAATGCGCCAGGGGCACGTACTTCTCGTTGGTGTTGTGGCGATCGACCAGCACCCGCACGTCGAGGCCCCGGCGATGAGCGGCGATGAGGCCGTCGACCACTTCCAGATCCGAGAAGTCGAAGATGGCCATGTAGACGCTCTTGCGCGCCTGCGCCATGTTCTGGAGCAGCATGTCCTTGGTGCTGCGCTCGCGCACGCTCGTCTTGGTGCCGCGGATCAAGCTGGTGTTAGGGCCGGGGGTGACGGCGACCGGGGCCGGCAGGGCGCGAGGGGTGGGCCACTCCTCGTCCATCATCCCGCCGAGCTCCTGGGCCATGGGGCCGCGCAGCTTGACCATCAGGTCGTGGTTCATGACCGCCATGTCGAAGAGGTTCATGCTGCCGACGAACGCGCTCTCACGATCCAGCACCAGCAGCTTGTTGTGGTCGATCAAAAAGCGGTTGGCGAGCCAGCCGGGGTTACGGGGCAGCCATTCGATGGGGTAGAAGCGCTGGTCGACGCCCGCCTCCTGCAGGCGCTTGATGACGGGCTTGAGCTGGGCACCGGTCGGCCCGCCCTGGTTGGCGGCCCAGCCGTCGAGCATGACCCGCACCTGGACGCCTTCGCGCGCCTTGGCGATGAGGGCGTCGGCGAATTGATCCCCGATCGCGCCGCCGAGCAAATAGTAGTCCATCTGGACCGAGCGCTTGGCATCCCGGATGGCCGCGAGCATGGCGGGGTAGATCTGGTCGGCATCGACCAGCAGCTCGGCCTCGTTGGCCTGCGCCGTCGGGTTGAAGTCGTTCAAGAGCGGCAGGGCAGGGTTGGCGGGCTTGGTCTGGAGCGGGGGCTCGGTGGTCGTGTCGCGCAGCGCGTCGGTGAGGCGCATGGCAAAGGCCACGGCTTCGAGCTGCGAGAGCATGCCGTCCCGGTCCTGATCGAACTGCTTCAGCTCGTCGCCGGCGAAGCCCGCGTCGGCGGAAGAAAGCTTGCCCTTTCGGGTGCGATCGAGCTCGCCGAAGGCTTCCGCGGCGCTCGTCTGCGCGAGGCTCTTCCAGTTGGCATCCTCCTGGCTG